>NZ_JCACKQ010000066.1:0-36647 GCF_059505465.1 Symplocastrum torsivum | reverse complement strand
CACCAGTTTCTCAGGCAGGTATTTACCTGTCAAAATTTCTGTGGTGGACTACTAGGGTATGTCTAGTTGTTGGTTGTTGGTTGCAGCAGTAGTAGACAAAAAACGAGGTTACTCATTAGAGTCTCTAGAAAGGGGAGTAATAGAGCGTGTCTTGGTTTGGGGAGTCCGCGTTTTGATGGGAATCCTGATGTGGCTTTTCCTGTGCTGTGTGTGAAGTCTCCTTGGCTACAGCGTTGTCGAAAGCGTAACCGACTTGACGAATCCCTCCGCCAAATACAAGCATCAAAAACAGCAGTCCTGCAAAGGGCAGAGTCTTTTCAGTGGTTTTGTTGTTGTTAGCGATTTTGTTCATTGATGCAGCCAGAGCCTCACTTTATTACACGCTTTCTCTAGATTCAAGATTCTACGAGTAAAGGGAGGCATCAGTATAATTCTGATAAGAATTTGTTAAAGATTTCTGAAGAGAATAATTCTGCAATGGCGCAAGTAACCTATTTTGTAAGGGTTCTCGCTTGTTTAACCATTGCAATCAGCGTGTGATGAGCATCTTCAGAATCTTGGAGAGCATGATCAAATTCAATGCGTAGAGGCACCGACTCTCCCTTGACTTGCGTCATCAGGTTCATGCCAAGGGCATCAATGGAGAGCATTTGTGCGGCTTCTGTATCGGGAGAATTGCCAAAGGTTTGGGCATAGAGGGCGATAGCAGCGGCATGGTCTTCGTTCATGTGCTTACAAATGCGATCGCTTATTTCAGTCGAGAACTGTTCAGACATAGTTTGTACTCCGAAATGTACTACAGATTCAACTATCATTATTTAGTGAGTTCTGTTGCCCTTGTGAATTAGCACTTGAACTGCTTCACAAACTCAGCAACGACAGACACAAATTCAGTGGTTGACTCATACGGCAAAACATTACGACCAGGAATTTGACAACCCTGACCTTGGGGCAGATGCTTGAGGTACTGTGCCAATCGTTGCTCTGGTGTCTCCGCTTGACCACTACGGCTGATGCTGGTTGCTTCCTCTCCTACTACAACTAAAGTCGGTTGAGAAATCGATGCGATCGCTTTTTCATAGTTCTGTCGCCAGAATCCAGCGAGAAAGGAAAAAACTGCATAATGACTCGCGGGATTAGCCGCACCAGCTAAGAGAGTATCCAACCATTGAACATCAACATCTGAGCGGTCAGCAAATAGTTGACGCTCTGAAAATGATCGCAAAAATTGACGGCGACGAGCATAACGGTAGAACGCATTGCCCACAGGAGAGTCTAATACATTCCACGTGACTCTTTGTTGCCAACTTGGACTCTCTTCGGTCATCACTGCCCAAGCAGGTGGACCAGCCAGTACTAAACCTTTAATATAATTTGGCTCAGTTTGTTGTTGTACGAGAGCAAGCGCCACAACAACCTCCGCACCCTGTGCCAGCACAACTACAGGCTTTTTGACGACTGTCTGCAAAAAGTATTGCAACTGTTTAGCCCAATCGGCAGGCGTATAAGCAATGCGTGGCATATCACTCTCACCACATCCAAGCAAATCTGGGTTGTAAACCGGATTGTCGTAACCCGATTGACACCACTCTTGACAGAAGCGCTGCCAAAAGTTCCGAGATAATCCTACCCCGATTGGATGCAGTAATACTAGAGGAACGCCTTTGTCAGTCGTCGAATCCCCTGAGGTAAGCAATTCGTAACCACAGCGATAATCCTGCCAGGTATAAAACAGAGAAGGCAATGCTGTTATATCCTTAGTCTTCAGTGACTCTGGCACGGGAGAGTTGGGTGGCATAGTTACTATGTGTAATACGGGTAAGTATCAGCATGAAGAGTGGATGTATAATACGCACAATACTGCAACTACCTTAGATTGAATCAAGCTGAACTTCAGAGCAAAGTCAAGTACTGCTTTGTTTCACTTTCACATCCTGATGAATGCAAAAGACAGGGTTTAATCAGGATTTTGAAGACTTAATGAAGTCTGGTTAAGTTAGGTTGTCGGTTTCACCTGATTGAAATAAGATACATATATGTAATACAAGTTATACGTCAGTATTACTAGTAGTAAGTTTGCTACAAGAGAAATTCATCAACTTGTAGTGGACTTAGCGTCAAAGTGTCAATAGTTTTGTCTACCTCCTGCCTCTAGTTTCTGCAAGGGTGTATCTACCACACTAGTTTTTACTAGGAGAGATGCGTCTTTCCTAAGATAAGGGTGAATCTGCATCAAGGGTTTGACTTATGGCAAGCCTTGATGTGGGTAAATTCATTGTCTGTTTATGCCCAAGCGCCTACCTTCACTTCTGTGGGTTCCGAGTGAACAGCGACAGCAGCGGTCGTATGGTCTCCGAAAATGGGCTTATCTGTGTCAAGAATTTCTAAGACAATCCGGAAACTTTCGGCATCTAAATCAATTGTGCGTTCTCTCTCTCCATCAAAATAGGTAAACCAAAAGTGACCTTTGTTGTCCTGAGGTCTCCATAATGCCTGATAGCTTGCAATTCGTTTCATTTCCATCTCTATAGACTTTTCCTTTTGTCCGCTCCTCTAGTCTCTTCTTTCCAATTGTATACTTTTGTATAGTTTCTACCAAGAAGATTAAAGAGTTTGCAAAGATTGTAATATCTCGTTGTTAGCCTTCAACTTAGGGCGATCGCAATCAGACTCCTGTGTCACTTGTAAATTTGCTAGCGTTGATTTACAAAAACCCTAGGCAATCCAGTATTCAGCAGCATTGAAGACTTAAAACTGTTACTTTGATTTCTTGCGGAATTTAGATAAGTACAACAAGATGTAGGCGACGAATAGGAGTCATACATCAGCATTAGACCCGAAACAACTCACCCAATAGAAACACTGAAATTGCAAAGTTTTTTCTCTGGTCGAAAGTTAATAGATTCGAGAGGAAGCAAGCACCCCGGCGAGTAAGAAGTTTATTGGCAAGGTGTTGCACGTCCCTAGTAATGAACTAGTGAGTCAATCCTTGTACCCCCTATTTGGAGCATTCTAGAACTGTGCAACACCAACGGACAAGGCTTTAGCCAATTTCTCTTAAGAAAGCTTGAGATACTTACTCTCCTTAAGAAGCTTCTTAGAGATTGCTGTCTGTCCAAAAGTTAGAAGTTGAAAGTCATTTCTTCCCTTATGCCCATGCACCTACCTTAATCTCATTCGGCTGCGAATGAACGGCAATAGCTGAGGTTGTATGGTCGCCAAAAATTGGCTTATCTGTGTCAAGGACTTTCAGCATTGTCCGGAAGCTCTCTGCATCTAGATCAATTGTGCGTGCTTTTTCACCATCAAAATAGGTAAACCAAAAGTGCCCTCGATTGTCTTGTGGTCTCCATAAGGCTTGATAGCTAGTTATTCGTTTCATTTGTCCTGCCTTCCTTGCCTGCGTCATTGAGGTCATAATCTGTGATGCCTCTCTAGTCTCTTACCTCTAAGTGTATACTTTTGTTTCAGGATGAAGAAGAAACTCTCTTATAACATGAAAGATCAGGCAAAGGTTGAGTGCTTTTCTCTCAGAAAGGGTTTTCAGTTCTCATCTGGCAGAATACCGTAAATCAGACTTTAAGACTTGATGTTATCTATTAGCTTGACGACGAATTTATTGCCCTGAGAGAAAAATATATTGGAAGCGATTGTAGCTTTGCCGCACCCTATAAATTGCGAAAAGATTATAGGCGCTACTTTCGCTTCATTGGCTCACAAAGCTCATGCGACTCAAGAAAGCGCGTAGGCGATCGCTTTTAGGATCATTCAGCACTTGTTGGGCTTTGCCTTCTTCTTCTACCTGACCCTTGTTTAAGAACAGCACCCGATTCGCTACTTCACGGGCAAACTGCATCTCGTGAGTGACGACTACCATCGTCATCCCTTCTTCTGCCAGTTGCTGCATTACTAGTAGGACTTCCCCCACGAGTTCTGGATCGAGGGCACTCGTTGGTTCATCAAATAACATGATTTGAGGGTTCATACACAAACTCCGGGCAATCGCTACCCGTTGCTTCTGTCCACCCGATAGTTGTTCTGGATAAGCGATCGCCTTTTCCGGCAAACCTACCTTCTCCAAATAAAATTGAGCTTGCTTCTCACTCTCAGCACGAGACTGTCCAAGTACCTGACGCGGGGCTAACATCAAGTTTTCCAGCACACTTAGATGGGGAAACAGGTTGAACTGCTGAAAAACCATCCCTACCTGTGTCCGGAGTCTCCGCAAGTGCTTCTGGCTGAGTTTGGGAGACGATAGATCTATCCCATTGACAACTAAACGCCCGCCGTTAATTGTCTCTAAACGATTGAAGCAGCGTAGGAGTGTACTCTTGCCACAGCCAGAAGAACCGATTACTGCGACAACTTCTCCCCGGTTAATCGAGCCACTGATGCCTTGCAGTACCTTTAGAGAGCCAAAGCTTTTTTCAATCTGTTCAAATGCGATCGCCGGAGTAGAATCCTCCATATCCAGTCCTAAATGCGGGCTTAGCTCGACTTGCTATAAGAGACTATCTCACCATTCTTGCCGTAAATTGTAGCAGTTATCACATTCACTTGAGTCAGTCAAAGCTCAAACTAGCTATTGAGCGATTTGCTTACAGTCTCAATAGGATGAGCCTTCTGGCAAACACTCCTCCAAAGGCACAAGCCTTCCTACTGAAAAGCTGTAAGGTAACATAAACTCAAAGAACCAAAGCTTTGTCTCTACAGCTATTAATAAACTTCTACTAAAGGTTTATTCGCTTTATGAGGCAGTTTCTCTAGGTAGGATGATAAGAGGAAATGAGGAACGATGATTAGATTTACAGGTATCCGTTGGTGGCGTCAGTTCGCCCTTGCCCTAGGCTGTTTGATGCTAGTTATTGCCTGTAACAACACTGCTCCTAATTCTACGGATGCTGGCAGTAGCCCTTCAGGTGCAGGTTCAAATCCGGCTGCCGCAGGTAAAACTCTCAAAGTAGCAACTGATCCAACTTTTGCACCCTTTGAATTTCAAGGGCCTGATGGGCAGATTCAAGGATTTGACATTGACATCATTAACAGCATTGGTAAGGCGGAAGGTTTCCAAGTAGACCTTGAGAGTATGCGGTTTGATGGCATGATTGGAGCTTTACAGGCAGGTTCTGTTGATACGGCTATGGCTGGAGTGACTATCACCCCTGAGCGAGCAAAAGTCATCGACTTCTCAAAACCTTACTTTAAAGCCGGACTTGCGATCGCAGTTCCAGAAAAAAACACTGATATCACTGATTTAGACAGCCTCAAAAATAAAAAAATTGCTGTACAAATTGGTACAACTAGTGCTGATGAAGCCAAAAAAGTTTCTGGAGCCAAAATCAGCACATTTGATAGCCCAGATCTTGTTCTTCAAGAAGTAGTTAATGGTAATGCAGATGCCGCAATTAATGATAAGGCTGTTACCTTGTATGCGTTCAAAACGGGTAGCCTCAAAGGTCTAAAACTCGTTGGAGAACAGCTCACCGCAGAATACTATGGCATTCCCACCCCTAAAGGTTCAGAAAACCTGGAGTCTATCAATAGAGGTTTAGACACCATTATTAAAGATGGAACCTACGCTCAAATCTACAAGAAGTGGTTTGACGAAGAACCTCCTAAACTTCCAGAAACTGCACCGATCTAATACCAAAGCTGGTAGGCATCGTCAAACACAACTTATTGCTTTGGGAGGGACTACAAGATAGGAAGTAGCAATACCAATTTCTAAAACGTTGCTGAACATCTGCCAGCAACGTTCCTTTTCCCCTCCCCAACAATCTTTCTTCAGCAATACGGTGAAATAGTAGAACTGTGTAAACTTCCGAATCCCGAATCCCCAACTCATCACCCTTAACTAAGTCGTGCTTGAATCCCTTAACATTATCTTCCAAGCCATGCCTACACTGCTCTTGGGCGCTGTAGTTACCCTACAACTGACTGTAATGTCGGGTATTCTGGGTATGATTGGAGGTTCCCTGATTGGTATTGCTCGTCTTTCCCCTTCTGCACCTTTACGCTGGATTACTAGGGCGTATATAGACTTTTTCCGGGGAACACCAATGCTGGTGCAGATTTTCATGATTTACTTTGGGTTACCCCCCTTATTGCGAGGATTTGGCATTCCCTTGAGATTAAATCCTCTAACAGCGGGTGTACTTGCCCTTAGTATTAACAGTGCTGCCTATATTGCCGAGACGGTTCGAGCGGGTATCCAGTCGATTGAGTTAGGGCAATCAGAAGCGGCTCAGTCGCTAGGTTTGGGTTCAGTACAAACCATGCGGTATGTAATTTTTCCCCAAGCCTTGCGGCGGATGCTGCCCCCCTTGGGCAACGAATTTATCTCGTTGCTCAAAGACACCAGCTTAGTTGCTGTTATTGGCTTTGAAGAATTGTTTCGCCGTGCTCAATTGATTGTGGCAAACAACTACCGTCCTTTTGAAATTTATGCAGGTGTTGCCCTCTCTTACTTAGTGTTGACTATCCTCTCCTCACAAGTCTTTAGTCTCTTAGAAAAGTGGATGAACCCTATCCAACGAGCAAAGAGAGCTAACGCCCAATTGGTTAGACAGTGACATTTTCTATCCCAAATCGTTCAAGTGTGAAAGTGGCAAAGCAAGCCCCCTCAGACTCTACTTTTTAGACCTTTTTAGCTGAAGGGGTGACGAATAAGCTGAAGGCTGGATGAAAATACATATAAAAAACCAGCAGATGATTTGTCTGCTGGTTTTTTTTACATACGTCAGGAACTTTAGTTCAAGGAATCAGGAAAAACGAAGATACCGAGTGATAGTAAGCTTGCTACAACTCCTAAGCTTTATCAATTATTTCCTTTGCTTTGTCTTTGATATCTTCTCTTGCGTGAATTGCTGCTGCTTCGTCTTGTTTGGCTTGCCCTTCTACTTTATCTTTTGGGTCACCCGTAATTTCACTAGCCACCTCTTGAATTTTGCCTTCAATATTCTTGGCAATTGCCTCTGCCCGGTCTTCTACGCTCATTTGAAACTCCTGCAAACAAATCAACGTGTACTCTTCTACTATTACTATGAGAAACTAATGGAATAAATTACATCTCTCAGGAGTTAGAGATTTATACAAGAAAAAGCGGGACTTTAGATAGATGAAATAAAGTATATCTTGATAATTTAGAAAATTAACGAAGTAGAACGGCAATTAATAATTACACTTAGCCTGCAATAAAACCATCCCAAGGTGCCTTTGTCTATTGGGGTGTTAATCCCAACCGTGCTTGACAACGTTCCATGTAAAGCTTA
Source organism: Symplocastrum torsivum (assembly GCF_059505465.1). Taxonomy (NCBI): domain Bacteria; kingdom Bacillati; phylum Cyanobacteriota; class Cyanophyceae; order Oscillatoriales; family Microcoleaceae; genus Symplocastrum; species Symplocastrum torsivum. The sequence continues at coordinate 29,376 of NZ_JCACKQ010000066.1, read as the reverse complement.
GCGATCGCATCGGTAGGATTTTGTTCGATTATCTGCTGGAAATATTCACTAGCACTAGCATAATCTTTCTGGTGCAATGCCTCAATCCCTGAATCATAGGCTGATTGCGATTGCAGTTTTGTCTTATCCAATATCTGACTTGATGTCCCCAAAATTTCATAAAGGTTAAGAACTTGCTGCTTGCCACGAGGCGTTACACAATCAACCCAACGGCTGTAATAGGAAAGTGAAGGGTTAGGAGTAATTTCGCTATTACTTTGAGCGTCGAGGCTTGCTTTTTTTAAATTCGCTCTAACATGGGCAAGTGTCATCCCACTAGCAAGGATGGGGCAATCGTAAAGCTTCGTTAATTCTTCTAATCGCGCTGCTGTGTTTACGACATCGCCTATTACTGTAGAATCCATACGATTATCAGAGCCAACCGTACCGATTAAGCCAATTCCGGTGTGAATGCCAATACCAACCTTAATCGGCTGTTCCAGATTGAACTTTTTGCGATCGCGATTAAACTCACTGAGGTTCTGTAACATTGTGACAGCAGCATTTAACCCGTCTTCGGCGTGGCTTTCAACACGGTCAAAAACCGCAAAAATCGCGTCTCCCAGGAATTTATCAACAAAGCCATGATGAGCAGTAATAGCCTGACTCATCTGGGTAAAGAATGCATTGAGCCATTCAAAGGTTTGCATGGCTGTCTGGGATTCTGCAATTGTAGTAAAGCCTCGGATATCACAGAACAAGACAGTCAGTTCTTCTTCCCTGGCATTTCCTAATTGAATTGATTCAACACCTTTAGGAGCAATTCGGTTAAGATACTGCTCCGGTACAAACAGCCGAAACTTTTCTGAGATGTAGTCATTAACCTCCCAAGCCGCTGCGATTTGTTTTCGGGATTGTTCTTTTACTTGTTGGCTAATCTCAGACTGGACTTGTTGCGATCGCATCTTATTTAAGCGCAAGATGCTAGCAATTTTTGTTAAAAGTAGCTGGCTATTAATTGGTTTGGTGAGGTAATCATCTCCCATCATCTCCAGCCCTCGCAAGCGGGAGTGGTCATCATCCAAAGCGGTGAGAAACACTACGGGTATAGTGTTTAACCGCTCATCTTCCCGTAAGCGACGGCAAACCTCAAAACCGTCCATTTTTGGCATCATGACATCCAATAAAATCAAGTCAGGCTTTGATTGGGCCGCAATTTCTAGCGCTTCTGTTCCTGATTCTGCTAACACAGGGACATAACCTTCACAAAGTAATAACTCTTCTAGAAGGAATAAATTAGTAGGGTCGTCATCGACTAGCAGTATACGCGGCGTAGGGTTTGGCATAAACCTGACAAAAATCTATAACTACAGAGTGGTACGCTCAGCGCAAAACCACTTTGCTTGGTAGATAAGGAGCGCCTTTCACGTTGGTGGTTTGTGTAACTCCACCTCAAACGCAAGTAACTAAAAATACACAATTCGCCTAGATACCCCTGAATCGTCGTTGCCTTACTCTCGTAGATTCTATTAACGACAGTGAGGAAGAAAAAGTGCAAGTAGTCTATTGGTTATGAGATGAGACAATTAAACATTTCTTTACACATTAAAACACACCTATCTAGTGATGGTAATCACTCAACTGGTATATCTCTTTAGCTTAAAGAGACTTTGATCTTCTCTCCTTTGGTTACTCGTGATTCACACTGAGGGAAGATGGACTTTCAATGTCAGGGAGAAGAATCCCTAGGTTCCTCTTGAGTCTCAACAAAAGAGCGAACAGTGGTAATGACTGTTTCCACATTTAAAGGCTTGCTTAAGTAGTTATCAGCACCCGTGGCAAGAGAGCGATCGCAATCATCTGCCATTCCCGTAACTGCAATAACAGGTACACTCTGCCAAAGGGGATGGGCTTTTAGTTGACGAATCAGCTCAAATCCATCAACCTTGGAGAGGTGGATATCCATCAAAACCAGGTGCGGTAAGGTCTCAGGAGTTACCAGCGAGTGCAGTTTGTCCAGCATCATCTGACCATCGTAAATGACCTCAACGGCATACCCTTCGAGTTCCAACACCTCAGAAATCAAGGCTTGGTCGAGGAACTGGTCTTCCACTACCAAAATTCGTTTTGCATGACTCAGTGCTAGTTCCTGGTTGAGGACAGAAGAATCAGGCTGTTGAGAATCACTCACCCGTCTCTTAGATGCTAAATTAGAGTGCCTTTCCTTTAGGGGGAGCCAGACACGGAATGTACTACCGCAGTTTTCTTGCGATTCTACAGAAACCGTACCACCATGAAGTTCTGCGAGTCGCTTCGTTAGCGCTAACCCTAAGCCTGTTCCTTCATGTCGCCGTGTCAAAGAAGAGTCTACCTGTTGAAACGGGTGGAACAGTAGATGCAGCTTGTCTTCAGGAATGCCGATTCCACTGTCTTTGACTTCCAGGCACAAATAAGGCGCACTTGCCTTAACAGGGCTGCGATCGGGTCGGAATAATTCCTGTTCTAGATCAGTTCCATAAGCAAGGCGCCCACTCAACTTTACGGTGCCTCCCTCTGGAGTGAATTTGACTGCATTCGCTAAGAGGTTAATCACAATTTGGCTGACACGACGCTCATCCAGAACTGCCTGATGTAGACGGAAGTCGAGTTCTAGTGATAGCGCCAGTTGTTTTTTCTCAGCACGAGGCTGAATCATTCTTAGGCAGTGGGTACATAGCTTCTGAATGGAGACGGGAGCAAGATTAAGGTCAGCTTTCCCGGCTTCAATCCTCGACAAATCAAGAATATCGTTAATCAGTTGCAGTAAGTGCCGACCACTTTTTTCAATCACTTGGACGTGAGTAAGCTGGCGATCGCTTAGGGTACCACCTCTGCCACGCTGCAACAAATCTGAAAATCCCAAAATGCTGTTGAGGGGGGTTCGCAGTTCGTGGGACATGGAGGCAAGAAATTCTGACTTAAGCTGAGAGACTCGCTCTAACTCTTCATTCACACGCTGGAGGTGTTCTTGAGCCTGGGCACGTTCTATAGCAACACCTAAGGTACGGCAAGCTGCAAGTAGCATATCTTGTTGGGGAGCGTCCTGAAGCTTCTGTCCGTCGCGGGATTCTAAAGTCAAGACACCGATAATTTTGCCAGTGGCGCTAGGAATCGGAAAAATCCCTAGTTGACCAATACCTGGATGGCGGAAAGCAGGAACGGCTTGAGGGTGATTTTTGTAATCCTCGATGAATAGAGGTTCGCCAGTTTCCACAACCTGCCAGAGCAGCCCTTCACCGTAGGGTATCCCTCGCTTTAGCAGGGATTCCATCTCTCCCACAGCGACGGTGCCATAGGTGGCAATGAACTCACAGGAGATTTCATTGGTGAGAATTCCCGCCTGGGCATCTTTCCCTTCACCTTGAATCACCTTCACATCCCCGAATGCCGCTCCCATTGTCTCAACTAAGTAAGACAGAGCAAATTGCCCAATTTCTAGCAACTCACTAGCCGGTTGTAGCCGTTCTGTAAGACCTTGTAAAAAACTTAGACGCTTAATTTCGGCGTTTAAAGTAGTCTCCATGAGCGTTGCTTCCCGCAGGGCTTGCTCTTTAGCCGTTACGTCACGAAAGCTTAATAGGTATCCACCATCGGATATCACGGTAGCATCTACCTCAAGATAGATGCCATTGGGTTGTTCTAGTGAGAAAGAAATGTTTTGGCTGTCGGTTGGTGGTATTATGGCTTGCATATGTCTACATTGAACGGGTGTCCAGTAGCCATAGGCAACAACCTGAGCGCATACTTCGTGAAAATGAGGCTGTTGAACCAACCAGTCTGCTGATAGTCCCCAAATTTGCGCGAGTTTCTGATTAAACAAAACCAGATGGTGCGATGGATTAAAAAGGGCGATCGCGTTGTCCACATGGTTCAGAATTAGCTGTTGCTCTTCCTTTAACCGCTGCAAATGCGTCTCAATTTGCTCAGGTTGCATAATTTTCATCAGCGTTAGTGAGAGCTATGTAGTAGACCATTTCCTAATTTAGGAAACGTAACACTTAGAGAGGGTGAATCAATCTTCCTAGGGTAGTGATCTAGAACACCTAAGATAAGCGATCTCAACAGTACCAGGGTATGTTCTGCGTCAAAGTGCCAGTGTGATGCTCAAAGCAGGGGTAACGGGGTGTGATCACTTCTATCTAAAGGTAGATATGTTCCAATGGAGAGCAGCCGCAAAAAACACAATAAGTGTAGCAAGAGAGGGTTGTCATGCAAACTTTAAAACAGGGGTTCGAGGAGAGCAATCTCATGACATTGGCGGACGAACTGGAGCAAGATTGGCGAGATCGCCTAGCAAGTGACTACCCAACTTTAGGCTCAGTTACTAGCCAAAGTATTGTTCGCTGGTTACTTGGAGACAATGTAGAGCGCTTTGAGACGTTACTACCGAACCAGTTAGCGATCGCCAAGCAAGCGATGGACTATCGCTATCGAATTTTGCGGCAACGCTACCTTGGGGTGGAACCCGTTCGGGCTTATCGTAATTTAACCAATCGGTTAGGCGGATTAGTAACCCTTCGGAATAAAATCCGCACCTGGGTTTCGCTTAGCCGCGATCGCCAACGAGCCGTTGCGGATGTTTTACAAGAAGTCATTCAAGAGTTGTTGAATAGCGATCGCTACATTCAAAAGCAAATTGCTTGGATTGCTCAGTGTACTGACGATACCCGCCTCCGTGACGCTTTATTACTGACTACGGTTGAAGAATATTGTCTACGCCCAATCCGTAACCAGCCTCTACTAGTGTATCGTTTTGTTAACTTTTTGCGTCGCTCTCAGCGTGGTGGGATGACCCATGTGCCAGAGGGGGACATGGTACGGCTGGTTTCAGAGGAAATGACCCTCGATGATACCGATTCACCTGTGAGTTTATTGGATAGCCAAGCAACAGCCGACTATCAAGATACCCAAGCTTTTGAGGAACAACAGACACTGCGGCTGTCTGTCCGTCAAGAATTTGAGGATTACTTGCGGGAAACGGAAAACCTAGGCCCTGTAGCCGCGCAATGGCTCCGGCTCTACCTTCAAGGACAGTCTCAAGAAGCGATCGCAAGTGCCTTAAATATGCCTGTCAAGCAGGTTTACCGACTGCGGGAAAAAATCAGCTACCATGCGATTCGGGTATTTTCTATCAAAGCGAAGCCGGAATTAGTCGCAAGCTGGCTAGAAACCTCCTTGCGGGAGCATAGCTTGGGGCTAACACCTGTGCAGTGGCAAGAATATTGGGAAACTCTGACACCTGAGCAGCAGCAGTTAATTGATAAATTGAAATCAGGGAAAACTGTAGACGCGATCGCCAAGGACTTAAACTTGAAAATTAACCAGGTCGTGGGTGAATGGAGTAAGCTTTATTTGGCGGCTCAAGCGCTAAGAAGTGCTTCCTAAACCCAGGCAAAATTGTAAGGTTGAGGTAGTACTTCAACTGAAATTTATTACATAACCCTCGCTCAAAATCTAAGTAGGGTGGCTCAGCGAGTAATACTCGCCAACCCCTAACTTAAAATTCTTTTGAAACTGCGTTCCTGGGGCATCTCGACCAGTCGCCACTCAGGTTGGAGAAACTTTTATGGTGTCCTTACCAAGCCACCCAGACCCGTCCGAACCTCATACACAGTCAACCTCTTCTCCATCTCCGATAAAAAATTTCTCTGAGGTAGAGACCGAGCATATGTTTCGGCTGATTGACAGCATTCTGCCTTTTGAAGCTTGCTTGTACTATCAGTTTTTACCCCTCGCTTTGGAAGGAAAACATCTAAAGCTGGGTATGGTAGTACCTCAAGACTCTTCAGCGCTAGATTATGTCCGTCACATCCTGGCTTACCTAAACTGCTCACTTAAGACAGAACAGATTACAGCTAGCGTTCATCAGGTAATGCTTTCCGCGTACCTGAATCATTCCCACACCTCCCCATCGCCCAAAACGCAAGCACCTCAGAAGAAACATAAAGTTCCCCGATCTGAGCAACCGACACTGATTTTAGATGATGCTCTAGAACCTGAGAGTGAATCTACGGACTTGTCACCAGCACCAACGAGATCGTCTGGACTATCCCCTACAGTATCAGCTCAGCGATCGCGAGTACCAAGTCCCATACCCTCAAATCTGCCAACCGAAAGGAGTGAAGAAGCAGCCCCTTCCACAGCGATGATACCAGCCCCTGTCGCTTTACCCCCAGTTGAGGCTGTGCCAATCCTGGAAGTGCAAGCGCGGTATCTATCTCAGCCGATAGAATTTATCGCGACATTAGCGCCTCAACACCTCTTACAAGAGTTGTTAGGTCGAGTCTTGCTAGGTGGCATTGGTCGGTTGTATTTCGAGCGGCAAGCTGATCAAGGTCGCATTCTGTGGAGTCAAGATGGTGTATTGCAGTCTGTGATTGAGAGACTAACCTTACCCGTGTTTCAGGGTGTAATTATCGAACTCAAGCGCGTCGTACAATTACCCCTACTTCCCGTCATCCAACCCAAGCAGGTCGAGGTTGAGCGACGCTACCAGGAAGAATCTCTATTACTGCGTTTGCGGGTGATGCCAGGTACCCACGGAGAAGAAGCAACGCTTCAGGTATTGCGAGGAGTTGCTTTGAAATTCTATCAACGCCAACAATTGGAAAAGCTAAGTCAGGACGCTTTGAAACTAGCTCAACAGTTACAACGAAAGTTAAATGAAATTCGCGATCGCTCTTCTCGCCATCCCACAACCATAGAAACCCTACCAGCTCTTAACCAAATGTTACAAGGTTTAGATAAACAGCTCAAAGCACTCACCGCACTACAAGCGAGTCAGCACTCCGACAACCCCCTCGAATAAACTGGCAACAAATTGAACTTTAGATTAGACACTCCAACTAACAACCAACAACCAACCTAAAAATTCACCCGTACATCTGCTAACCGACGATTTCGTGCCACTGTAAGCACAGCCGAAGCTGGCTGCCTCTCCAAAAAAGCTTGCAAATCTTGAATGCCCCGAAGACGACGACCATTAATGGCGATGAGTTGATCTCCACGCCTCAGTCCGATAGTAGCTGCCAAGGAACCAGGCTGTACTCCCAAAACGAGCAGTGTCCCTGCATCGACAGTGATGCCAAAGCGAGGAGTTGAAGGAGAGGAAGCCACGTTACTGCTAGTCGGATTGCTGTTGTTGCGGTTTTGCTCAATAAAATCCCTAGCGATTACAGCACTGGTTGCGAAGCCAATTCCTGTATTGCCTCCCCCGTTTGGGCTAAGAATAGCTTTGTTTACACCGATAAGTTCACCCCGCGAATTGAGCAACGGACCTCCGGAATTTCCTGGATTCAGCGCTGCATCCGTTTGCAAATCGCCATCGGGAGCAATCCGGCTCAAGATGCCAGTGGTTAACGTTCCTGACAGCCCAAAGGGACTACCAATAGCAAACACTCTTGCTCCGACTTGAATGCCTTCTGAACTAGACAGCCGCACTGTCGGGAAACGGTCAGTCGTATCCAGTCGTAATAGCGCTAAGTCATTACGGCGGTCAATCGCTATCACGCGCCCGGTGTAGCGCTTACCTGCCGTCGTACTCACACTGACTAGACCCCCTCTAGCGCTCCGAATAACGTGTTCGTTGGTCAAAATTAGTCCCTCTGGGCTAACAATGCTGCCAGAACCGGAACCTCTACCCGTGCTAATCGTGACTACTGCAGGGCTAGCAAAGCGATAGACATCAATGCTAGTTTGTTCTTCACCCGGCGCTTGGGCAAGAACAGTAGAGACAGGAACACTACCCCAAACAGGAGTATTGAGTAAACAAAGGGAAGCCACACACAATAACAAACGCTCAGGTTTCATAACACTCAAATGCAAGACGCTTTTGTTTTAGACATAGAACAGTTGAAATTCTGAAACCCTATTAGAGGTTGGGTTTGGCAATCGAAACTCCTCGCTCTAAAAAGGTATAAGTCGTCAAACTTAAGTGGGATGACTCAATAATAGTTTTGACGCAGACTGAGCAAATGTGTTTCTGTAACAACAGCACATAAGGCGTTGGACAAGCGATCGCACTTCAAATCGTTTAGTTATAGCAAGCAGCACTCAGCACTCAGCTTTCAGCCAAATATCTCTTGCTAAGGGTCATAGCCTCCGTTGATGTCCTAATCTATACTTCGACTGCTATATGGAGTGCAACTGGAATGTGGAGCAACCTTAGGACTGATGAAACCAGGCAGTCAAAGCAACTGCCAAAGCATCTGCCGCATCATCGGGTTTAGGGATGCTCTCCAAATTCAACTCCTGTGCTACTGCCTGCTGCACCTCATACTTGTCAGCATTGCCATAGCCCGTTAATGCCTGCTTAATTTGAGCTGGTGTATACTCCACCATGGGGACTTTATGCTGTGCCAACACTAACATCAAGACACCCCTTGCCTGAGCTACCGTAATCGTGCTACTCATCCGATAGAAAAAAAGTTTCTCAATTGCTACGAGATCAGGTTGCCACTGTTCCATCAGGGTGTGCAAGTCGTCATAAATCGTACAGAGTCGCGAGCCTATCTCAGTCCGCGCCGGGGTCTGAATCACCCCAAAATCTAGTAACCTCACTAGATCTACCTGTGGGTTTGCTTGAGTGTCTGTACTGACACCTGCATAGGCTCCTTTCAAGTCCCGCTCACGGTTTTTTTCTGCCTTTTGGCAGAGAATCGCCCCGAACCCCAAAATGGCTAGTCCTGGGTCGAGTCCCAAAATTCGTTGTTCCATCTGCCTCGTTGCGGGAAACGTCTGTCCAGTGTATTACCCTAAATTCTGGCAAAGGGCGAAGGGAACGTCCCGCCTTGCGATCGCAAACTTTTCATCATAATGGTTCTTCTACTAGATGTTGTATTGATCACACATTAGTGCAATTTTCTAAATGTATCCTGGTGGGCACTCATTCACGCTTAATAACTAAAATGGCAACTTCATACGACAAGACCTGTTAAATCGATTCACCTACTTGAGTGATTCGACCGCACTTGGTTAAAGTCTATCCAGTCTTAGTATTCCCCCGACTTGTATCAGTAATGTCCTCAATCAGTCTCTTCAAACAAGCCTTACGCACCCTGCAACACGAATCCAGAGGTCGGACACCCCGGCGATTTAATCGCTGGTTCAAGTGGTTAGCGCCTGGATTATTTGTAAAACGTTGGTTGCTTTTAAGTGCGAGTGGTGTCCTACTGACAAGTCTGGGGTTAGCAATATGGGTAAAGCTGACCCCGATTTTTTACTTAATTGATTTCACGGCGCGACTCTTGGAGACAATCGCAACGATTATCCCCAATTATGTATCAGGCCCAATTGCGATTACCTGTGGTTTGGTCTTGATTTTCTGGGGGCAAACCCGGACAGTTGGCTCGATTACCGAGGTATTAAAGCCTGGGAAAGATCAAGAACTGGTGGATGTGCTGATGGCGCATCGCCGACTGCATCGGGGACCCAAAATTGTTGTGGTTGGCGGCGGTACGGGTCTTTCTACCCTCCTCAGAGGGCTGAAGGTCTACAGTGCTAATATTACGGCTATTGTCACTGTGGCAGATGATGGAGGTTCAAGTGGGCGGCTACGGCAAGAGTTTGGGGTGCTACCGCCGGGAGATATTCGCAACTGCTTGGCAGCGTTGGCAGACCAAGAAAAGCTATTGACGGAACTATTTCAATACCGCTTTAAGACAGGTAACGGTTTGGTCGGTCATAGTTTTGGTAATTTGTTCCTGACAGCAATGAGCGACATTACCGGAGACTTAGAACGAGCGATCGCAGCTAGTTCTCAAGTATTAGCGGTGCGGGGACGAGTGTTACCCGCAACGCTGAGTGATGTTCGCCTCTGGGCAGAATTAGCCGATGGACGTCGGATCGAAGGGGAATCAAATATTACAGAGGCTAATGGTAAAATCACCAACATTGGTTGTATTCCTGCCAATCCCCCCGCTTTACCTGCCGCTCTCAAGGCAATTAAGGAAGCCGATTACATTATCATCGGTCCCGGTAGTCTCTACACCAGCATTATTCCTAATCTCTTGGTGCCAGAAATTGCTGACGCGATCGCGTCTCGCTCGATTCCTCGCATTTATGTTTGTAATATCATGACCCAGCCCGGTGAAACGCAGGGCTATACCGTCTCAGACCACATTAGAGCAATTGACGAAGCTTGTGGTAAAAACCTATTTAACGCTGTCTTGGTGCATCGGAAAGTCCCTTCGGCTCAGTCTTTGATTAACTATGCTCAAGTCAATTCACATCCTGTATTTCTGGATCGAGAAGAGATCGCTAACTTAGGTCGTCGGATTGTTCTCTCAAATGTAATGGATGAGGATGTACATACCAATTTCGTGCGCCATAATCCTGAACGGCTAGCACGAGTGTTGCTACGGTGGTACAGTCGTGCTCATGTTTAGTTAGTTGTTGGTTGTTAGACACCATGAGCTATCGCTCACTAACATTGCGATGAAAATCCCTAACCCCTACCACCTACAACCTAACCCCTAACACCTAACACCTATTTTCAGATTAGGCATAATTCAATAGCAAATGGCTACAATTTTTCTTGCAAATGCTGAGGCAACGCGATCGCTTGGGCTAAGTTTAGGACAATCTCTCCCGGCAGGAAGTGTGATTTTGCTGGAAGGAGACCTAGGTGCTGGTAAAACTACTCTGGTTCAAGGTATTGGTGAAGGGCTAGGCATCACAGATTCAATTGTTAGCCCTACCTTCACCTTAATTAACGAGTATCTGGAGGGGCGTTTGCCGCTCTACCACTTAGATTTGTATCGCTTGGAACCCGAAGAAGTCACAGCGTTGAACCTGGAAAGCTACTGGGAGGGTGTAGAGTTTGAGTTAGGGATTGTAGCGATCGAGTGGGCAGAACGCTTGTCTTACAAACCACAACGTTATCTCAGCATTTGCCTGAACTATTCTGTGGATACTGGGCGTCAGGCTTCCCTGATTCCGGTGGGTAACTTTGACATCAGGGTAAACGCATCTCACTTTTCTTGACAAAACAGCAATTATTAAGATGTAAGCTAATGGACATCAGCACCGACATCAATGTGCTGTGAACTGCGCTCTAGTGGTGAACGCCTTCATCTACAGCTCGTCCAGCAAGGTTAGCGACGGCGATGACTAACTGAGCGGTGTCAACAGGCTTAGTGAGATACATTTGGAAACCAGACGCGATCGCTTGTTTAGAATCCTCCTCTCGAACATAGGCAGTCAAGGCAACAGCAGGAAGCATTTCGCCTCTATTTTCCTCAAGCTCTCTGACTTGGCGAATCAGGCTATAACCGTCCTCACCAGGCATCCCAATATCGCTCACTAAAACATCCGGTTGTGAAGTTTTAAGAACGTTGAGTGCCTCTGTTACGGATGTGGCTGCGATCGCTTCTGCTCCCGATTCCTCAATCACAGTAGTGAGAAGCTCACGTACATCCGGCTCATCATCCACAATCAAGATCTGCAGGCCACAGAGAAGTCCTGCTGCTTTAGCGGCTGCACTAACTGCGGAGTGACGACTTTCTCGTTGCAATCTCAGTTTTTCCAGACGACTTGGTTCTGGCTGGGGACTATCTTGGAGCTGCAACTCTACAGTAAAAGTTGCTCCCTGTCCCTCACCCTCACTGTCTGCTCGAACCGTGCCGCCATGTAGTTCTACTAAATGCCGTACAATTGCTAAGCCCAACCCTAAGCCACCATAGGCTCGTGTCGTTGTACTGTCTTCCTGGCGGAAGCGATCAAAAACAAAGGGAAGAAAGTCTTTGCTAATCCCAATACCTGTGTCAATCACCTGAATTTGAGCATGGGAGTCAGTACGCTGAACACGAACTTCCACTTTTCCGCCTTCGGATGTGAACTTAATAGCATTGGACAGAAGATTCCAGACAACTTGCTGCAAGCGAGTTGAATCCCCCTTAATCATTAAGCTTTCCTTGCCGCCCGAATTGGGAGAGAATCCATCGCCATTAACACTTCCATCTGAAACTGAATCGGTGGAGGTGTCAAAGACCGTTTCTACTTGAATCGATTTTGCCTCCACTAAGGGACGCACAGAATCAACAGCTGCCTCAACTACAGGGAAAAGATTAATCAAGTGGAGATTGAGAACCAGCTTACCGCGAATGATGCGCGAGACATCGAGAATATCCTCAATGAGTTGTGATTGCAATTTCGCATTGCGCTCAATCGTCTCCAAGGCACGAGCGATGGTTGCTGGCTCAAATGAGCGGGTACGCAGTAGTCCAGCCCAACCGAGAATTGAGTTGAGGGGGGTACGGAGTTCGTGGGAGAGTGTAGCGAGGAACTCATCCTTCATCCGGTTGGCTGCCTCCGCCTGCTGTCGTGCGGCCTGTTCCCGGATGAACTCAGCGCGGGCTTCCTCGGCAAGTTTACGATCGGTAATGTCTTCTACCGTACCGACATGACCAAGCAGTTCGCCTTGTGCTGATAGCATTGCTGAGGCGCGGACATGAACTTGGCGAACAATTCCTTCAGGGGTTTGGAAGCGAAACTCACTGGAATATTCATCCTTCGCCAGTGTCCATGCCGACCAATCGGCTACTACTTGCTCACGGTCGTCAGGATGCACAAATTGTAACCAACCGTCTCCCAAACTTTCCGCAAGCGAGAAGCCACAAATCGTTTGGCAGCGTGGGTTCGTGTAGGTGTAGCGACCTGTAACATCGGTGAGGAAAATACCCACAGGTGAGCAAGCACTTAATGAGCGAAACCGCTCCTCACTCTCCCTAAGTTCGGCATTCATCGCGGCTAGTTGTGCCGCTTGTCGTTTTACCTCTGCTGTCTTCTGGAATAAGTCAACAAATACTGCAACCTTCGAGGACAAGATTTCCGGTTCAACGGGTTTGAACAGGTAGTCTACTGCGCCAAGAGAATACCCTTTGAACATCAGCGAGTCGCTGGTGCTGAAGGCAGTTAGGAAAATGATCGGTGTATGTTGCGATCGCGCTCGGTTTCGGATTAAAGTGGCTGTCTCAAATCCATCCATCCCTGGCATCTGGACATCTAGCAAAATGACCGCAAAATCCTGATTGAGAAGGCATCTCAGGGCTTCTTGACCAGAGTGAGCCTTAATCAGATTCTGACCAAGTTTGCCAAGTATCGCCTCCAGCGCTAACAAATTTTCTGGATGGTCATCGACTAAAAGGACGTTAGCTTTCGGTTCAGGCTGCATGTTCTCTACCTCAGCGCCGGATGGCAAAGGTTAACTAGAAAAGGGGCAATCTCATTTAGGGGTAAAATCCAGTCTACGGCTACAGTGGCAATTGCTGCTTTTGGCATTGTCATGGACTCAGCCGTAGTCGGTTCTTGGACTACAGCCAAGCCGCCGTTTGCCTTGATTTTCGCCAACCCCTTTGCTCCATCGTGACTCGCCCCTGTCAAAATCACTCCAATCACTCTCTCTACATAAGCATCAGCAGCTGACTCAAACAATACATCAATTGCTGGTCGTGCATAGGACACGGGAGCTTCTGTCGAGAGAGTAAGATGGTTCGCTTCCACCAACAAGTGATAGTCAGCAGGTGCTAAGTAGACTCGACCTGGAACAATTTTTTCTTTATCTTCCGGCTCAACGACGACGAGCGCACAGTGGCGTTGTAAAAATAGGCTTAGGCTATCGTCAGAGTCTCTATGACGATGTTGGACAATCGCCACAGGGACACTAAAGCTTTTCGGAAATCCAGCTAAGAAGATTTCAAGGGCGTGGAGTCCGCCCAAGGACGTACCAACAACCACCAGTGCATAAGGAGAGTTGCCCAAAGAAGTGCGTTGGCTGTGAGTCCTCATCGTCGAGAAGCTTTGGAGTGGAAGAGCAAGAAAATCTGGGGAGGCAGAAGATAATCTCTCCCCACTATCCCTAACTCGATTCTCTCCTTTTCTGTATTCAAGGGGAAAGGTGAACAAGGGCTGACGGCGATAGTTGATTGGAAATTGGCAAGGCAAACTCTTCTCCTTATGGGTGAGGAGGAATTGACAAGCGCCGATTTTAGGAATGGGAAGTGGGGAATTGTTCATTCTCATTCCCCATTCCCCATTCCCCGTCCTCGAAAACTCCATCTGCTCGTGGGAGGAGTTTTTCATTCTGTTGCTCTTACCCAACCCGGCGGTAAAGCTTCTCACGCTTGTCTAATGCTTCATAGTGTTGTTCATGCGGGGTAAATTTTAGAGATTCTTGGCGTCCTAACCCCAAAACACCAAACCGACTGAGGCTTTCGTAAAGCAATTTGTGAACTCGCTCTTGAAGTGTTTGATTGAAATAAATCAGGACGTTCCGACACAATATGACATTGAACTCATTAAAAGATCCATCTGTTGCTAGATTATGTTGAGAAAATATTATGTTTTCTTTGAGCGATGAGCGAAAAATCGCATTCTCATAAGCAGCCGTGTAGTACTCAGAGAAGGATTTTTTCCCACCCGCTCGGAGATAGTGTTGAGTATATCCCTGCATTAATTCCAGAGAAAAAATACCAGCTTTCGCTTTTCTCAACACAAGTTCATTCATATCAGTAGCATAGATTCGACAACGGTGATATAGCCCTTCTTCTTCCATCAATATTGCCATTGAGTAGACTTCCTCACCCGTGGAACAGCCAGCGTGCCAAATCCGAATAAACGGATAAGTGCGTAATAGCGGCACAACTTTGCTGCGGAATGCCAGATAAAAGCTAGGGTCGCGGAACATAGCTGTCACGTTGACAGATAGACCGAGTAGGAAGCGTTCCAAACAGGCTGGGTCATGTAGCACTTTCTCTTGAAGTCCAGACACACTACTCAACTTTTCTGCCCGAATGGTATTCCAAATTCGACGTTTGAGAGAAGCCAAAGCATAGTCCCGAAAATCGAATCCGTAGTAACGAAACAATCCCTCTAATAGTAATTGAATTTCGATCGCTTCCAATTCGTTCTGTTTGTGAACGTGGTCATAGTAGGGTTGAAGCATTACGCTTTTACACTGAGTCGTCTCCATAAATTTCAAAGTGGAACGGTATGAACTTTTAAGCAGTTCTCACCTTTAACTTGCATCGTTTAGTTATTGGTTGTTTGTTGATGGTTTACTGTTGACTGATAACAATTAACTGTCAACAAAAAGTGACTAAATTCAAGATGTAAATTAAATATTCATCAGCTTAATTCATAACGTGCCTTGCGGTGAAGCCTTCTTCCCGCAGAAAGCTCCCCTAAAGCAGATTTTCCTCCAAAATCTACTCCTTAACCATCCCCTAACGATAGAGCCAGACGCGCAGCAGCGAGAGCAACTGCTCTGGATCAACAGGTTTAGTGATGTAGTCAGATGCTCCAGCGTCAATGCACTTTTCTCGATCGCCTTTCATCGCTTTGGCAGTGAGGGCAATTATCGGCAGTGAGACAAATTGACTCATTTTGCGGACAGCACGCATGGTTTCATAACCGTCCATTTCTGGCATCATCACATCCATCAGGACAACATCAATTCCAGGCGTGTTTTGCAAGGTAGTCAAGCCATCTCTACCGTTCTCGGCATACAAGATCTCCATTTGATGGCGCTCTAGCAGGCTCGTTAGGGCAAAGATGTTGCGAACATCGTCGTCAACGATTAGAACTTTCTTACTAGTAAGAACGCTGTCTGTCTGATGCAGTTGTTCCAACATTTGTTGCTTGGGTTGCGGCAAATTGGCTTGGACTCGGTGCAAGAACAAAGCGGTTTCATCCAAAAGACGCTCTGGCGATCGCACGTCTTTGATAATGATTGTGTCAGCAATTCGCTTGAGTTCTGTTTCTTCTTGCTGGGTCAACTCTTTGCCCGTGTAGACGATGATTGGCAGCTTCGAGAGATTCGGTTCTTGCTTGATCTGCTCAATCAGTTCCAACCCTGTCATATCAGGTAGTCCCAAATCGAGAACCAAACAATCAAACTGTCCTGACTTAAGTGTTTCTAGGGCTTGGGCACCAGAACTCACGGCTGTTGTTGCCACATCACTATTGCCGATGAGTTCGACAATACTGTTGCGTTGCAGTTCATCATCTTCTACGACCAAGAGGTTCTTGACCTTGCGCTCGACAAAAGACTTAATGCTGGTTAAGGCTTCAGTTAAGGCTTCACTGCTTACGGGTTTTTGGAGATAAGCGATCGCACCTTGCTGTAGACCCCGTTGTTGCCCTTCCTCAACGGAGAGAATATGGACGGGGATATGGCGGGTACTTGGGTCATGCTTTAAGCGATCGAGAACCGTCCAGCCATCCATCACAGGTAACTGAATATCTAGCGTAATTGCATCGGGTTTAAATTCCCGTGCCAGAGCAAGTCCCGGCTCACTCCGCGTAGCGACAAGAACCTTGAAACCCTGTTGCCGCGCCATATCCAGAAGGATACGAGCGAAGTTGTAATCATCCTCAATGACTAATAAAACGCGATCGCCAGGTTGGATGTCATCCCGGTCATCTGAGATCGGATTGGGGAGTGAGGATGATACTCGTACAGGGTTCTCCGGTGGCGTTAACGAATCGTTCCCCGAAGGGGTAGGATTCGTAGGGCTATAGTCGGAGGTAGGGGACTGAACCGAGGAAGACATCGGGAGATGGAAACGTGCTGAGGAGGGTAAAGAAGCTGGGTCCCTGTATCGTCGTGTTCCCATATCCATTCTCTCCCTCTCTTGGTAAACCTGTGGTAGGTAGAGCGTGAACGTACTACCCTGACCCAGATGGCTAACGAGTTGAATCTCTCCCCCCAATAGTTGAGCAATTTCGCGGCTGATCGATAAACCTAAACCCGTACCGCCGTACTTGCGACTGGTTGTACCATCAGCTTGCTGAAATGCCTCAAAAATGACCCGTTGCTTCTCTGGCGCAATGCCGATTCCTGTATCAGTTACCGAGAACGCAATCACAGTACTGGTACTATTCAAGACTTCATGGTGAGGACTCCACCCACGAGTCGCCACTTCTACCCTTAAAGTGACTTCTCCTTGGTCAGTGAATTTAAAGGCGTTGGAAAGCAGATTTCTCAACACTTGTTGTAAGCGCTTCGAGTCGGATTGGATCGTTCTTGGCAAGTTGGGTTCAAATTCAAGGATGAAGTTAAGTCGTTTGTCCTGCGCGATTTGACTGAAGGTTCGTTCGAGTTGACCCCTGAGTTCGCTGAATAGCATCGAGCTAATTTCAACCGACATGGTTCCCGATTCAATCTTGGCGAGATCCAAAATGTCATTGATTAAGCCCAAAAGGTCGGTACCAGCAGAGTGGATGGTTCGGGCGTATTCAACTTGCTTGTCTGTAAGGTTCTGATCAGAGTTATCAGAGAGCAATCTTGCCAGAATCAAGAGACTGTTGAGGGGTGTCCGCAATTCGTGGGACATATTTGCAAGAAATTCCGACTTGTATTTAGAAGTCAGCGCTAGTTGCTCCGCTTTTTCTTCGAGCGATTGTCTTGCTTGTTCAATTTCACGATTTTTGCGCTCAACTTCCTTGTTTTGCAACGCCAACAACTCTGCCTTCTCTTCTAGCTCTTCGTTAGTCTGTTGCAGCTCTTCCTGCTGGCTCTTGAGGAGTTCCTCAGAGGCTTGTAGAGACCTTGCTTGTTGTTCTAGTCGCTGGTTGGTTTCTCGAAGTTCGCTTTGCTGGGTTTGCAGTTCTTCAGCGAGAGACTGCGACTGCTTGAGCAATTCTTCAGTCCGCATACTGGCTGCGATCGTATTCAGGACGATCGCAATACTCTCAGTAAGTTGGTCGAAGAATGTCAAATGAATCTCATTAAAGCGGCGGAACGAAGCGAGTTCAATCACTGCTGTCACCTGTCCCTCAAAGAGAACGGGCAACACAACAGCATTGAGGGGTGTAGCTTCCCCTAAACCAGAGCTGATCTTGATGTAGTTTTCCGGTACTTCTGTAATTAATATGCGTTCCTTCTCCAAGGCGCATTGCCCCACTAAGCCTTCTCCCATGTGGAATCGGTTAGCCAGAGTCTTGCGTTCGCGGTAGGCATAGGTACTCAAGAGCTTGAGGATTGGTTCATGGGTTATAGCTGCGTCCATTAGGTAGAACACGCCGTGTTGTGCGCCAACCAGAGGAGCAAGTTCCGACAGGATGAGTTTAGAAACAGTTTCCAAGTCGCGGTGACCTTGGAGCATCCGGGTAAACTTGGCAAGGTTGGTTTTCAACCAGTCTTGCTCAGTATTCTTCTGCGTTGTCTCCCGGAGGTTGGCAATCATCTGGTTGACGTTATCTTTCAGGATTGCCAATTCCCCTTCCGCTTGAACCGCGATCGAGCGTGTAAGATCTCCCTTGGTTACAGCAATTGCCACTTCTGCGATCGCACGCATCTGAGTCGTGAGGTTTGCCGCCAGTTCGTTCACGTTGTCGGTCAAGTCTCTCCAGGTTCCCGCAGCCCCAGGCACCTTCGCCTGTCCACCGAGTTTTCCTTCAATTCCAACCTCCCGCGCCACCGTCGTTACCTGATCGGCAAACGTCGCGAGGGTATCGATCATCTCGTTAATCGTATCCGCTAGGGTTTCAATCTCCCCTTTGGCATCGAGCATCAGTTTGCGCTTCAAGTCGCCATTCGCAACTGCCGTCACAATCTTGGCAATCCCTCGCACTTGCGCGGTGAGGTTACCTGCCATTGAGTTCACATTGTCAGTTAAGTCCTTCCAGGTTCCAGCAACACCAGTTACCTGTGCCTGACCCCCCAACTTCCCTTCCGTTCCCACTTCCCGCGCAACCCGCGTTACCTCCGAGGCAAAAGAACTGAGCTGATCGACCATCACGTTGATGGTATCCTTCAGATCCAAAATCTCGCCTTTGACATCGACAGTAATCTTCTTCGAGAGGTCGCCGTTTGCTACCGCTTTAGTCACTTCTGCGATGTTTCGGACTTGCGCGGTGAGGTTCCCTGCCATTGAGTTAACGTTATCGGTTAAGTCCTTCCAGGTACCGCCCACACCTCGCACATAGGCTTGCACACCCAGTTTTCCTTCTGTACCCACCTCACGAGCAACCCGCGTTACCTCCGAGGCAAAGGAGTTGAGCTGATCCACCATTGTGTTGATCGTATTCTTCAGCTCTAAAATCTCTCCCTTAACATCGACAGTAATCTTCTTCGAGAGGTCACCGTTTGCAACTGCCGTCGTCACTTCTGCGATGTTCCGCACCTGCGCGGTTAAACTTCCCGCCATGAAGTTCACACTGTCGGTCAAGTCCTTCCAGGTACCCGCTACGCCTTTGACTTCGGCTTGCACACCCAGCTTTCCTTCTGTACCCACCTCACGGGCAACCCGCGTCACCTCTGAAGCAAACGAGTTAAGCTGGTCTACCATCACGTTGACAGTATTCTTCAGCTCTAAGATTTCACCTTTCACATCAACGGTAATCTTCTTCGAGAGGTCACCATTTGCTACCGCTGTCGTGACGGCAGCAATGTTCCGCACTTGAGAAGTTAAGCTTCCCGCCATGAAGTTCACACTATCAGTCAAATCCTTCCAGGTACCTGCAACCCCTCTAACATCCGCTTGCACCCCCAACTTCCCTTCTGAACCGACCTCTCGCGCCACCCGCGTCACCTCTGAGGCAAAGGAACTGAGTTGATCCACCATGATGTTGATCGTGTTCTTCAGTTCCAGAATTTCACCTTTGACTTGAACGGTGATTTTCTTAGAGAGGTCGCCATTCGCCACCGCTGTTGTCACTTCCGCGATGTTCCGCACCTGTCCTGTGAGGTTCCCCGCCATCGAGTTCACGCTGTCGGTTAAGTCCTTCCAGGTACCTGCAACGCCCCGCACTTCTGCTTGTACGCCCAGTTTTCCTTCGGTTCCCACTTCCCGCGCTACCCGCGTCACCTCTGAGGCAAAGGAACTGAGCTGATCCACCATGATGTTGATCGTGTTCTTCAGCTCGAAGATCTCACCCTTAACATCAACGGTAATCTTCTTGGAGAGGTCACCATTTGCTACCGCTGTTGTAACTTCCGCAATGTTCCGGACTTGAGCGGTAAGATTACCTGCCATCGAGTTCACGCTGTCGGTTAAGTCCTTCCAGGTGCCCGCAACCCCTCGAACATCCGCTTGTACACCTAGCTTCCCTTCCGAACCCACCTCTCGCGCTACCCGCGTTACCTCACTAGCAAAGGAATTGAGCTGATCCACCATCACGTTGATCGTGTTCTTCAGCTCTAAAATCTCACCCTTAACATCAACGGTAATCTTCTTCGAGAGGTCACCATTCGCTACGGCTGTCGTCACTTCCGCGATGTTCCGCACTTGCGCGGTTAAACTTCCCGCCATGAAGTTCACACTATCGGTCAAATCCTTCCAGGTACCTGCAACCCCACGCACCTCGGCTTGACCACCCAGCTTTCCTTCGGAACCAACTTCTCGCGCTACCCGCGTTACCTCACTAGCAAAGGAGTTGAGCTGATCCACCATCACGTTGATCGTATCCTTCAGCTCTAAAATCTCTCCTTTAACATCAACGGTAATTTTCTTTGAGAGGTCACCATTCGCAACCGCCGTCGTGACTTCCGCGATGTTCCGGACTTGGGCGGTAAGGTTACCCGCCATCGAGTTCACGCTGTCAGTTAAGTCTTTCCAGGTACCTGCAACGCCTGTGACTTCGGCTTGAACACCCAGCTTCCCTTCGGAACCAACTTCTCGCGCTACTCGCGTTACTTCACTCGCAAAGGAGTTGAGCTGATCCACCATGATGTTCATGGTGTTCTTTAGTTCTAAGATTTCCCCTTTGACATCAACCGTAATCTTCTTCGAGAGGTCACCATTCGCTACCGCTGTTGTCACTTCCGCAATGTTCCGGACTTGGGCAGTTAGGCTTCCCGCCATGAAGTTCACACTATCCGTCAAGTCCTTCCAGGTACCCGCAACACCTGTGACTTCGGCTTGACCTCCTAGCTTTCCATCTGCCCCTACCTCTCGCGCTACCCGTGTTACTTCACTAGCAAAGGAGTTGAGCTGATCCACCATGATGTTGACGGTGTTCTTTAGCTCTAGAATTTCGCCTTTGACATCAACGGTAATTTTCTTCGAGAGGTCACCATTCGCTACGGCTGTCGTCACTTCCGCGATGTTTCGGACTTGGGCGGTGAGGTTACCCGCCATTGAGTTCACGTTGTCGGTTAAATCTTTCCAGGTACCTGCAACGCCTCGCACTTCGGCTTGCACGCCCAGCTTCCCTTCTGTCCCCACTTCACGCGCCACCCGCGTCACTTCACTAGCAAAGGAATTGAGCTGATCCACCATTGTGTTAACGGTGTTCTTCAGTTCGAGTATTTCGCCTCTAACATCGACGGT
Source organism: Symplocastrum torsivum (assembly GCF_059505465.1). Taxonomy (NCBI): domain Bacteria; kingdom Bacillati; phylum Cyanobacteriota; class Cyanophyceae; order Oscillatoriales; family Microcoleaceae; genus Symplocastrum; species Symplocastrum torsivum. Next base: position 8,086 of record NZ_JCACKQ010000066.1, on the reverse strand, counting down.
GATTTTCTTGGAGAGGTCACCATTTGCGATCGCAGTTGCGACTTCTGCAATATTCCGCACCTGTCCTGTCAAGTTCCCCGCCATCAAGTTAACGTTGTCGGTTAAATCCTTCCAGGTTCCCGCCACACCCCGCACTTCTGCCTGAACACCGAGTTTTCCTTCGGTACCCACTTCTCTCGCCACCCGCGTCACTTCTGAGGCAAACGAACTAAGCTGATCCACCATCGTATTAACGACTTGTGCGGTGGCAAGGAACTCACCCTTCAGGGGTCTACCTTCAATTTCGGGTGCGATCGTTTGGGATAAATCACCATTCGCCACTGCCCGAATTACACGAGCGGTTTCCGCCGTAGGCTGGACTAAATCTGTAATTAGGGTATTGACAGAATCAACACAAGCTGTCCAAGAACCGCCGGCATTTCCAAGCGATGCCCGTTGCGTTATTTTGCCTTCCTTTCCAACAACAGTGCTAATTCGCTCTAACTCGGCTGCCATTCTTTCATTCCGCTCAATAATGTCGTTGAGCGTATCGGCGATTTTCCCTGCCATGCCTGTCTGCTCGACGGGCATCCGAACTGAAAAATCGCCTTTCTTAACAGCTGCCAAAGTTCTCAGGAGCTGTTTGGCATCCAATTCATCTGTACTAGCTACCTGTGCAGTTGGCATAACCTCTTAACCCTAATGATGCTTATAAGATTTACAGCGAGACGCGCACCCTGTGTATACTTTGCTACTGTTTAGCTGATGTGTGTTGGTAGAAAAACTTATAACCTTACCACGAGCCAGTGATGAGGCTACTCACCAAGCTAAATACACGACGCTACAGATAGCACCGCCGTACTTGCACATCATTTATTGAGCAGCTTAACCAAACACAACCACAGAAGAATTGTATCTATCCTTACTGTTAATTGTGGCTATCTCATTTGATAAATCTTGTCCACTTAAAGGAAGATCTTCCTCTTTCTAATCATCACGGCTGAGTCGAGGTGAATGAGCTAGGACTGATCTTCACTAGAGTAGGAAATCACCCACGTACAGCCGGATAAATTCTGCCGCCGCTTCAGGATTAAGCCCTTTGAGCGCCTCAGCAATCTGCACCACGGTTTCAGCCGTAGGGTCTCTTTGCTCGTGATACCACTTAAAAATCATAGAGCGGTCAACTCCCAAAGTTACAGCTAATTTGTTCTGGCTGATTCCGTAAGTCTCCAATGTCTGCCTGAGAGCTTTTCCCGCTTTTCCCATGCCTCTAATCGTGTCAGAGGATTATGAGCGAGTAAATGTTGTCTTAAGCGACCACACCTGCAATACTAGGTGTTGTCTATTAAGACCACATCTAGATTGAATCAGGTGAACTCGAATGCAAGAGAACTTTCTGCCTAATGACAGTGAATTGCCCTCTAACGATGTTTCTTTTCAGGCTTCTAGCGATTCAGTTCCGAGAAAAGAATTTGTCAAGATTATGGTTATCGGTTCTCGCAAAGAGATAACCAGTGTCATCAAAATGCTACATACTTTAAGGTTTGCAGAGGCGGGTGAATGGAGTCCGATCATGCCTCATGGCGAGTCAGGTGAAATGATGAGCGTTTTGAGGAAAAAAGTTTTGGGGTAATTTATAGGAGAGGAGGATGCGATCGCTTTCAAGGGGAAAAACTATTTCTGTACCAATGCTCTAGTTAAGAGCGATTGCCGATTTAAGCTGCTCTACACAAGCTCTTGCAAAGTAAGTGAACCAACTGATAATGCCCAGCAGCTTAAAGCCATCTTCCAATAGGAATTCACCTTCATTTCCGAATAAGCGTGTAAAAATTGGAAAAAAGTCAATAGTCACTGATAATCCCAGAAAGCAAAAAGCAAGGTTAAGAAAAATAAACTCAGTTTTCAGGATTGTTTTCCTAACTTTTATAAGATAGAGCGAGATAATCATTCCATATCCAACAAAGGCAAGCTTCTCAGGAATGTTTAGATAGTATGGAAACACCTCTTCATGGATAAGGAAAAGATCATCTAGCAACAAAATAGATGTTATACCACCAGAAAATAGAAAAAACCGCTGAAACTCTTTGCTTCTGCCTATATCTGAGAGTAGCCTAAAGCTGAAAAAGCAAATGGCTGCAGCAGAACACCAAAATAATATGCCAATGTTGGAAATTGCTCCAAAGTAAAATGGCGATTTTGTTATCGCCAGTGGATCGCGTGTAAGGTTCGGCACAGGTATTTTAGTTTGCAAACTTATGATTGCAAACAGAATAATTACTGGTGTATACACCGTGAACATTACTGGAAGTAATGCTCTGGATTGATCAAGTAAGTCTTGTCTTCTGTGTTCCTTGAACGGCTGCTTAATTTCTGTTGCCATACTCACCCCCATCCAGGCAGTTATTGTTTAAAAACAGTAGTAAAAACGCTAATCATTCGCATAGTGAGTGCAGCCCCCTTGTGACTTACCTCTTTTGATCACGCAGTGAAGTTGTACTGCTTATATTAAGGTAAAAACCTGATTAAGGTAAGATTAACAAATAACTAACGCTGTTGTCCACACAAAGCGAGGACACAGTAGCCGTATTATGAGTAGTCGTACTGCTACAAGACATGAAAAGAAAACCTATGAAGAAGGACGCTAACGCAACTCAAGTCTTTGAAATGCTGGATAAATAGGACTTCAGTTAAGGCGTTTGGGAAAATATTCCCAACGCTATAGAAATACAGATACCCATAAACCTAGTTACGAAAGTGTGAGTGATTTTGCCCTTGCTGTTGCATCAGTAACATTCAACTTTTTCCGCGTACTGTTTCCCTATGTGCGGCAAGTTTTAGGCTTTTTGCGTAGAAAAATGAGCGGCAGGAATAACCTACTCACTCAAAAAGGCGATACGACTGTTGATATACCTAATTTTCAACTGGTGGAAGATATCTGATGAGTTGATCTAGAGACTCTTAACTAAGATAAGCTTGACAATTCTGCTGCATTGGAGCCAGATGAATTTAAGTCTTTGGTCAAAGATTTTCGGCACTTTAAAACCTTCTTGATGCTTAAAGAAAGTACGCGAGGCTTATCTTAGGAGGAGCGATCGCCTATGGAGGGGGAGGTGCGATCGCATCCTTTCACTAAGCTACCCTTGAAGCTTTCAGGGAATGTTGAAGCCTGATAATTGAGCAAGCCGTTCTCCAATTTCTTTACCCTGATCGCCATTTTTAGCGAAAATTTCACGCATATCCTCAGGAGTTGAAAGGCAAAACTGCTCTAGAAGTTTTAACCAGCTCAGTCTCGATTTGCATATTGCATAGAGCTACAGATTATTTCCCAAACTGGACACAGTAAGTTGAGCGACTTGATAGATGCGATCACTCTCAAAAGTGTTATCGGTTATTGGTTATTAGTTATTGGTATTCTTTAACGAACAACAAATAACAAACAACAAAGCCTCGCCTTTACTGAATCAGCAAATCTTCCAACTCTACTGCGCCTAGAGATTTCAGCGTTGCTTTCTGCACTGCCGTTAAACCAGTAACGCCAGTAATATTCATACCCTCGTAGAATCTATTTGCTCTCAACGTTTTTAGCTCACTGCCCGTCTTGACATCCCAAAGCTTAATAGTTTCATCGTCACTGCCACTTGCCAAGGTTTGACCATTAGAACTCATGGTAACCGCTCGTACCCAATCACTATGACCTTGCAAAGCCTTGTCGCATTGACCGCTACCTACATCCCATAAGCTTATTGTTTGGTCAGCACTGGCACTAACTAGAGAGTATCCATCTGGGCTGAAAGCGACTGAACTCACCCTATTAGTATGTCCCTGCAATATACTTAAGCATTAACCTGTGCTAATGTCCCACAACCTTATTGTTTGATCTTCACTGCTGCTAGCAATGAGTTTACCATCAGGACTAAAGGCAACAGAACGAACTCCATCAGCATATCCCTGCAACGTTCTCAAAGCCTGACCTGTGCTAATGTCCCACAGCCTTACAGTTTGGTCATTACTGCCGCTAGCCAGAAATTGTCCATCAGGACTAAAGGCAACTGACCAAACCCAATTGGTATGTCCTTGTAAGGTTCTCGAACACTGACCTGTACTGACATCCCAAAGTCTCACCGTTTGGTCATCGCTACCACTAGCTAGAAGCTGCCCATCAGGGCTGAAAGCAACTGACCAGACCCAATCGGTATGGGCTTGCAAGGTTCTCAAACACTGACCCGTACTGACTTGCCAAAGCCTCACTGTTTGATCAGCACTACCACTGGCAAGAGTGTGACCGTCGGGACTCCAAGCCACTGACCAGACTTGGTTGGTATGCCCCAGCAACGTCTTTAAGCACTGATCGGTGCTGACCTGCCAGAGCCTTATGGTAGAGTCATCATAGCCACTAGCAAGAATGCGATCGCCAAAACTAAAGGCAACTGACCGTACCCGACTGGTATGTCCCTGCAAAGTTTTCAAGCATTGACCCGTACTAGCATCCCAAAGCCTAACTGTATGATCGGCACTACCACTGGCAATGATTTTACCATCAGGACTAAAAGCGACTGAGCGAACCCAATTAGTATGTCCCTTGCAGGTTACAAGAGGTTTGCTATCTGCAACTTGCCACAAGCGAATCTTACAATCTGCATCACCTGTTGCGATAAGTTTGCCATCGGGGCTGAAGGCAACTGAGAGAATACTGCTAAACGTTTCAGCAAAAACACACTTGGCTAAATCAGAGTTTTGGAAGTTGACTTGATGCAAGTTCATACGTCTGAGGTCAGCTTGCCAAAGCGTTAGCTTAGAAAAATCTCGACTTCTGAAATCGATTTGCAACTGCTGCATAAGATTGAATAGGTTACCCGCTGCATATCCAGTTTCTAGAGCGGGCTTTCCTTGCAGTCCTGATAGAATTTGATTGAGCTGTTTTTCCAAACAACTTTTATTATGAAAAGCCGTCAGCAGTTGCTTGGCAACAGGTTTGAGAATTAGGCGAGTTTGGGTATGGCGAATGTAGTCTTTTGCTTGAGCTTTGATTAAAGCATGGCTCTTGAATAGGGTAAGTTCTTGAGTGACGATTTCTTGAACGACCTGCTTGATAAGCTCTTCGGTTATGTACTCCATGACGACAGGCTGCTGGGTGAAGCGGTTTAAACTTTTTTCGATTGGCGTAAGTGTAGCTTTTTCGATTAGCGATCACCTCATCAGAGAAGCCAGAGCTTCTAGTAATTCACTGGACGATATTTTCGGTACTAAATCCTCTTACAGTTCTAGAAATTACACTGGCTCACGATTGATGGCTAGCCAGTACATTACCTCTTTTTCTAAAGAACATAGGCGGTTAAACTGCCGATCTAGTAAATTACGAATATCATCAAAAACTAAGGTGCCTTGCTCTAATAAACTTAGGAACTTAGAAACATCACTATCAAATAAGTCCCGGATAACTGGAGCTACCATTTTCAAGGCTAAGGGATTCCCAGCATAGTGTTTGATTACTGCTCCCCACTCAGATTCTGATCCTAAGAAGAACCACCGAGATTGAAAAATTTTTTGTCCTTCTACTGTAGGCAAACCAGTTAGTTGTAAGGAGCGCACGGGCGAGGTTAGCCCTTCCTGTGCTGCCAGTTCTTTCGGTTTCTCACGACTGGTTAATACTAGGCAACTGTTGTGGCGTTCTTCTCCCAGTCGTCTGAGAAATTCTCCATATTCCTCATATCCTTCTTGGTAAAAAGTAGTGCGTTCACCTCCTCGTAGAATTGACTCAGCATTATCCAGAACCAACAAACATCGGTGTTGGCGTAGATAGTGTATTAAATGTGAAATTCTCCCGTCTACCGTTTCTGGTAAATTCGTTTCTTGCCCTCTAGAGATGAATTGAATTAGCTCTGCGGTGAGTTCTTTAAGTGGTGGTGCGTTGCGGAGACTTCGCCAGATCACGTAATCAAAATGCTCCTGAATTCGCTCTGCCAATTTGACAGATAGAGCAGTTTTCCCCATGCCGCCCATTCCCAAGAGCATGACTAGACGGCAGCGCTCAACAACAATCCACTGCTCTAGCCGATTGAGTTCTTCTACCCGCCCAAAGAAAACAGAGACATCAATCGCCTCTCCCCAATCTTGAAACTGATTAGCCGTGACTCTATCAGTAGTTGAGGTGTGAGTAGTGAAGCAACTCTGGTAGGCTTGAGGGTTTTTAACCTGACTGGTAACTGTTGTGTCAGATAGGGCAGCCGTTGCATAAATCTGTCGCGCACAACGTTTCAGAACTGACTGGGCATTAGCCTTAGTAATTTTCTCCCCAAGTGCCTTTGAGAGCAACTGCCACAACTTGGAACCCGTGTCCTTGATGTAGCCCATGTCATAACCAGAGCTTTTGGCAATGTCTCCGTATGACTGTCCTTCCCAAGCTTGCCGAAATACGAGTTCTTGAACTTTATTTAAGCATCCTTGTTCTAGAACTCTCTCAACAATTAAAAGCGCTTCTTCAACAGTCATTTACTAGAGCCTTAAACGTAATTTCTTTGTAGGGATAATTATTAGATGTCTTACAAAAGTCAATTAAAACTAGGGAGCTGTAGTACTTATCACCCTTTTCTTTGCCATTTATGCAAGAAGACTATTCGACAAGAGGTTGGCTGAAATATTAGCGCCTCATAGATGCAACCGACTTGGATAAACAGGGTTCATCATGCCTCTACACACACTCTCCCTGGAGAAAAATGTGAAAAGCTGAAAACCTGCATCAGTAATAACTTTATTCATTTATCTACAGTTGCTTGCCGTTTCGATCCGGACAACGATCTGACTTTTCTATGACTGTAGATCTGACATTCTTCTGACCTTTTCCGACTGCCGACGTGTGGAGGTGGTGGTTATTCTGGCTTCATCTCAATGAATTCTGCGATTGAAGATTTAGTTGTCATTAATTAGCTAGGAGAACTTCTTAATGAGTCGCTCAATTAGTCAAAAGGAGAGATAAATGCAATTTTCAGAAATGAAGGACACTTATCAGCAACTTTGGAGTACCGTCAAAATAACTGATTTAAGCGCCACTGATGCAGTTGTTTCCAAAGTTCTGTCTAACCGGGGCAGGTATAAACAGGCACAGCGCGAGAGTGGCGTATGGTGGCCCGTTATTGCTGCTATACATAGCCTTGAGGCTTCACTTTCATTTAACGGGCATCTTCACAATGGTGATTCTCTCAGAGCAAGAACCAAGAATGTTCCAGCCGGAAGACCGATTTCAGGTACTCCCCCTTTTACCTGGGAAGAGTCGGCGGCAGATGCTTTGGCAATGAAACGCACAGATAAGGTGAATTTTTTAGATACTCCCGAAGAAATCCTTTGGTACTGTGAAAGATACAACGGTTGGGGTTTCCAGACAGGTGCAGGGCGCAACACTACACCACCGCGACGTTCACCCTACCTGTGGTCTAAGACTAACCATTGGATTAAAGGTAAGTACACCTCAGATGGTCGCTTCAATCCGAATGCAGGTTCTTTACAGGTAGGAGTCGCTGCTATCCTCAAGCGACTTGAACAACTCGGACATATTAGCTTCGAGCCATTACAGCCTCCTGTACCGCCACTGACTAATGGGCAAAGACCGATCCTACGCTTTGGTGATAAAGGGTTTTGGGTAGGTGTTGCTCAACATACAGTTAACGGCTGTGGGTTTGAACCCCTCACTGTTAATAACGATTTTGACTCAGCAACAGAGCGCATCATCATGAAGTTCCAAAGAAGTGTGGGACTGAATGACGATGGTGATGTGGGACCGCTGACTTGGGCGGCGCTAGAAATAGCTTAGTGGTTTTTGGATACTCCTTCCGCTTTCAGCGTAAACACCACCTATTTAGGAATTTAAAGCAATGCGTTTACAAACTTTTTACAATGCCAAACTAAACAACCAGACCATAGACTATGGCATTGAAGCGATCGCAGCAGACAAAGAATTAGCTACACATATTCAAGAGGTTTTAATTTGGCTTAAGTTTCTCGATCCGCCTGCTGATGGCAAGTTTGGTCCAATTTCTTCTAGTAGACTTCGGCGGAAGCCTACCTGCCATTATGCCGCCAAAGCCTTACCCTTGTAAGTCCACTTAAAGGGTTT
>NZ_JCACKQ010000065.1:0-37561 GCF_059505465.1 Symplocastrum torsivum | reverse complement strand
TAGGTTAGACATAGAATTCCTAGTTCTGTATAACCTTAATCACACCTTACCTATATAGATAAGTGTTTTTACTTGTTGCCACTATCTAACGTACTACAGCACACTTTATAGCTAGCTTATTGATAGCCATTCTCAACAAGTACCTAAAAACAGGCTCCAAAACTAGAACTCTTGCCCAAACAACGATATAGCGTTAAATAATGGTTGCTGATTTGTCAAATCAGCAACCATTAGAACAAGATGAAGAACAATCGCAACGGTCAAGCAGAAATACTTAGGGAAGAGCAGCTAGAAGAGTTGTTTGGTGTCTTATCTCCGAAGCACAAGTTACTTTTTGCAATTTGTTACTACACGTCCTGTCGAGTACTGAGTTGAAACGGAATTGGAAGCACTACGGAAACAAATCGAAGCCAGGATTAAACGCTAAGAATCCTAGCTATGCTTGCCAGCGGTTAGCGAATTGCATCCAGTGGTTTTTGAATTACTTGCTGACCCGCTTTTAAAGATGCGATCGCTCCTCCTCGTTCAAACTCTTCCAGTTCACGTCACCTTTAGTCGCTATAGTTAAGGGAAGTTTGGAGAGCGATCTGCGCTAGGTCTTTCAGAGCCGCTCCGAAGAGAGCAGCAGCGCTTCCTTTCTCCAACTTAGGGAAGTAACACGTAATCTTAGCTGTCGAACGTTCGATACTCATCAGTCATAACGTATTATGCTCTAAAAAGCTATATTCTGGAGTGTCTAACGGTTAGACACTTTCTCAAAACGCTAAGACTCACCAAGCTGCTTGCCAACGGCTCACGAATTGCATCCAGTGCCACGGGATTTACTTGCTGAGCCGCTTTTAACGATGCGATCGCTCCTTCCCGCTCAAAGTCTTCCAGTTCAATCACCTTTAGCTGCCTTAGTTAAGGGAAGTTTGGAGAGCGATCTGCGCTAGCTCTTTCAGAGCCGCTCCGAAGAGAGCAGCAGCGCAACGCTCTCGCTTTCTCAAGCACAAGATAAAACAGATTTACCTTAGGAACAGATTAAGAGAGAGCGCTTTTCCCGAAGTCTCCGCTTCAAATCCCCAACCAGTCAAATATCAAGCAGTTTTCGCGATCGCGCTTTTCGGCTGAAAAACTAAGCCATGTCAGCAAGCTGATATAGCACACCATTGATAACTTTCTCTTATTTGCTAAGTTCTGGGTGATCGCGTTTTGGGAGAGTTGGCTCCAATTGAAATTAAGGATATCTTTTCCTTTGGCTAGATTTATTTGCCGAAAATGCCGATGAAGAAAACGTATACAGGAAGCTGCCATTGTGGTTCAGTACGGTTCGAGGCTGACATCGATTTAGGTGCTGGAACGAACAAATGCAATTGTTCCATCTGCACCAAAACAAGGAACTGGAACGCAATCATCAAGCCCGATGCGTTTCGGCTGCTTGCAGGAGAAGACGCGCTGAGCGACTATCAATTTGGCTCCAAGAGTATGCACCATCTCTTTTGTCGGCATTGCGGGGTGCGCTCGTTTGCACGAGGATATGCTGAAGCGATCGGCGGTAACTATATCGGAATTCAACTGGCTGCGTTAGAAAACGTAGAGCCGCAGGAGTTGATCTCAGCACCAATTCGATATGCGGACGGACGGAATAATCACTGGGAAGTTGCACCGCCTGAAATCCGGCACCTCTAGTAGTCCGCGATCACATTACTGAAGTGTTTGCCAGAACCAACATTCCTCACACCTTACCGATCTGGTTAAAATGTTGTGTTTTGTAGCAATCTAGCGTATAGATGCGTACTTTTGAATCTGTGGAAAGACAGCTTTCCAAAGAGGGAGCGACCACATTTGGACACCAGACGGAGCGATCACAAAATAATCTGACTATTCTTCTCTTGAGATAGCATACCTAGCAAAAAGTGTCTAACGGTTAGACACTTTTTGCTAGGTAGCTCAAACAGTTTGCTGGAACGGAAATTACTTAAATCTATTAAATCTAAAAGTAATCCTCTTAAAGCCTTGTTATTAAACTTTTAACATTTACTTTAATTAATTAAACTTCAAAAGCAAGAGAATTAAAATTATCTACACTCCATTACTAGCAAGGGTTCCCTTTAATATTTTATAATAGTTATACTAAAATTTATTTTAAAACTTATTTACTGATGCATAAAAAATGAGAGTTTAGAAATCCTATATATTTTAGTAAATCTGATAAACAATAAAATTAAGTACCGTACAAACGCAGATTATTGCTATCTGTTATAAACGAAATCTACCTATCGTGGGTGGGATTATGTGGGCTGTCAAAAAAAAAAACCGCTTCTGATAAATTTCAGGCGGTTTTATTGTAAGATTTCAGTAACTGTTTAATCTAGGGGGCCTTGATACAACCAAATAGGAAGTAACAAGTTAATTAAATACTGTAGGTGAGTTTCCCGTCAGAACGGTGTCCCGCAAGCGACCAACTTGAAACACCGAACTGCTGCTCACAACCCATTGTGCTTTCAATAAAAATATTAGCACGAATGGGATGGGATTCCTATGCCAAATTTCAAGAAAATGGCACCCAAGCGTGAAATCTCTAACCCATGTACCTAGCTAGCCAGAGCCATCCCAGGCAGAAAGAACAAGAAAGAAATTGTTCGCTTGGGAAAACCAAATACATTTGCAGATCAAGGCTAGCTAATTTTTTTACCAAATCGGTAAAAATTTTGAGGAATTTTTCATGACTTGAGTGCCCTACACCACATAAAGGGTATCAATCATGTTTACTACACCAAAAAAACCGAAGTACTCAGGCTCAGACAGGGCTTCTCTTTGCCGAGAAGAAGACAAAGAGAGTGTGCAGCAAGTTGAGTTGCAAGAAGTCATTAACTGGCTGAAGACAAGCAATTTTCCAGTTTTGCCAGTCGCACCAGCACAAGATGCTAGAAAGCATCCCAGAATTGTGCAAGCAGACGGAGCAAAAGGAATTTGGAAACACTGCCCACTAACACGATCGCTTCAACCAATACCGCTCTACACAGGCAAAAACCCAAGCTACCTTGACCAGGACGGTAAGCCTCACCTAATCAATCATTGCCAGTATCAGAAGCGTCTGCCCACACCACAGGATTTTGAAACGTGGTTCGCCAATCCCCTCAATGGCATCGGAACACTAGGCGGCTGGAACAACACAATCTGGCTTGACTTTGACGTTAAGAAGTTCCCTAGTGAAGACGACTGCACTCAGGCTGTGACTGAGGTATTGCAAAATCCCACTCTTGCCAACACTTTCTTGGAGCGCTCACACTCAGGCGGCTGGCGGGTTGGTGTTCGGGTTAAGGAAAAGCCAAGCTTTACCAACTTTGCCTTACAACCCGGCGGCAAGCACATCGGTGAGGCATTAGGAGAAGGGCGCTTTACCGTGTTGGCTCCAACAGTTGGTCTATCAGGAAACCCATATCAATCAATTAATCGTGTAGTGCCAGTAGAGGTTAGGAGCTTGGAAAGCATCGGCATTTACTCCACCTCAAGTAAAGCTCAGCGCCAAGCACAGAAAACTCCACAGCCTCTACTTTCCTATGTTCCTGGCAACATTTCTCTTGAGGAATTGGGTAACACCACCAGCCGCGAGATTTTAAAGGGGAACTGTCCAACAGGCGATCGCTCCGAGGCATTAACAACAGCCTTAAATGAGTGGTACGGCTGGCAGAACTGGGCAAAAGAAAACGACATCCCGATTACTGGCACACCGGAAGATTTAGCACACTACGCAGGCGGGCAGCTAGGGATCGATAGCGAACGGGTTGAGCGTATTCTCAAAACTATTGACATCGTTAGTTCTGATCCGGCGGCATTGCACCGAGGGGGCGAGGAGAACTGCTGGAAGAAAATTCGTAGGCTGGACAAGGTGACATTTGAAGCGAAGTGTCCTGCTCATATCAAGGACGATATTAAGGCAGAGTGGCAACGGAACTCTAGCAAGCCCAGTGAAGACAGAAGCGCTGGTACTGCCGATTTACAGCAAAACCATTGGCAAGCACCAACTGTTTGGAATGGTGAGATTGGTTGGTTGATTGAGAAAGAGAATGAAAACGGTGAACCCATCAGCAAGTTTTGTCCAAAGTGCAATTTTGACTTCCAAATTGAATCTGAGTTATCCAGTGACGCGGGCGGCGGATTAGTTTTGCAGGTCAAGCGATCGTTTGACCGCTTCCAAAAGCGAGTGATCATATCGTCACAAGACTATGGTGCCGTCAAAGACTTTGAGGCAACGCTCAAGCGGGTCTATCAGTCCGGTGTTGTCTGTAACTTAAAAACTGAGCATCTCAAGGCGCTGATTCACGTCAAGCTACGAGAGTATCGCGATCGGGGTGGCATCACCTATCGTCTCCAAGACAGAGCGGGTCAACAGGCAGATGGGCATTGGGTTTTTAAAGATTGCCAGATTACAAAAGATGGAGTTTGGAGTGCTAAACCTAACAGCGATTGGGTCTTCAATGAAGACTTAGGTGGTGAAGATAAGACACCACAACCATCTGTTGCACCTCCTAATCCCAACGCTCTAAAACCACTTGTGGCTGCAATGCGTAAGTTTCATGGAGCAGAGGGCATCTTTCCCGCAATGATCGGGTTGGGATTTACGGCTGCTGCCGTACACTACCAAACCATCATTAAGAAAGAGCGGCGTTTTCCACAACTTAATTTTGTAGGGGATGCTGGCGGCAACAAGACCGTTTGTGCAGCTAACTCTTTATCTCTTGTGGGTTGGCTCAATGGTGACGGACAGATATCAGGAGTTAGTGAGTCAAAACTCTACGAATGCCTAAAACTCACGGGTTCGTTACCACTATGTCTGGATGACCCCCCCAAAAGTCGAGAACTAGACGAAATTCTGAAGCGTCTCTACAATGCCGTCCCTCGAATGGTGAGAGGGAATTATCAGGAACCCCACAGCCCGTTAATGGTGACTAGTAACCACGCGATTGGTGACCAACAGCTAGCGACTTTAACTCGGATGCTTCAAGTGCCAGTCTACCGTCAAACTGATGGTGACTCGAATGCTTGGGATGAGATGGTTGAGGCGATGGAAGGTGCCAGCGGGTGTTTACCTGACTTAATTAAACTGGGATATCCAAAAGAGGAAATTAAGCAACTAGAGGGAGAACTGCGATCGCATCTGCCCAAGTCTCACCCGCGTATTGCTTCATCAATGGCACTGATTCTGTGGTACGCGATGGCAGTAGCCAAACTAGCCGATTTTGATGCTGAGTCAATCAAACAGTATGCGATCGCTCAACTATGCCCAATTGCAAATGCGGCTGACTCAAATGCCGATAGCATTACAGATTTCCTAGATAAACTGTCGGCTCTTAAATCTGACGCTTTAGTTGGAGATTGGAACTGTCTAGTAGTCGAGACGAAGGCAGGTAAGGCATTAGCCATCCAAATGAGTCAAGTATTCCCACTAGTGGATAAGTATTTTAATCCTGTTTACTCGCGTAAGGTGCTAGAGGCTCTTATCGCCAGAAGTGGAGGAACTCTCCAATCTGTACAGAAGTTTCACACCAACCGAGATGAATCCTTAGCGTACTACCGCGCCAAGCTAACTGCTGAGGATGAACCCAAGGAACCTGAATACAAGCCTAAGCGTTGTGTTTTGATTCCTTCCGACCTAATTAAAGGCTATATGGATGATTGGAAGTCACCTACCCCACCTGATGGTCGTGATTCACCACAGAATGAGTCAATTTGTGAGCCAGTTACATCCTCAGTTACATCAGTTACATTCAATAACAGTCAGTTACATAAAAAATGTAACCAACAGGGACTAGACACAGAGCAGGATTCAGCCCTTTTAGATAGTTCAGTTACATCTTTTTTGGAAGAGAGTATAAAAGAAAAAAAAGAAGCTGTGGAGTTGATCTTATTTACCCCGATCACAGAAGAACTGGGTGAAAAGCAAAAAAGTCATACCCTTATCTCTGAAAAAGATGTAACTGAGGGGAATTTAGAGGCTGTAGCCCTTATCCAGACTGAAACAGAGCGGTTACATATTTCCTGTAACCAGGGTGTAACTGGATGTAACCAGGAAGGAAAAAATGTAACTGAGCAAGTAGAAGGAGCTGTGGATAGAACTCAACTGGTAGAGGAAGCGGTTGCAGAAGAATGGCAGGAGGAAGCAACCCAGAATGAAATAGCGAGTTATCTATCAGGTTGTACCAGCATGTTGCAGTTGGCTACCTTCCTGAACTGCTGGAATCAAGAAGCGATTGATGAGGCTTGCAAGCGCCTCTCTCCTGACCAACAGGCTCAGATAAAAGAATGGGAGACTGAACTGGATAATTTCAAAGCAAGCTTTAATGTGGGCGATCGCGTATTTGTCGCAAGCAAACCTCACACAAGTTCAACAGAACCATATTGCATTGAGCGGATTGAAGGGGACAGTGCAAAGCTTGACCTCTTTCCCAAGTTAGTACCGCTGGCAGAGTTGGTAAGATGCGATCGCAAATAAGACGAGTTGGATGTAGTCATCGCTTCAATTAGGTGATTGTTGCGTGTCTGACGATTAGACCTGAGATCTTCTTTTCCTAGCGGGGGAAGAGATGCCCTCTTTGGAACATCTGCGATCGCTTCCTTTACCAAAAGCGATCGCGAACAAGACGAGCTGGATTTTGATGTTGAGCTTCCTATCTAGGTCTAACTCGTCTTCAAACATCTGTCCTGCCAGTTCATGGGTTTTGAGTTGATGCCATTCCAACTCAATGCGGTTCATTTCCGAGCAAAAGGCTGGCAAAAAGAATAGATAAAGACCCTGAGCCTCCCATTGTGACCAGTTTTGCTGCACTTGAGTACTGGTATGAAGTAGCTGTAGCTCACTAGACTCCATAAGCTAAACCCAGACTCATCAAGGTACAACAGGTCAATCTCATCGGCTGCTGCCGCCAACTCCAACATGTCTAAGTCAGCCTGCTTGATGGCACATTGTTTCGGGTTTTCCTTGTCCCGATGACTCACATGGCTGCGTTTCCAGAGTATCCCCTTTTTTTGAGTACCCGTCGCAGGTGGTCGGGACTCAACTTTACTTGCCGCTCTGCTTTACATACTTTAGTACTTTCAGCACGACCTACTTAGGGTTTCCCTTTGTTAGTTTTCTTTGCATGAATTAAAGTGCCGCCTTGAACTTCAACGATATACCAATAATTCACTTCTTCATCTTCAATTTTTGCATCAGCTCTGCCAGTTGGCTTCGGATAGGGGCAAGGTCGGCTTGGGTAACCTGAGAATTGGGGGTGTTTAGGTACTGCAATAGGGCTTTGATGACCAGCTTGTTAATACTAATTTGCTCTTGCTTAGCTCTTAGCTTGACGCTTTGGTGAAGTTCAGCGTTGGGAAATCGCAGGTTATGTTGCACCTTTTTTTTCCATTAAAGTGGTACTGGACTAATACCATGATATCTGAAAGCTAAAAATCAAAATCTTATTTTGTAAGGTGTGCCTTACAAGGCTTTTAAGGTATCACTCTGGTACTACTTTGATAGCATTATTTTCCTTGAAACTCTCTAAATAGTACTAATTCAGTACCTATTGAGATAGTAGTGAAGGCTAGAACGGCTTAAACTACTGGATTTACTGGATTATCTACTTATATTATTTCGCAAAGCACCAGAGAAATAATATAAATATTTCACTGTTCATGATAAATAGTATTTATGTTAAAGTTAAAAAATAAAAGATTAAATCAAGAGCAATATGCCTAAAAAAAAGCAACTAAACTACAAAGTTATAGCAACTGAAGGGAATGGAGGAATTAAGTTAATTTGCAAAAATGATACCTATTATCTTAAGTTTCCTGCACAAATAGCCCGTGCTGTCTGGAAGCAGGAGGGGAAGTTTCTCTCGATAGGATTAAAGGCGAATACTGGAAGTTTATCAGACGAAAAAGAAGTCTTAGAAGAAAGCATGGAAATATGGAGAAAAGCTTGTAAGGATGCAAAAACCCCAGGAGAAGGCTATAAAATAATTAAAGAAAATTATAATCTATATAACTATAGAAACTCTTTTAAAGTCATTGGTGATGACCGAGAAAGATGTCCTAGTCTTTATGAAATTTGTTCTCTGTGGTTTCATAAACATAAGAAGTTAAAACTAATTCCTAAGAATAAAGTAAGTATAGAAGAAACAACAGTAAATAACTACGAGAACCACCTAAGAATATTGAAAAATTGTCCACAAGATCTGTTTGAGCAAAAGGCAATAAAAGGGTGGCTTGTAGAAAAATCTAAAAAATCTCCAGGGACTGCAAACTTCCTCCTTTCCATAATAAGAAATTCTTTTGCCTGGGGAAAAGATGAAGAGCTAATTCCCTCCTCAGTCTTGATAGAAACTAAAAACTGGAATGCAGCTATACAAATGGTTCCAGAAACAAACGCACCTAATTGGGCAAAGGAAAAAGGCTACATTAATACAAGCCAGCAATTCAGAGGTTTTTCACTAAAAGATACACAAACCGTCTTGCAGTTACTAAAGGTATATAAGTGGAAAAACTACCCTATTGGCTATTTCTTTCTTTTCGGAAAACTGAAATTCTTAACTGGGTGTAGAACAGGCGAGGGGCTAGCATTGCAGTGGAAACACTTTGACGAAAGTCAGAGAAACGAAGATATTGGTCGATTTGGAGTTTTGCGATTTGAGCAATCTTTTTCTGTGTCATTAAAAAGGGAAAAATCAATCAAAAATCATAAGCCACACCAACTACCTTGCAACCAAGAACTGGCATCATTTTTGTTAGACATTCAACCCGAAAGCTATGAACTATCTGACTATATAATCGAGCCAAATCTCAAGGGCAAAGAAAGAGCAAGATTTTTCCAAGAATTTAGTCTTTGTTGGGCTGGTTACTATAATACAAGTGGAAAGAAAGAGAGAGTACGTGGATTCATGGAAGAGTTACTTGATGAAGGGAAGCTTACTCAAAGAATCTACCGCTCTTCCTATGCCACTCGCCACACTTTTATTACTATGGAACTGAATAGAGGAGTATCACTTGGAACCGTCGCTGCATGGGTGGGTGACAAACCCGAAACGATTGCGGCACACTACATGGGTTCTGACGATTTAAGGGTTCCCAGCCTCCTATTGAGTACCTCGACAGAACCAGCATTAAACCCTTTTTTTAAAACCTATATGGGGCAGTCTGACTCACCAAACCAAGCCTTAATTGATTTCTTGAAATCAGAATTAGGCGCACAGAAAAAAGAAAACGCAAACATGCGTCAACAATTAGATGAAATGCATCAAATGATGCTCAATCTTTCCAGGCAGTTTACCTGAGGCAAGAAGTATTAAGAGCTTTATCTTCCCTCTTAAAACTCTCCAGCCCTAATCAAGAGCTGGATTTTTTTTGAAAACAATAAACAGAAATGCGATCGCACCTGCACTCTTCATAGGAACCAATTTCGACAACACTGCGGTATATGAAGTTGGCAAAGCATTATTTGGTGCTTTATCTTTTAGGTAATCGAGGGTTGAGAAAATGAGCGATCGCATCAGATAGTGGGAAAGGGTGGTCGCATCTTTTAAAAGCGGGTCAGCAAGTAATTCCCAAGCCACTGGATGCAAATCGCTAACCGTTGGCTAGCACAGCTAGGAGTTTTAGCGTTTAATCCTGTGTCGAATCGTTAGACACAGGATATTTTTTTAGGGTGCAATCATGAAACGCAGCTCAAAAAAAACAGCACATCAACTTATCAATCGCTTGCAATAAGATGGGGTCTGTTCTCAATAAGCGGCTATTTTTTACCTCTTAGACCCCGTAAATTTTCGGAATTAGACCAATCAACGATATATCGTCATTCCAGCTATTTCTCTAATTCCGCGACTGATTATTATCGGTATTAGAAACCGTGAATTAACGTGTCATTTATAACCTTGGCTGATAGGTACAAAAAAGTCTATTTTGTATACGCTGGCAAGAGAGGGCACTCACCCCGGAGAAACGCGATCGCATCTTACCAGCGCTGGGTGTTGGGAAGCAGCCACCACAGTTCAAGCGTCTGAAAGCAGTTCTCGACCAGATGATGCCAAGAGAGTGTCTAACCGTTAGACACTCTTGGCATGTCTCGGTCAGGTGTGATCGCATTTTTGCAGCGCTGGAGGTGGGAAAGCCGTCACCACATCGGTCTGGGTCAAAGTCGAGGCTATTCTCTGGAAATCTGACGGAGACGATGAAGCTGAGGGTGAAGTTTACGAAGATGACGCGACCTATCACCTGCGAGTTTGGGAAGATGACATCGAGCTAGAAGTGGTTCATTTTGAACCTGTGTCTAACCGTTAGACACAGGTTCAAAATGAACCACTTTTGAGGAGTGCGATCGCGTTTTGGTAGAGTTGGCTCGAATTGGTATTTCCTCAAAGTTCTTAACAGAGTGAAGCAATTGGGGAAACTTTTAGTCCCTGATAGGGATTCAAGTTGATCGGAAGCTGACGAACTCTTTGCAGAGTTTGGAATACCTGTTTCAATCCCTGATAGGGATTCAAGTTGACCGGAAGCTGGGTCTAGGATTCCTGTCTACAAATTTGTGAGTTTCAATCCCTGATAGGGATTCAAGTTGACCGGAAGGGCAGGCTCCTGAAAAGCTTATTGTATTTAATTTTCCTGGCACTGTTCCGACTACCTCTCGATCATCTCAAAAAATTACTTTCCCGTCAAGACACGAAATCGCTCAAACTCTTGCAGGGTAAGGGGCGACTACTTATAAATAGCATAAAATCGCTTAAACCTTTATCTAGAGAGAGGTACAAGCGATATTCTGCAATATCCTTTTTGTACAGCTAGTAGTATACGCTACTTCATTAAACTTCCACCACAAGAACGGTATTCAGTTGGCAGACCCCACTGGCAAGGGCGCGATCGCACTTCTGAGCTGTTTGCCAGAATCTTCTCTATCCCCTAAAACGTATTCAGAGGTATTTCACTCCTCAGGCATTGCCTGAATAATCTGCATTGTTTCTACACTGACAGTACAAACTCGTTGCAGTAAATCAATCACTTGCTCTTTATAGTCTGCAAAACGGTAGGTATTGAATTTAGCGGCAATAGTAGGATCTTTAGGCTTCTTTTCTTTGTATTGGTCGAGAATCCACTCTAGAGCTGATCGATTACCAAGTTTATAGTCCCAAGCCTCTTTAGGAATTCCTTCTAGGGTCGTTACATCATCTAGAGTGATAATGCCTTTGATTTTGTCCGCTTTTAATTTGGTTTTATGGAGTCGTTTTGAGCCGTCTGGAATTGGTAGATTAACCCATTTGAGTGAATAATGAGCAACAGTTTCATAGTTAATGTGTAAATCCATTAGTTGCTTGCCCCAGTTAACCCATTGGTGGAAATCTTGGTAGAAGGGCAGACGCGGAAATTCTCGTTTTAGATTAAGTTCGTATTTTTGCCTGTAGTGGGGATTGTGGAGGATAGCGTAGGTATAGTGAAAAATATTTTTTTTGGTAATGGTTAAATCACTATAATGAGTTTGGAATTGCCCTAGCCCCCAATTCGTAATATTGTCAACACGTTTTCCGTCACTAGTATAACGATATAAAGGAAGACTTTGTGTCCCGCCATTCCCTTGCTTTAACAGACATAAATCTATTAATTTATCTGAAGCCAGAGTAGCAAGCTGATAAGAAGAAACAATGCCTAAAAAGCAAATTTGAATATTAGGCTTGTCTAATTGTTTGCCAAATATATCATAATGATTTGAAGTAATTAAATCACTTAAAACATCTTCTGAGTAGTAATTAATTTCCACGAAGGGTCTGTAAAGTGAAACTTGAAAATTATCAGATCTGGCTTTTACTGCTTTCTTTCTTGTAAATTCTTTTTTTAGATCTCTACTCCATTTTATATTTGATGGGAAGCTGAAATCTTTAGTTTCTAGGAGCTTGTTATATGTTTTGGCGAAAAATGCTACTTTTTTTTGCAGATTATCTTTACTAAAATCATAAACCCATTCGTCTCTATTTGTAACAATTCCATTACTGTACAAACGAAATACCGCTTTTTCGCTATCTTGGCTTTTTGCTGATTTTGTCTCTTTGTCGGCTAAGGTCAATAAAGACTCAAAATCATTGCCAGCAATATTTATCCAGTTATGTTTTTTATCGGGAGCAATATGTTCAAAAGGAATATTATCTAATTTCGTTTCTGCTAAAAAATTTAGTTTTGATTCTGCTGTCTCAAATTCTGGTCTACAATAATAAAGAATTTTGCATGGACTATAAGTATTGTTTTCTCTTTTAACCATAAAGGTAAGAGCAACACCTGTTTGAATACCGAAAACATTATGCTTTGTTCCTGAGAGTTTAGGATTAACTCTAATATCTCCACCTAAGTCAATAACATAAATCTCACTGAATTCCTCAGCCACTACTTTTCTAAAACCATCAAATGTTCTAGCGTTAATAAAAGAAGAATTGGTAATAAAGGCTAAGACTCCATTGTTGTTCAATCTACTTGTTCCCCATCGGAAAAAGCGGGAGTACATATCATATGCCTTAGTTTTCTGAGCTGTACTCTGCTTAACATAAGTATCCTTAATTAGTTTGTCTATTGCAGGATATTGCCGATTTTTATTATTATCATTTTCATTAACTTGATTGGCATTGTAAGGAGGATTACAAAGGATTACAGAAATCTTCTTTTCATTCTGACGCTTAATTCTTTCTGTGTTTTCTATACTTAGTCCAAATAGCTCTCCCTGCTTTCCCTCAAAAGTAGTATGTTCAAGTGTATCGACCAAACAAATATTTTTGAATTCCTCATACTTTTTGGTCTTTTGCCTGTAAGCATATTCAATATTTAAATTTGCGATATAGTAAGGTAGGATTGCAACTTCATTGCAATGAATTTCATTTTTATATTTCTGTTCTAATTTATCTTCTGAGAAATATTCAATTAGTTCAGTGACGAACGTTCCAGTTCCAGTCGCGGGGTCGAAAATCTCTACCCCTTTGTCTGATAGTAACTTGCCAAAATGTTTGTGAACTAAATAATCAGCTCCCTCAATTAAAAAGTGAACAATTTCATTTGGAGTGTAAACAATTCCTAAACGATCTGCTGCTTTTGGATTGTATGCTTTATAGAAATTTTCGTAGATTGCTTTGAGGAATTTTTGCTTTTCGTGATGATTGTAGATGTTGGCAGCAGTTCTTCTAATTACAGCATAGTAGCGTTCAACTGTACTCAAGATATTGCGTCGGATACTACCAGTAAAAAACGTCTCAATAATTTGCTGTACTTCACGGGCAATATTATTTTCCCTGTGAAACTGAGACTCACTAAAAATATTGATAAAAATATCTTCAGACAGAATATGTTGAATTAGCATTTCCTGAACATCTAACAAACTTATTTCAGGATTGATAGATTCTTTACAGACCTCCCAGAAGCGATTTCTCCGGCTTTTAAATTCTAAATTTGTCTTCTCTTGCTCCTGAATCATACTCCGTAGAGCATTCAAAATTGTTGGCAAGTCTTCCTTAAATACTTCAATTGCCTCCCGGAAGTCTTTAACTTCAGGACGAACATAATTAATAAAAGCGTTGATAGTTTTATCCAAACCATCCGTATCTTTCATTGAGATACGGGAAACTTCATTGCCAGCTTGAATTAGAACAGCAGATTGAGAATCTTCAAATAGAATGTTGCTATCGGGATAACCTTTGGCTAATTTCTTATTAATCTCCTCGTTGAGATTGTCGTATTGGTCTTTACTCTCCCAATAGCCCCAATCTAGCCTGAGAGCATCTTTAACCGTGCCATCAGGATAAACTATTTTGTTATTTCTAGTTTTGTATTCCAGTTCAGGAATCAATAGGAAGTCTCTAGTTTTGCAATACTCGTTTAGAAGATTTTGGAATGCCGTTCGGATTGCTGTTTCTTTACGAGAACCACCGTAGCGGATGATTTTTTCTACTTCTGTCTGATATTGGCTGATTAGTAGCTTAGACATTAAAAGATGACATCTATAAAAAAAGGGAGGTGCCACCCTGATGCAATCCAGCCTATTGGGGATAGTTGCTGAATAACTTGTGAAAATATCTGTACAACGAATAAGAATATTTCTATCTTTAGAGAATAGATGTTGTTCTCATTTGAGTTATCCCTAATAAAAAACAGCACTATTTCTCAAGGAACCGGACAAATTTAAACAAAAAAATAGTAATTCTGTACACCTGTTCTCACACCTTACCTACCTATCTAGCTAAAATGTATTACTTTGTAGCAATCTAGTGTGTAGAGGTATACTTTCCGAATTGGTGAAAGTTGTTTTTCCCAAAATCGAGTGTCTAACGGTTAGACACTCGATTTTTTTGGGAGCGCGATCTGCGCTTTGCTTTACTCGTTTCGCGATCGCAAAACCTGGTGGATATTCGACTGGGTGGGGATTTGAAACCGAGACGACAGTCAGGACGAGCCTACCTCACTCAATCTTCCCCACGTACACAGATTTCCGCTTCCCAGAGACCCAGAACCGCAGATACCGATAGGGACCGCAGCCGTTAATCATCTTCTCCTCGAAGTAGCCGCCGCCTCGCGTACCACGGGACTGACGATTCCCGGCTGGCACTGCCTTGGTTTGTGGCTCTGGCTGGGACGCTTCCATCAAGGCATCGATAATCGCTCTCATTTCTTCGAGTTCGGCACGATTCCATTGGTAGGCATGAGTCGCTACATCCTTGGGGCAGAGGCGGGTTGGCTGTTTGCGGGGCATGGTATTTAGGGTGCAAAATCTGGGGGATATAGCCTCCATTTTGCACCCTAAAACATAAAAAGCGTGGAAGGTGATTGAACTGGAAGAGTTTGAGCGATCACGGGTTGGCTGTTTGCGGGGCGTGGTATTTAGGGTGCAAAAACTGGGGGATATAGCCCCCGTTTTGCACCCTAAAACATAAAAAGCGTGGGAGGAGAGAGAACAGATGGATATTTGACTGGCTCAAGCTTTGAAGCATAGACGACAGTCGTCAAAGCGATCGCTCTTAATCTGTTCCCTTATCCTCAACTCTGGTGTATGACCGTTAAACATCGAAGCCATACACCAAGATATTGTTATCACTGTTCAATGCTCTCACAACTAATTCCTTGTCCCATCCGAACGTTTCCGTCAGAGTCTTCAAAAACGCAGCGCGTGTCTGACCAGAAGCTGGGGAATAAGAGCCGATGCCAGATAGGGAAGGTGATGATTGGGCAAACGAGCGCAATGAGCAATAGTATGCGTCTCCAGCGAACTTTTTCTGATGGTCTATTAGTATCCATAAAAAAGAAAACCCTGACGTTTTCTTCAGTATTCCCAGTTGGCTCAAGGCAAAGTAAGGCAAATCTGATCTGTTTTATCTTGCAGTTGAGGAAGCGAGTAAAGCGAAGCGCAGATCGCTCTCCAAACTTCCCTTAACTACGGCGGCTAAAGGTGAAAGAACTGGAAAAGTTTGAGCGAGGAGGTGCGATCGCTTTTGGACACTGATAAAACTTGATTGAAGTGGAAGAGCTTAATCAGAACGGGGCGATCGCTTTAGCCGTTACTCTGCCAAATTGCGGAGTGCATTAAAAAAAGGCTCCCCTGCCAACTGTTTTATCTCATATTTGAGTTCGGGGTCATACAAGTCTTTTAAGGCTTTGTGGGTTGCTGAATCTACTTCTACAGGTTGGAGAAAATCCTCCCCAATCAATGCTTGTAAGCGTTGACCGTCGTTGTAAAAGTATTCCTGAAGCAGGGGAATCACGCGATGATACCAAGTAAAGTGCAGGTCTTCAATATCGTTCACGTCTAGGAAATAACTATGTCCAATCTGATAATCGTGGCTAAGTAGGGCAACAATGCGATGATTCAGTTGTGCCAGTAGTTTGTCTAACTGTATGCCATCTATATCTTTGCCGTTGAGAAGGTTTGGATTGGGCATCAACTCAACAAAAGCAAACCGCCGCCGAATCGCAATGTCAAGTAGGGCAATTGAGCGGTCTGCGGTGTTCATAGTCCCTAGAATGTAGAGGTTTGATGGGACACCGAACTTTTGACCTGAATAAGGTAGGGTAAGCGTTAATCCGTTTCTTTCCCCAAGACGCTTATCGTCCTCAATTAGCGTGATGAGTTCACCAATTACCTTGGCGATGTTGGCACGGTTGATTTCGTCAATAATCAGAAGATAGCGGTGTTCTGGGTCAAGCTCTGCTTGCTTACAAATACTCTTAAACACACCATCTACAACTTCATAGCGCACTTGCCCTTCTTCATCAGTAATTGGCTTGAGTCCTTCGATAAACTCTTCATAAGCAAAAGATTGATGAAACGTAACAATTTCCAGGTATTTAGATAAGTCAGGCGCGGTTTGTTTTGGATTATGAATTTCTTGTAATTGTTCACTCAAATTCTCTTCAACATACTCCTGACCTGCTTCGGTTAGCCACCATTGTTTCTGGTCATTTTTCTCAAACAGGAAGGGAGAACGGCGGTTTGCATACAAAACTGTTTTAACGCTTGGGTCAGTGTGGCTTTGCAGCATGGCTTGAATCATATTGTCTAGTTTTTTAGTGGCTGTTAGCTTCCAGTATTCATTAATTAGTGGCTCGTCTCCTAATTCCGAAGCTCTAAAAAACTGTTTTTTCTGCTTATGTAAATAAAGGGTTAAAGCAATTACTTCATACCAATTTAGACCTTGTAAAATTTCTTGCCGCCGCTGTTTTGGCGAGATGGGTACTTGCAGTTGCTTGGATAGAAAGAATTCAGCAAACCTTCTTAGCCAGTAAGTTTTTCCTGTACCTGGTGGACCATACAGGATGATGTTACGAGTGCGTTCCGTAATCTTTATTAGCTGCTTGAGTTCTTGGGGAACAGTTGACGGTTCTAGTTCCACTTCTATATCTTCCATTAGCTCTTCTGTTGATTCAGAGTTTGTCATCAATGAACGCTCACCACCTTGGGGTAGAAGATGATATAGAAAACACATCATTTGCCTGGTGTCAAATTCTTCAAGCTCAGGTTGACTCTGCAAGAATTTTAAGAGCTGACGATTTGGGGAGTGCAGTCCTTCTTGTGGTTGTTGATAAAAATAGTTGAGAAAGTTTTTGAGATGAGTTGGATTGGAGATTGGAAGAAAATTTTCAGGAAAGTATAAATAAAGAGGTTTGGCTCGTAAAGAATTGCGCCGTGGTCCCAAACCTTGTTGGGCACCAATCTTGTCAAGTTTGTCAAACTGATTGGCTTCTACTGCCTGAATCAACTTCAATAGTCCATCTTTGAGCTTTTGGAAGGCTTCTTCAGGGCTGTCACTGCGTAAAGCTTTGTTCCAAGCCCACTTAGCTTCTTTCTTATTCCACCAAACTCCAAATTTAGAAACAGTGCCAGCTCTAATGCCTCCCAGCTCATGAGTTTTGAATTCTAACCAATAGCAAAAGCTGTCTGAATTTCGCTGACCGCTTGCATATTCTTCAAGAGTCAGGTCTGCTAACCTCTCTATCGGAAAACGTTGAACAAATTCTTCTCGGAGTTGCCGCAAGTTATCAGGCATCGTCTTGGGATTGTTCTGTAGCCAGTTGTGCAGTTCGGCACGCCAATCCTTGATTTGGTTATCCACGCTTATTCATCAGTATTGTTTTTAATCTTGTTATCAAGTTGTCACGCTCCTGTGACTTGCTTAAATCCCCTCGTAGATCGACTGTGGCGGCAACAATTACTTGTTCACTGTCTTCCAAGGTAAATTCTGCTTGTAAGGGTTGGGGAATATCCGCTGTCTGGGGATAGAGCAGTAGGACACGGGGAGATTGATAGCGATGAGCGTAGGCGTGCATTTGGTAGAAGTCGGATTCTGATACACCCAATTTTCGGTCGGTGGGTTTAAGTTGTTTGTACTTGGCATCTAGTAGTAGGGGAAAATTATCTCCGTTGCGGAAAGCGAGGTCGGGTTTGAGGCGGAAGACAGGTTCGCCGTGACTCGTATGTGCAAGGTGTAGGGTTGTTGTGTATGCCTGTGGTATCAACTCGCAGCTTCCCAGTTCGGCTGGCAGAATCTCTTCCCGATGGCGGCGAATAAAGTTAACGATGAATCCCTCAAACAGCTTGTTCATGTCGAAGACAAAGGCAAAGGTTGCCAAGTCACCTGCCGACAATTGCAAGCTACTGTTGTCGAGAAAAAGCTTTGCTAGGTTGAGCAGGGGTTCGTATCGTTGGTTGAGTCGGGTGATGGGAATGAGGCTAGCATCGTTAACTGTGGCTGATGGCAATAGTGTTACCTCTTCCATCCAATGCCGCAGTTCGCCTAAAATTTTGCGGTTAGTGGCATCGCGGCTGAGTTGCCAGAGGCGTTCGACAACGTAACGAAAGATGCGGTTGAGTGAGTTATCAGCACTGAATTCGTCGTAAGCAACGGCAAACAGATGTTGGCGTTCGGGACGGCGGAGTTGTTTTAAAAGTTGCCATTTGCCTTTGAGAACAGGTAAGACATCTTCAACGGTTTGGTAGCTGCGATAAGCTCCCCTGTGCCATTCTTCCCTTAAATTTGAGACTAGCAGACGGGTCAGGAGTTCAAACCAGTCTAGGTTGTTTTGCATTAACTGGGTCACAGCCGTTTCCCGCACCACTAATTGACCCGTGTATTCGAGCAGGTAAAGAAGATTGCGGTTAGCTTTGGTTGCTTTATCCTCGTCTTCCGAGCGGAACATTTTGGGTAACACTTGAACGGTGCGCCTGCCCAAGCGAAAAACACCGACGTATTGTGTTGCTTGAAGTTCGCGCTGACCTCTGCGTGTTATTGCTCGTAGAACCTCTACACCCAAGACTCGTCGCAGCCGCTCGATTGCTGCTAAGTCTCGCTCAGTCCAATCAAACCCAGCAGTAAAGCCATACTCAAAAATGGTGGTCACTGAAATCTCGAATGAGTTTTTGTGTCACTCTGGCACGAAACAATAAGCACAATCATTTACATTTGAAATCTAAACTTCTGGATTTTCAACCGTAATTTCCCCTAGAACTTAGAATTATCTAGATGATTTTTCAGTAAATCCCTCATTTTCCGCAAAGTTCATAAAGCCTAAGGTGTAGATGTGAGCTTTCTGGTGCTACACCACAGAGGAATAATTTTTGATGAAACTGAATAAAAGACTGACCAATCTGGTTTTGATTGGCTTAACGTTGATGCCTGTGACAATTCAAATGGCAGTGCTGACACCAAATGCGATCGCTCAAGAGCAGAACCCTGTAGCTCCTATCCTACAAGAGGTCTTACCTCAGTTACGCCAGATGTCCCAATTGCCAATCTTATTACCTTCTGAACTTCCTCCTGAAACAGAGCGGCTTTATGTTGGAGGGTCAGCCGGAGAGTCCTCTTACAACATCGAGATTGGCTATACCCCTGACTGTTCTGGTAGTGCTTGTATGGTTGGTAGTTTCTCGGCATCAACAGAAAGCTTCGGTCGGGATGGTAATCCTATCACTCTGGTAAATGGCATCAGAGGTTACTACCTGGAGACAACTTGCCCAATTTGCGGAGATTCGTCACTGAGTTGGGAGCAAAATGGCGTGTCCTACCTCATCCGCTATAAGGTTCCGGCTCAGACAAGTAAGCAAGTGCTAGAGGGGATGATGCGAATGGCTAACTCAGCAATTAAGGCAGGAGCAAGATAAAAACTGTAACAACAGTGAATTTGTAATAGACACTATCCAGTCTGAAGACTACTTAAGCCATTTCTATCTGCACTTAGCTGACAATAATAAAGATGAAAAATCTTAACCCGTCTCTTGCCACAATTCCTTTAGTTTCTCTGTCCCTGCTGAGTCTAAGTTTTTCGCCTGTTGCACTTGCTAATAACCCAAGTTCCGTCATACCCAAGAATACCCAGCAATCTTCAACGCTCATCGCGCAACAACAGATTTGTAATGTGGTTAATATTCAGACGGGTCAGTTAGCTTTACGCCATTCTCCTGGTGGTGAATCACGAGCGGGTCTAAATAATGGCAATACTGTGGCATTCTTGCGTGGAGGTGGTGTGCCTTGGGCTTATGTGCGTGTACTTAATGGTCCCAATAGTAGAGTAAATGGCTTGGAAGGTTGGGTAAATGCAAACTATTTATCTTGTAGTCAAGCTAGTGCCGTTACGCAATCTCCCCAAATATTTTGCGATGTGGTCAATATTCGGACGGGTCAACTCGCTCTACGATTCGCTCCAGGTGGAGAGTCGAGAGCGGGTCTGAATAATGGTAATACGATAAAGTGGCTCAGGGACGGGAATAATCCTTGGGTTTACGTGCGTGTTGTAGATGGTCCTAACAATGCGGTTAATGGTTTGGAAGGTTGGGTGAACTCGGATTACCTAGCCTGTTATGACGATGCTTAAAGTTGGTGCTTGCTAAGCCTGACAAAGCTGTAATTGCGTTCGGGCGATAGCGAAGCGAGTAAAGCGAAGCGCAGATCGCGTCTTGGCATCGTTGGAAGTGGGAAAGCAGTCAGCACAGTACAAGAGAGTCAGAGCAGTTGTGATTGAACTGGAAGACTTTGAGCGGGAAGGAGCGATCGCATCTTTAAAAGCGGGTCAGCAAGTAATTCCTGTCTCACTGGATGCAATTCGCTAGCGGTTGGCAAGCACAGCTATGAGTCTTAGCGTTTGAAGTGTCTAACCGTTAGACACTTCGGTTACATGATTTGCTGACATGGTTTAGTTTTTCAGCCTAAAAGCGCGATGCCCGAACAGCCATTACACTTCTCAGATTGAGGCGTGGTAAGCATTGAGTCAAAAAGTTGGAGGGAGTGACATGAATGAGCGATCGCATTAATCAACGCTTGCGAGAGAAAACCTCAGCTAAGGCGCGATCGCTTCAACTTGTGGAGTTTGACTTGACATAGGCACTACCCTCAGATGTAAAACTCCAAAAACTTGTACAACCCTTAGTAAAACCAAGTAGTGAAGTGTGAGAGGGCGATTGTCTTCGAGCCGACAAGAAAGAGTATCTAAAAAACAACCCTGATGGGTGAAAACCCTCTCAGGGTATTGTGCAATTTTCAAAAACCTTGGCTAGCAAAGGATTACTCACGCGGCTCGTCTTGGACAACAGTATAAGGTTGAGGCTCTCTCATACGCTTCTCCATGTGTTCGCGTCGAGACTTCGCTAGTTCTTGGTAAATTTTCTGACGCGCCAAATTCACGCTGCCGAGTGGCTCATGTTCGGGTAGGGTGTGCCAGGGTGTGAAGAGTAACCCTTCATCCAATCGCTTGCGCTCATCGAAATCAAACTTCTGACTAGGAATTCTGATAGTTGCTACCTTAACAAAGGGTGCATCCTCCTGTTTCCACTCCTTCATCGGGTTTTCCACTGGTGTTTTCTCTTCATCCACATGAAGCTGTATCAGGAAGTCAAAAATGGCATCTTTCCCTTGATGAGTTAGAAAGTTGACCATTGCCTCACGCAGATAGCTATCGGAATTAGACTCATCTGTAGAGGTTTCTACTTCATGCTGAGGCTTAACGGAAAACTTAATGGGATTAGAGCCTAACTTGTAAGGAGTCGTACTCCAATATTCAACGTCGAGAGGATTGGAAATCTTCTTGCTGCCCATTTCTTGAGCAATGGCAAGCGAAGGCTTCATAGCTTTCATCAGCTCTGGAGTGGCTTTTCCACTTTTCACGGTGGCAATATCAATATACCCTTTGACATCCTTCACAAAAAAGACTGGGTGATTTAAGAGAATGAAGTCCTGTGTTTTCTCCTCATCGTCTAGGACTTTTTCACCTTCGACGTTCATCAGTTTAATTGCCATGCCACGAGCATCTGGCTCTTTATCTGATTTGAGTTCACCTCGCTTCTCAGGGCTGGATGCATTGGAAAAACGAACCCAGATGGGATAAGTCAGAGGTTTGGCAAAAACACCAACCTTCATCGTCTCTGGAATATCGCTTTCAACGATAAACTCTCCCCAGAGTAACCCGTGACTTTTAGCATGGACGTGCCGTAAGTCTGGTCCCTTTTCTTGCTGCTCTTTACGGTTAGCCTCTAAAACCGTATTGGTCATAGCTACCTGTTCTGAGTCAGGTAATTGTGAATTGGTCATAACTCCTCAAACCTTTTACTTGCAATGGTTGTGACTTTTGGAAGTCAGGAAAAACTTGTAACGTGCCGCTGAAGTACCCGGTAGGCTAGATCTGTCCGGGGTTCAGAGGCTATTGGTTGACTCTGTTATAAGAGCGGTTGAGCCAAGATGTAAAGAGTGCGATCACCTTGGCTCGATTTTAGATAGACAGACTCATGGAGTATGTCGTGGTTCACGAGTTAGTAAACCTTGGGATAGGGTGGAGCGTATTGTGAGTGATTGGTGTGATGCCTACGGCGGGCTTCGCCAACGCAAGCAGTGGTTAGCCGAGAATCAGGCAAGCTTATGACCTTTAGAGATGGGTGAGACGTGGGAGCGATCGCACTTATCAACGGCAAGGCAGATCGCACTACTTTTAGGACTTGAACCAGGACAAGGAGCGATTGCATCTAAAAGCGGCTCAGCAAGTAATTCCTGTGTCACTGGATGCAATTTATCAGTCGTTGGCAAGCAGCTTGGTGAGTCTTAGCGTTTGAGTAAGTGTCTAACGGTTAGACACTTTTAAATATAGCTTTTTAGAGCATAATACGTTGTGGCTGATGAGTGTTGAACGTTTGACAGCTACGATTACGTGTTACTCCGCGAAGTTGGAGAAAGGAAGCAATCGCTCTCCAAACATCCCTTAACTAAGGCGGCTAAAGGTGATTGAACTGGAAGACTTTGAGGGGAAGGAGCGATCGCGGGTCATGAGACATTGGAAACTACCCGTTGTTACTGTCAACCTCTCGCCACGACTAAGCAAAAGCTGTGGAAGTGATTGGAGAGTCAGAATAAATTTCTATTCTTCCTGACGCTTGTACAACAGGGGTGAATTAAAGAAGAAGTAGATGCACCCTGATAACTGCCCTTTGCCTCACGGCGAGGGTTTTTTGTTTTGGAAGCAATCAGTACGGGTCTGCAATATCTTCATCTGTCCAGACCCAGCGGCGCTGAAAGTCAAAGGGTTGAATTTTGCCGGAAACAATGTCACGCAGCAAGTCAGCAAGGCGTGTTTTGGTGGAGTCGAAGTTGGACGTTTCGCAAATTCCGGTGACCTATGCGTTTAAAGATAGTTGTAATTCACAACTTATTCACAGCTTCTGGTTAACTTAGTAAGTAATCAGGAGTAAGCCTGAGCCGTAGCGCTAAGTTGAATTCTTATCTGAAAACCGCTAGCCAGCAATCTCGAAAACGTTGACTAGCTTATAAGTTACTAAAACCCAGGCTATATTGGTCTGGGTTTATTATTTGTATCGCTCTCCTAAGAAAAGAGAATGGTTTCTTGCTTGACCAAACTAATGTGATCGCATCCGTAAGTGCTGGCAGGAAAAGGCGCTCCAAGAGAGAGAAACGCGATCGCGTTCTGGCAGCGCTGGAGGTGGGAAAGCAATCGGCACAGTTCAAAAGGGTCAAGGCAGTTTTGGATCAGATGATGTCCTGAAAAAATTAAGAGTGTCTAACGGTTAGACACTCTTAATTTTTGGGAGGTGTGAACTGCGAAGCGCTTTACTCGTTTCGCGATCGCGTCAAGATTCCCAGCAATGATTGCTTCCCTAATCTCCCTTACCTTTGTTGTCAGATGAAGGGGGTGGAGTTTCCCGTTCCTCCACATAATCCTGAATCATGTCAAACAGAACATCAGTCATGTTCTTGCCGTCCTTAGCACAGACAGCTTTGAAAGAGTTCCGTAAGTCTTCAGGAATCGAAGTTTTGACGACTACTAATTTTTGCTTCTCGCTCAATGCCAAGACCTATATAACCTTTAGCCCTATTGTCTCATTTAGTAACAACAGAACTTAAAGTCTTTAAATTACTTAAAGACCTTAAGTGGTATAGTTACCATAAGTGCCAAACATTACTTATGTCTTACTGCTTGTGTTACCAATCCTGCACTTGTAGCAGACCGTGGAACTAAACTCAAAGCAGACAAAGTAAGGCATTGAAGCCAAAAGGCAGCGCTTCACCGACCAAAGTTTACCGCTGCCTTTTCGGTTCCCTTCTTACGAATAGGAGACCTTAAACCATGTTAATCAGACCTGGAAGCACTCGGAGCGATCGCTCCCAAGGTTACCAGCTAGCCTTGGACGATTTCGGCATTACAGAACTACTGACCCAACTGCAAAATTACTCTGATACTGACTTCGATACAGCACAGACGAACCCAACAAAACCGGAACTCGAAAGCTTAGCCGCCAATATCATCAGACAATCAACCACTAACCTCAACGGCAAAGCGATCGCTGACTACATAAAGGCTATGCGTCAAGGCAGCGCCAACATCCCTCCGGCATTAGTTCACCTTGCCGTACCGTCCCCATCCCTTGATTTACCTGCCAACTTCCCCAACGTGGAAACTCCTCGCTACTTGTATGGGGATAAACTCCGCTGGATTTGTGATGATGACAACACAGACTGGGGTGTTGTCAGTGGCAGATTCTATACCTTCGCTCCTCATCACTGTGCATGGATGTGGTGCTACCTGATTTGGCTAGACAAAAACTCCCCCAGTGCCACTCGTATCGTTGCTGATATCGCTTGGGAAAATGACCTTGAACCTGTTGATGAGGAGAAAAGCTGATGAAACCCTCACCTCGTCCTCTAGGTGAGCCGGAGCAAAACCTGCTCCGGCTTTATACCCACTGCCAACTTGGGATGACACCCCAAAAGTTTTACTCCAAGTGGGACGTTAGCCAAGAGCAAATTGCCTCGATCTGCGATCGCTCGATTCTTACGGTTCGCAGTTGGTTCGGGAGGGGACAAAACTCTCGCTCACCACTACCGATTGACCTGCGGCATCTGGCATTGATGGATTTCCTGCTGGAACATTGGGAAGACATTCCCGAATCACTGAGAAATCAACTGTGTCCACCAGAGCGTTGAGTTTAGCTAGTGTTTGTTGGGTAAAAGCCGACGACTGATGAACCAATGGCATGGCTGTTTGTGTGATGACAATTACATAAGTTGAACGAAATATCAATACAACCGCGATATGTATTTGCCTGCCACCCACTTGATAGGGTGGCTTCGTTATTTGAATGGCTCACAACTTATCTCCAAGAAAAAACATGAACAAACCGACCCGAAGCCAACAAGACGAGACAGTTAATCATCACTCAAACCAGCTTGAAAATGACTTGGAAAGACTCGGCTCACTCCAACTCAATTTACCGGGAGCTGACTTGAGTGGAGCTAACTTCAAGGGTAAAGATTTGAGCTACTCACAACTACCAGGTGCAAACCTTAGAAACACCAACTTCAAGGGTGCTAACTTAACAGGTGTCAACTTCTTTAACGCCAACCTGCAAGGAGCCACTCTCACAAGAAGCCAACTAAACAATGCCAATTTAGAACAGGCTGACGTGAGAAACGCTGACTTGCAGAACGCTCAACTCACCGAGGCTTGTCTGAGGGGTTCGATCTTGAATTACAGCACACTCTTCCGAGCGAATTTGACTGGGGCAAATTTAGAAGGTGCCAGCCTGCTCGAAACGAACGTAAGCGGTGCAATTTTACGAGGTGCGATTCTCACAGGAGCAAACTTAGCTCATGCCGAATTAGGAGACGCAGATTTGACAAATGCTGACCTGAGTCATGCCAATCTTGCTAAGTGTGAGCTTCTCAATACGAATCTAAGTGGTGCCAATCTAGAGAATACAATTCTCTCTCGTGGACTCAATCATTGCCAGAAAGTTTACAGCAATCACAAAATTTCAGAGTGGCAAGGAATGCGTTTCCGTTCCCAAACCGAAATCAAGATAGCAAAGGCATTAGAAGAACGAGGATTGTTGTACTGCCCAAATAGCTTGGTTCGTTTGGGGAATTATCACAAAAGCTTTGAGGTAGATTTTATCGTTTGTTATCCGACTCGTATGGGTTGGAGATGGGCGGTTTTGGAAGTTGACGGTTATTGGCACTTGCCTGAGAAAAGGGCTAAAGAACACGAAAGGGAACGACTGTTTGAACATAGTGGGGTGCGGGTGCATCGATTTGATGCCAACTTGTGCGAACAAGACTCGCACTCCGTCGTTAGCGAGTTGATGGATTTGATGAGTCACTAGCACGCGCTTCTCAGAGGTGGAATTTTCTCTCGGCTCACGCGCTTCGATTATCTCTCGGCTACGGCAACGAATTAAGCAATCTAAGTGTCTAACCGTTAGACACTTGATTGCTTTATGCCAATTCATCTAACAGTGCTGTGACCTCTGGTCAATCAGCGATATTTTCCCCACCCTAGTCGCTTGAGGAGAACGCGATCGCGTACTGCTGGCACTAACAAGCGTCTTGATGGCTCTACGCCGACAGAATCTGCTGAGATGTCAGAGTCAATTCAGGAAAAGCCTGAGAAATAATCCGTTCATTTCCTTTAAACTCAGTTGTCTTATAGCTACTACCTTCCAGTAGCAGAACTGAAACCTTAGCGTTTCGCAGATCTACAATCCAATACTCAAGAATTCTGATCGCTTTATACTCCTCTTCTTTACTGCCGTAGTCTGTTTTTTTAGAGCCAGGACTCACTATTTCAACAGCCAGTAGAGGCGGAGTTCGCAGGACAGCCGACGATTTTTTATCAGCTTTCAACTCTTGCCACTGTGATGAAGTCATTACACAGACATCCGGAGTGCGAGAATGCTCTTTCCCCGTAACTGGATTTGTGCGCGTGTATACTCCCACGTCGCGCTTAACTATCCAGGGGTGTTCGAGTCGGCGGATTTCTGCTCTGAAAGCATCAGATAATAAATCAATGGCATCGGAGTGGTCAGCCGTTGGCAGTGGAACCATCGCTAGTTCTCCGTTGACCAACTCATAGCGGTTGTCCGTGCCGTCATCGTAGGTAAGATACTCCTCAAAAGTTAGGCTCTTTACAGATGCTTGAGTCATAGCGATCGCTCCTTCAAAAACCTTGTCATCCAGTAGCGCTGTTACTTCCTGCTGGTATGAACCTCGATTATCGTCGTAAATCATCAGGGTGTCTAACAGCCGATGACGTGAAAGCTTAGCTTCCGCATCAAAGTTACCAAGGTTTGGCTGGCTTCCCTCATTCCGCCTCAGTGGATTAACTCATATGCTGCACCAATCAGGAGAAACCCCTAAGCCGCTGCTCAGGGAGTTTGGGGGGTCAAAATGTACTTCCTTATAGTTGCTTGCGTGCTGTAAAGTTGCGTTTCGTCTCTCAACCCAACCGACAAACGTGACGTAGGCTTCAAGCCGTCAATCCACCATCCACATTGAGCGTTGCCCCAGTAATGTTTGCAGCCTTTGGACTCGCTAGAAAAGTAACGAGTTCTGCCACATCCTGCGGCTTGCCATAGCGCCCTATAGCCGTCAGGGCACTCAGCGTTTCCCCAAATGGGCCGTTTTCTGGATTCAGTTGTGTATTAATCGGACCCGGTTGAACAGTATTAACCGTAATCCCTTTAGACCCTAAATCTCGTGCCTAGCCCTGACTCATAGCCGCCACGGCTCCCTTACTCATCGCGTAGAGTGAGCCTCCTGTAAAGGGCATCACATCCCCAAAAACGCTGCCAATGGTAATAATCCGACCGCCCTCGCCCATGACTTTTACCGCCTCACACACAGCCGCGAATACGGCACGGACATTGACTTGCATCATCCGGTCAAAATCCTCAAGTGTGGTCTCACTCACCGATTTCAACTCAAAAATCCCAGCATTGTTGACGAGAATATCCAACCCGCCAAATTGACGAATCGCTTCCTTAACCGCAGCCGCAACACTCTCCGCCTGCATGGCATCGGCTTGGATGGCAACTCCATTAACCCCGTACTGCTTGATTTCGCTCACAACCTGGTGTGCCGTCTCTGCGGATTTACTATAAGTAATTGCAACATCAGCTCCCTCAGATGCCAATTGTGAAGCGATCGCCGCACCAATGCCTCGGCTACCACCCGTGACAAATGCTTTCTTTCCTTTTAGATCAGCCATCCAATTCTCCTTTAGTGATAACGGCTACTTACAAAATAGAACACGCACAGCCCGTGCCTCCCCTGACATCCGGCTAAACTCCCAACCTTGCTCATTAACGCTGACGACAACTGACTACTTTTTCGCTGACTTGGAGCGTGAAGCTGTTGCGCCTCGCTGTTTGTGTAGCAAGCGTCCCAAAAACAATGTTTGACTCCCGCAACTAATCAGGCAATCGAGTGTCTAACCGTTAGACACTACATCGTCATAGGTTTATTTCCCGACGTATGAAATCATAGTTTGAGCAAGTTAGGGTATTAATTCCGAATACATACCAACTGTTTAGGTTTCAGGACTAGTGTTAATAGGATTGCACGGCTCCCAACTCCCGGTGCCCAACTCCCCACCTTTACCCGCATGACTCAACATTGACAATGCCGCTACGGCTCCCCGAACCTGTTCCGGCTTCACTTCTAGATATTTCTGCAACTGCTCTAGATTGTTATGTCCCGATATCTCCTGAATCACTCTCAAAGGGATACCTGCATTCGAGAGTTGGGTTAATCCAGTACGTCGAAAACTGTGGGTGCTACCTCCCTCAATCCCTACCCGACTCATAGCTTCTCTCAATATCCTTGCGGCTGAATCCGAGTTGATGTGTCCTCTACCCCAGCGACCTGGAAAGAGATACCCGCTCTCTGGATGTTGGTATGCAATTAGCAACCCTCGTAAATCCTCAATCACTGGGATGCTTCTAGTCGCAAGCTTCCCCTTGGTGTTACCTTTGCGGAAAAGAAGCTCTGGTCTAACTTTCCCCTTGCTGTAGACATCGTTAACGTTAAGGGTGCAAGCTTCGTTAATGCGACAACAGCAGTAGAGGCAGATTCCGAACAAAGCGCGATCGCGGTCGGTCTGCAACCCTTGACTAAAGAGCAACTGGATTTCCGACTGGCTGAGAATCTTGGCTTGACCGTGGCGGTCTATTTTCATCTCAAAAGCTCCGGCTCTTCTACCAAAATTATCGGATTACGTGTCTAACCGTTAGACACATAACCAATAGTTATGCGAGAATCTGACACAATTCATATCAAACTAGAGCGTGTCTCCCCGTTTTTTGAAAGGAGACGGTTTCCTGAAAACTTTCCGCAAGGTGGAGGCTGTGGAGATGCCATCCGCTATTCGGGTTTGTAGTACTCAAAATTGGATACTACAGAAGTCAGAAGTTAGGGCAGAAGCGATCGCCTTTTAAAAACTAATAATTCATCAGGTTACACCGATAGCAAGGGCAGTTAGGAAGTTAGAACGTGGCTAGATTCTAGAGTTTTTTTGTTATATCCGTTATATATTTCCGTTGCGGTTACTTCGGCTCTAGCTCATTTAACACTTCAAATGCGATCGCGCTCATTCTGAAGCCCCTGACTAAAGGGCAACTGAGACTAGATAGTCTAATCAATAAATGTAGATAGTACTCTACATTTATTGAAGTAGAGAAAGAAATAACCCATCAATAGCTTGGGCGGCTTGATTAAGCATGAAGCCCTGGAAAAGGATAATTCCGATAAAGAGTCCTAAAAGACTAGCTAGGATAATAAATGTTGAAATCTCAAAGCCCTGAGAACGACTAGAGGAAAACATCGGTAAATCAGGATTAAGCTCGGAAATTTCTTCAAACTCAACCGGATGTTCTATAGAATCGGTTAACTGTTGTAGAACTTTTTTGACCTGAGCATCATTACGAAATTGTCCTTGACCAACAATTAGATTCCAGGTAGGAACAAAGAAACGATAAATTTTCACAGTGATTACCCCGGCTGTAGTCAGGATTGAATTGGAACTAAAAGCTTGTTGAAGAGTCCAGTCTCCCCAAAGTTGGCAGTTGGAGAACATCCTGAGGAAGGCTGTTATCCTGCGGTCTAATGGCTTGAATTACCTAAAACCCGTCTGTGAGCGCGTTTCTTCTCGGAGTCGAACTGTCAGCAAGTCATCACCTATTGTTAGATGACTTGCTATTGCCATTGCTAGCGTCGATGAAGCAGCGGCTGAAAGGGGTGAAACCTGGAATCCAACAAAAGTGATTGTTTATACCATTCTGGCAGAAACTCCTAGCCGCAGCAAGATCTAGGGGTAGGCAAGGGCGCGATCGCACTTGCCCTTACAGAGCCGTCTATAGGTGATAAGGTGCAAGCTCTGAGTTACCCGGTCGGGAATAGTTAAGGAACTCAGCTTGGACGAACCGACTCTAGAGAATCGGGTGATTCAATTCGCCGAAAATCCGCAGCTTTTAGCCGCAGCAGATTGTGGATAAGAATTGGGGAATTAGGCTTTTTCAAGTCTTTCGAGTACAGGTTACATAAACGACTTGTAGAGATGATGCTCAAAGGAGTCTATCAATGTCGAGACAGCCGTCGCTGAATTCTTGGAGAGGATATCTAGCAGCAAGTCTAGGAGGTGCGACAGGTGCCGTCGTGCTAACGGCAATATGTTTATTTTTAGCTTATGTATATGTACGAAGCCAAAAGAACGGGGGACTTGAGGGACTTGTGGTACTCCTATTGTGTTCGTATGCTGGTTTTTGGATTGGAGAAGTGCTTGGTTGTTGGCTAGCTTTACGTTTGGGAGGTTATGCAAAGGCTTCACGAACAACTTACCTTCTAGCCGGACTGACCTTTTTTGCGGTCTTAGTCTTTTTTTCCAACATTCCGATGGCTTTTACGAGGGGAATAAACGCGGCGTTCTGGGTGCTAGTTGGCTTGACTTCGATAACTTTACCCTTGCTGGCACGGTTTTTGGCTCGGTAAGTCTGAAACTAACGAGGGCTTGCAACCTATCCAAGGGTTAAGAGTTCTATTTGGCAAGACCTGCCAAGTTCAACGCGATCGCATCCTCACCCGCCAAGTGAGCAAGTCGGCTCCCCAGTCCATGCCGTCAAACAAGTTGCTAGACCAGTTAATTGTTCAACTCAAGAGTTTCACCAATTCAAAAAGGCAGTAATTCAGCAAGGTGAACATAGACAAATGCAGCAAGGCGAATTATGCTGCCTCTACGGGTTGAGGAGACACCATGTTAATAACGGTGGCTGGATTTAAAGGAGGCGTGGGGAAAACGACTTCTGCCGTTCATCTTGCTTGTTACTTCGCTTCGATTGGCAAGACATTACTGGTTGACGGTGACCCAAATCGAAGCGCGACTGGGTGGAGTAAGCGAGGGCACCTGCCGTTCAAGGTTGTAGACCTGATGCAAGCGGCTCTCTATTCTCCTTCCTACGAACACATCGTCATTGACACAGCGGCTAGACCCGACCGGGATGATCTCGAAGCCTTGGCAGATGGGTGCAACCTTTTGGTACTACCGACAACCCCAGATGCTTTAGCAATTGATGCACTAATGCAAACGGTAGACCAACTACAGACATTAGGAAGCGATCGCTATCGAATCTTGTTGACGATGGTTCACCCTAAACCTGTGAAGATGGCAGCGCAGGCTAGAGTCGCTTTATCCGAGGTGCCAATGTTTAAACGGGATATCAGACGTTTAATCTGCTACGAGAAGGCATCGCTAGAAGGTGTACCCGTGTATGAGGTTAAAGACCGGATGGCAAAACCCGCTTGGCAAGACTATCTAGCAGTTGGTAAGGAAATCTTGTCATGAGCGACCCAAAAGATTTGTTCAAGAAGTTGGTACGTGAACGGAACGAAGCTCAGCCCGTGGTGCCGGATTCCGCATCACCTGAACCAAAGAAACGCGGTAGACCAGCTATAGGAAAACGGAGCGATCCGAACTGGATTGGTAGAACCTACTACATCCGCAAAGAAACTGACCTAGACGTAGAGGATGAGCTGTTAAAGCTAAAGCGACGGGGAATTGAACTGGATAAGTCGGAGTTGGTTGACTCGTTGCTCGATGCTTGGCTGAAATGGCAGCAAGGTGAAGATTCAGAAAGTCTGCTGTCTGAAATTACGCCAAGGCGAAAAGATGATTAAAGACGTATTATAAGAGTGTCTAACGGTTAGACACTCTTGGCATTGTCTCGGTCAGGTGCGATCGCATTCCTGAACTGTTTGCGAGAACCTTCTTTTAATCTGGGTGACTTTTCAGACACTTTCTTACGTCAGGTACACGACAACCCTCGTTTTTTACTGCAAGCTCTAATTTGAGTCTAGAAACTCCACCCAGCCGTACCGACCAATATTCAACTTCATAAGGTTGATTGATATTGATTCTTTTGAAGTCAAGAGGTCTGCGAATTTTTTGATTATCAGGCATATTTCCTCCTTAAAGGAAAGGTTTCCTGCTTTGAAACTACCACTACCGAAATTGGCGTATGCCTCAATGGTGGAATTAGTAGTTGACAGACAGGAGTGATTCGTCGTGAAAAGAGAGTATTACGACTTAAGAACGGATAACAACCCTCAACAGTAGAAAGCTAGGAATTTGACAATGGAATCTATCGCATTCGCCATACTGCTTTTTGTCACTTATTTTTGTGCCGCCTGCTGCTTTTTCTACAGCCCAAAAAACTCAAACCTTACAACAGAGACAGTACTAGAGTGGGAACCAGAGGAACTGAACAGTTTGGTTCAAGCCATACGTGCTGAATTTGATCCACAGCCTGTAGTAGAGGAACCTGTAGAGGAAGCTAATTAGAATCCGCATAGAGTCTCATCAAACAATTCATTGCTGCCTCTTGCAATTTCGTAAAAAACATTAACATGGTGTTTTAGTGCAATTTTATTCCTAATAGATGAAGCTTCAATGAGAAGAAATAACAACATTGTACTAACCGGAATACCCAGAGCTGGCACGACACTCACTTGTCATCTGTTGAATAAGTTGCCGGATACAGTTGCCTTACATGAGCCAATCGAGTTTCGCAAGATTCTTAAATTCAAGAACCATCAAGAAATTAGCGATTATGTTGCAGGCGTATTTGAGGAAATGAGAACCTCAATATACAACCAAAAAACGGCACTATCAAGACAGGTTAAAGGTCAAATCCCAGATAATAATTTTGGAGAGGATAAAGAAAAGGATTCCGGCTTAAGAAAAAATCTAGTTTCAATCGGTAAGGTTGATATTGAAAAGAACTTGAGTCCTGACTTCCTACTGGTCATTAAAGAACCTGGTATATTTACAGCTATTCTGGAAAACTTGACTGAGCATTTTCTAGCTTATGCGGTAATTAGAAATCCCTTGTCCGTGCTAGCTTCCTGGAATACTGTCCCATTTCATGTTACGAAAGGTCGTACACCTGTCGCACGATTGGACATTATCTTGGCACAGGGATTGGCAAAAATAAAAGATACAATAGATAAACAAATTTATATTTTATCCTGGTTTTATGATAAGTACAAAACCTGTCTGCCAGAGCCATCAATTTTACGATACGAGGATGTTATTGCTTCAGGAGGAAAAGCTTTAAACGCAATTCACCCTCAAATCCATACCTTGAATGAGCCATTGGAAAACAAAAACCTAAATAAGTTGTATGACCGAGAACTGATGTTAGTTCTGGGGGAAAGGCTTTTGAACTCAGAGGGTGCCTTTTGGGACTTCTATTCTAGAGAAAGTGTAGAAATCCTATTAAAAGATTGTACAACGCCTCTTAGTAAAGAAGGCTAACTTGCTTGAATAGGCAGGTAACTACAAGACTATCAATTGTTATTGAGGAGTTACGGAGATAATCATGCTGAAGCTAGAGAGTTATGCGCCAACACAAATACAAGAGCTAAATGTTTTATTAGAATCTCAGCCTCTTCAATTTGAGAATGGAACTTATATTGCTAAGGGTTCAAAAATTACTTGTCCAAAGGTATCGATTGGTCAAGGAACAAGAATTAATGGGTCTATCAAACTTAAAGGTGCCGATGCGATTCAGATAGGTAAATACTGTGCGATTGGAGAAGAAGTCGATATTCTTTCGACCAACCACACGACTAATACCCTGAATCTGCAAAATGTCTTGCAACTAGAAATTACGGGAAGTGTTACTCCTGCTAATAAGAAAGGAGTAGAGATTGGCAATAATGTTTGGATTGGAGACCGAGTGATTATTTTACCTGGGGTGAAAATAGGGGATGGAGCCGTGATTGGAGCTGGAGCTGTTGTGACTAAGGATGTTGCTCCGTTCTGCATTCATGCCGGAAATCCAGCGAGGTTTCTAAAAAAACGATTTGAAGACGATGTTATTGAGCTTTTACTAAAGATTAAGTGGTGGGATTGGTCGCTAGAAAAAATGAAACAAAATAAAGATTTATTTGAAATCGAGTTGTTGAGTGCGGAGAGTAAGTCTTTACTAGAAAAGTATGTAGGGACTGAAGGCTGATATCAAGTCTGTGCAATCGAATCGTTGGAAAGACAACTTTCCGACAAGCCCCGTGTCTAACGGTTAGACACGAAACACAATTTCTGGCGGAGTGCGATCATATTTTTAAAGAGTTAGCTCAAAACAAAATTTCCTCAAATCCCCCATCCACCGAAAGTCTATGCCTTTTGCCGCCGCGATAACGCTCATGAGGCTTTTTCAGTAAGAGATATCACTTTTGGACGGTGATTTAGGTCACTAATGCCTCAAAAATAAATACTAAACATCCTCTCGATAAAAAGGTCTACATGACGTGACATCACCTTTGATAAATCCACTACCGCTAGAAGAGTACGCTTCTCACGAGGTTGTGACCTACTCTTATAGCGGCGGCAGATGGGTTCTCATCAAGTCTTATGCCTTGGTAGACGCGCTCACCCTCTACTCAGCAGTAAAGGAAATAGGCACAGAAATCTATATCTTCCCTCCTGACCTCGACCCCAATCATTTCAGCAACCTAGATATTCTTCTTTTGCAAGAGCCATCAATATCAGTTCCTGTCGATGAATCTTTGGTTTAACTGTCCTTCCAAAAAGCTCTAAACCTCATACGTGCCAAAAACGGAATTCCTTTCAAAATTTACTCCCAAAGGTAGTTAGCAGTATGTAAATAAAGGGAAAAATTATATAGAGATATGGTGTGAGATTTACTACTTATGGATTCAAGCTGGCAGCTTCCACTTCCACTAGAGGACGCTGAATCTGTGAATATTGTTGTCTGCTATCACAGCGCTCAATGGATTCCTCTTACGTGTTTTAGCTACAGTGAAGCACTAAGCCTTTCCCGTAAAGCCTCGCTTAAGGGTAAAGAGTTGCTTCTATTTCCCGCAGGTTTAAACCTTGAAAATCAAAATATTTTATTGTCTGGATTTTCTTGTTGTCAAACTTAACTTGAACCTAACTCTTCGACTTTTTGTTTTTGAATATTGCAGGGTGTTTAATTGTCGAAAATGAAGCTCTTTAAAATTGGGAAATATTTAATTAATCCCCAATGTATTGTTCAAGCTTGGACTAATTTTGATGCTTCGGAAATAAAAGTCTGCCTTTCATGTAACAACAGTGTAGTTGGGGTAGAAAGCCTTTGTGTCAGAGAAAACGAAGGACAGTTAGAAAAAGTAGAGGACGTGTGCCTTACTTTTATTGGGGAAGAAGCTGAAACACTAAAATCCTACTTTACTAATTCAGAAGATATAATAATTTCTTGATTATTAAAATAAATGATGTGCTGCAACTAGAGAGTTGAAAACCTTGTTGTAGTGATTTGTAAGGTCTTTGTTGAAAGATTTACTCTAGTATTTGCTCTAACCACTCTAATCGAATTGCCTCTGATTTTCGTGCTAAATACCACAAGCTTATTGACCTGGTGGTATCCGTTTCACTGAAGCTACGCTGGGACAACCATTTTATTCGCTGTTCCCATTCTTCATTTAGTGTTTTGATGTTAAGCATTGACTGATAGTTTAATTCCTCTTCATATATTAAAGACGATTACACATCTATCTTTAGAAAGGAAACATGAAGCTTTAGAAGAAAAATATGAAGAATAGCTATTGATCAGATATTACTAAGTCAAAAAGTTAATGGGGGCTAGCTAGCAGTTTCGAGCTAGTTCGATTGGAGTGGTTAAATGAAACACTCGATGCTGCTTATTTTATCTACTAGCACTAAGATTAATTTCAACTAAAAAGAGTTAAACCGAAGACAGATTTAACCCTTATCACAAAAAAGCTGATTGATGGAGATTAATAAGCTTTTTTTTATAATCTCTCTTTTATGAGTTCATAAAGAGCTTGGCTATGATTTCTCGGAGTTGACGGGTCAAACATTAACTCAAAATATCTTTGGATAAGTAACCAATGGCGGCTCTGAGGTGGAAGCTGTGCCACTTCCCACCAAAACTCTTGCTTGTCTACAAAATGCTTGAAACAGTTCTCGTCACAGGTTTGTTGTAAAATCTTAAGAGCATAGGTTGCCGCAATCCTTAAGGCGTATCTTCTCATTAACTCGATATCCATTGGAAGCTGTGAAACCTTGAAACTTTAGCCGCAAGCCCTCAATCTCTAGATAACTTAATAGCAATCCTTTTTTATCCATCTGACGGAAGGTATAACCCGATTTGCTCAGGATGGGCAAGTTCATCCGAAGGAAGGATAAGGCAAACAATAGACCTCTAACTTATGGGGGAGCTAGCTCAAAACTATGGTCAGTCAAACTACAGGATTACCGCGATTAGTAGAAGCAATAGAAGTGCCAGAAGAAAATATTAGGTGCGTCCTGAGTGAGTTTCAGTGGCATCAGCCGATTAATGTTTACGGGATTAGCCCTAGCAGGTACGAATACATCAATACCTGCGACATCTCCGAGCTAGAGGTAGTGCTGAAATGCCTTCAATCGGATTGGTGGGAGAGTTTTGCTATAGAACCTATTGACAAGCCAGGACGAATAATAAAAGTCACTGAGGTCAAGTCGTTTAGAGATAAGTTACAACAATCACACCTGGCACAACTAGACAAAACAGGGGTTAATTACCGTCAACCTGTT
The DNA here is from genome assembly GCF_059505465.1 of Symplocastrum torsivum. NCBI lineage: Bacteria > Bacillati > Cyanobacteriota > Cyanophyceae > Oscillatoriales > Microcoleaceae > Symplocastrum > Symplocastrum torsivum. The sequence goes on along the minus strand of NZ_JCACKQ010000065.1, from coordinate 673 downwards.
GCGGTTCAAAACCTTTAGCAAAAGACAGAGCGCTCACCTTATATCTTTCGAGGATTGTGAGTGTGTTTCTAGTTAATGCCGACTTGTTAGCACTCAATTATCTAATCGAGGAAGTTTCACAGCCTTTAACCAAAACTCTTCAATGAGGTTCACCAATTGAGTAAACTCTTTTATCCCCGTAGGCTTTTGAACAAAAGAATTTGCACCTAAGTTATAACTTTCGACCGTTTTAGCCTCAGCCTCACTACCAGTCAGAACAATCACGGGGATAATTTTGAGTCGTTGATCATTTTTAATGAGAGAAAGAACCTCCAGACCGTCAAGACCAGGAAGGTGAAGGTCAAGCAAAATTAGGTTAGGTGTGACGGCATTAGTATACTGCCCTTGACGATTTAAGTAGGAAAATACTTCGTCACCATCATTGATGACAGAAAGATTGATGTTCAATGTTGAGCGTTCTAGTGCTGCCTGAGTTAGCTCGACATCATCTGGGTCATCTTCGACTAATAAAACTTCCAGGGTTTGCTGTTGAGTGTACATTTTTTTAGAGACAAACGGCTGAGCGCAATCACTACCAACTACTTCGGACGCTTGACTGCCCAGTTAACTTCCCGTCAAGAACGTTCAGTACACTTGGTATATGATTACATGCATTGTTTGGGCTGACTTGGGA
>NZ_JCACKQ010000064.1:0-37935 GCF_059505465.1 Symplocastrum torsivum | reverse complement strand
CCTTTGAAGGGTTGACCAATCGGGTTGCCTTGCCTGTCCCACAAGCGCACCGTGCGGTCAACTGAAGCACTGGCAATCGTTTGACCATCCGGGCTGAAACTGACACTATAGACAGTGCCCTCATGACCTTTGAAGGGTTGACCAATCGGGTTGCCTTGCCTGTCCCACAAGCGCACCGTGCGGTCAACTGAAGCACTGGCAATCGTTTGACCATCCGGGCTAAAACTGACACTCCAGACAGCGCTCTCATGACCACGCAGTTGATTTCGTTCCCGAATACGACTCAGAATCTGCTGGAGCGCAAAGATAGGGCTAAAGGCAGGATAGTTTTGGAGTGACTTGCCTTTGACCATCCCTTTTAGCTCAGTGCCAGCCTGCATGGCTACCAGTAAAGCATCGAGTTGGGAATACTCAAACTGCCACAAAGCACTAACTCCGGCTCGCTCCAAGTTTTTGCCTTGAGTAGCTACTTGGCGTTGTTCTTCTGCCAAAGTTATCTCTTGCCGTGCATCTGCTAGATTAGCTTCTGCCCGATAGAGTTCCTGTTGTGCTTCTCTTTCTTTGACTTGTGCCTCTTGTTGTCTTGCCTGTGCTACGGCTAGCTGTTGGTTAGCCTCGTTAACCTCCTGCTGCGCTGTCTCAGTTCTCTGCTTTGCCTCTCGCTCAACCCTATCTCGTTGTGCTGCCGCTGCTGCTAAATCCTTCTTTGCCTGTTGCACAGTTTGTTGAGCCGTTTGGACTTGTTTGTTGGCGTTGGCTTCCCTCGTCTTGGCCTGTTCTACTTGCTTGTTTGCCTCTGTGACTCGCTGCTGAGATTCTTTTTCCCGCTGTGCCGCGTCCTTAACTCTCTTCTCAGCACCTACCACTCTGATATTGGCATTTGCCACACGTCGATTCGCATCCACTTCTCTTTTATCAGCATTAGCTACTCGCTTGTCAGCTTCCATTTCCTTCGTATTGGCATCACTCATCCTCATCCCTGACAACGCCCATACGCCAGCCGACGCGATCAGAGTTACTGCCAAAATCCCCGTACCCACCAGCACTTGCTGCCTTGCTTTGCGCTTCGCCTGTGCCAACTCCTCCTGACTCAGCCGACTTAGCGTCTCTGCCTTCTCTCGTTGCTGCCGTTCTTGCTCTAATTCCGCTTTAAGCCGATTTAACTTCGGTTCCTGCTGGCGACGAATAAATGCAGCTAGATAATCATGCACTAATTGATAGCGTTCGGCGGGAGTTTCCAGCAATTCAAACACTAAGCCCGATTTCACTAAGATTGCTACCACTAAGCCCAACTGGCTGGTGTCTGCTGCTAGCGCTATTAACTCCCGTTCCAACTCAGCACGAGTTTTGAGGGGGCGTGTTTCCTTTTCATCCGTCAGCAAGTAGAGAATGAGATTTGCTAGCTGTTGGTTTTCCTCGCCGCAATCTGCCACCACTTCAGCCAGATAGCGCTGCACCAGTTCTTCTTTGGAACCATAGGCTTGATACTGTGCCAGCGTGTTAATTTGCTCTGCCTGCAACTGCGCTCCCACCACCTGCAATTCAATCGGGCGCACGCAGTCCAACTCACTAGCTAAATCGTCTACCAGTTTGTCAATTAAACCTGACTCCAGATGGAAATTTGCTCGTTCTGTTAGCTGCTCGATTAAACGTCGCGCCTCGTTGGGGGGAAAATTGTTCAAGGGGTAAAGCACATCTTCGCTGAGAATGCCATGATTGCTAATTCCCGGACTAAGTAGTCGATTGCACTCCAGTAGATAATGCAAGTAATCTTCTCGTAAGGACAAAACGACCTTCACTGAGAGAATTTGTAGGCATTCCCCCAGAAACTCAAAAAACTTCCGCCGTTCGACTAGAGGACAAGCAAAGAAAAACTCTTCAAACTGGTCAAAAATTAGCACCGTTCGCCGATTGAGCTGGTCGTTTTGGTGCAACTGTTCCCAGATGGCGGCTGTTGAATTCAGGTTGTCCGGGGATATCGTATTCCTATCATCTATCCCTTTCTCTTGCCGTCTTTGTGCTAATAACTGCCCTAATTCTTCAACCCAATTGGTATACACTCGGATTGGCACCACTAAAACCGTTTGAATGCCAATCTGTTTTCCCTGCAACGCGGGTATCAGTCCGGCATTCACCAAAGAACTTTTACCCACTCCAGATTGCCCGTGAATGACGATTAATTTAGTCTCATTCTTGATAATCCGCTCAACTAATTGCTCGACATCTCGTTGTCGTCCAGACGCAATCATTTCCGGGGCTATTGTCCCCTGAGCTTCTGTCTGCGCCTGTGCCAAGTTTTCTTGGTGTTGCGATTCCAATCGACCTGCACCAATAAAGGCTCGCAAGCCAAATTGCTGTTCTACAGAACGCTGCTTTTGTTTGATTTCATAAGCTTCGAGATAGTTTTTTTGCTCGAAGTAGAACCGTTGCAACTGGCTGAGGATATCAAGATAAAGTTTTAAATCGTCCAGGGGATTGCAGGTAGCTTTTGCCGCTTTTAAATTAGAAATTGCTTCTTGAATTTGATTTAACTGGTATTGGGCTAGTGCCAAACTAAACCGATACCGACTGGAGTGAGATAGTCGTACAGCCTCACTGGCGATGGGTGATAAAACGTCGAGTGCCCTTTGCGCGAACTGGTTGGCATCCGTCCAGCGTTCTTGAGCTAAAGCCACCTCGGCTAAAAAACCATAATCCTGAGCTAATTCTAGGAGGTTATTTTCAGTTTCATGGAGTTGTAACGCAATTTGAGCTAGTGTTTGCAACAGCTCCCAATCCTGCAAGTCGCGCAGAATCTTACCTAATGTAGTGATTGAGTTGGCGATTAAATCGGAGCGTTTAATCCGTTCAAAAATCTCTTGCCACTGCTGGAGATAATCTCTAGTTAATTGAGAATAAGGATTATCTTTTTCTTGATATTGCAGCGCTTTGAGGTGATAACAAAAGGCTATACGCACAAGCGTGTATCCCTGTTGCTGCAATTGATTAAGTTGTTGCCAAAGCAAGGCAGCTCGCTGATAATGCTCTAGAGCCGCATCAAGTTTGCGATCGCTTTCTTGAGCAAAACCCAGCAAGGATTCTAAATTAGCTTCCAGTTCCGCGTCTAAAGTGGATTCAGCCTTTAACAAGTCTTGCCGCGCTGCTTCGAGTTCTGCTGCCTGCAAACCTTCGTTTGGCACAGAGTTGAACGGATTGGCAAAGCATTGCTCTGCTGTTTGTCTCAGCCAATTGGCTAAGTCATCAAGTGCGATCGCAAACTTCCGTCTTGTTCCCCAACTCACAAAATTGGGAGCTAATTCCATCAGCTTCTGCCCAACGGCATCATTCACCCACAACACTAGGGGGAAATGGCAGTGCTTGCGGAATTCCTCTCGTACTTGGTCTGCCGCTGCCAGCATTTGGTCTATGTGGTGTACCGACTCCAACCCCAATACCATCACGGCAGCAGGTTGTGTCTCTCCCAATGCGGCTTGAATTGTGGCGTAAAGCGTTCGGTCTGATTCCTTGAGGGTAAGGATGTGGATGTCTACCGAGCAAATGTGCTGCAATCGCTCCACCAATTGCGATCGCACGCTGGCATAGTTGCAATGGGCAAAAATCAGTTGAAACTGTCCGACCGACGCTTCAATTGCCCAAGCCAGTCGTTGCAATGACCGCTCGTTATAGACGCTGACATCTTCCGGTCGGTGGGAGTCTGTCATGACTGCAACTGTTTCCCCTCCGCCAAAATTGGATTGACTTCAAACCAGCACTCGCCCTTGTCGCGATATTCAAACACTAACCGACTGCGGATTAATTTTTGGTATCCTTGGTCATCCGTAACATCTTTGCGTTGTTGTACCTGGCGCAGCAATTCCCACTCGGTATCGGAGATGGGTCGTTTCATTTCATTGCGACAGGCGCGGATGACTCCCTCTAAGGTGTCGCGAGATAAGGGCAGTCCCATTTCTTCCTCAATCCAGGTATGCAGCAGTCTGAGTAAGTCTCGGACATGACCGCCACTAATGCGACACAAGCGGTCTAAGGTTTCGGGACTGTCGAAAATGTCTGTAATTCGGCTGAGGCGCTTGGGTTCCTCTAAGTCAGGAAAGGCTCTCGCCAGAACCATCTGTCGCAGTAGCGCCATTCCTTCTTCGTGGTCACTGCCATCGAGTGACTGTACCGGAACCATTGGCAACACCTTGGGGTCTTCTAGGAATCGCTGGGTGAGCATTCCATAGTCATTGGAAAATTTTAACGCTAAGGGCATGGTATAGAGGACATGGCACTTTAACCGTGTCAGGAACTCTCCCTGGTCGATAAATAGATATTCCTGTTGCGGACGCCCCCAGGATTTTGGGCGAGTATCCAAGCGGTCTAGATTATCGACAATTGTTACCAGTCCCTTTTTCCCCTGCTGTTTCAGTTTAGCGATCGCAGGTTCGAGCAGTTCTTGGTTTATCGCCTCTAAAAGCTGAGTTTTCTGTGGACCCAGATATTGGTTAAGGCGATCGCGCAGCGTTGCATCGCTTTTTACTTTCGTCGTAATTTCGCCAATTCCAAAGGCGATCGAAAACTTTTCGTTTTCCGAAGTGAAACCAACATCACCAATTTTGGGACTTCCGGGAACTCCGGTAATTTCGGGAGGCTTGATTTTTATACCTGTCACCTCGGAGTTCAAAACCTTGGCTGCCCCTTGCAGCAACTGCTTGAGCCGACTAGTGTCTTCTAGTGTAATCTTGTCCAGACTTTGACTGACTCGACGTGCGATCGCTAATAGCACGTCCCCAATATCGACATCGGTCATTTCCAAGTCTTCACTGGACTCAAAATAGACTACATGGAAGCCCTCGTCTTCCAGTTCTTTCTTAAGTCGTAACAACTCGGTGGATTTGCCACAACCAATGTGTCCGGTGAATAGAACGCAGGTGGGTTCGTCGGGTGAGAAAAAGGCAATCTTCTTTTTCAGTTTCCCGATGATATCTCCACCCCGTACTGAGGCACAGTCAATGTAATACTTGCGGTCTTCCGCCTTGTCGGTACTCAGAGTGAGGCTAGGGTTTGTTGCTCGATAGAATTTCTGTAAGTCAGCTATCATCCCACTGCCCGGTTTTTTATTTTATTAAAAACTAATCCAAACAAAAGCGCTACGCCTCGACTTTACCCACATAGATGGATTAGCGCTTTCCGACTGCTAATACTTTACTCCCTTCCCGCTATAAGATTGCCTATTACAAATCCGCTCCCAATCACCAGTCCCTAGGCTCACTTGGAAAAGCGAGCAAATTTTTTCAAGGGCTGAGGTTGAGCAACCCTTATCACTTGTCACTAAAAAGTTTTTGCTACACAACCAGATCTAATCATTGAGATGACAATGCTGCATGAATACTAGATGCCTACCCAAGAGTGTGATGAGTAGTTTAGAAATGCCGAACTTTAAGGGGCGCTCTTCTGTAGCCGTTTAGGTTCTCTCACCTTCAGTAGTTAACAAGCTATAGGACTGACTTATGAATCACATACCAGTTGCCTTTACCTAATACCGATAATCTCACACTCGCGGAAGTAGAATAATGGCTGGAATGACGATATACCGTTGATTGGGCTACTTCCCGAAAAAGACGATACAGAGAAGGTCAAAAATCGGGTTTTATTGAGAATGACCCCCCGATTCTTGCAACTCATTGATAAGTGGATAAGCTCACTTATCACCGATTAGGACACAATACCTTTTATGTCACATTGGTGTAAAACAAAACACCCTACCAAGGTGGTAAGGCGTGAGGAAAAGTTAGACAGAACTAATTAGATACTAATGAAATCTGCTGCTGTTAGATCAGCAGTTGAAGATGTTGCCAGATCCATTAAAACCTCACCAGTGCTAGTAATGCTGATTTGAAAAGTAGAATAATCTACGCCAAAACTTTTTGTAATTGTTATCTGCTCAAATGTCAAATCACCAGCTAAAAAGAATGAATCTTGACCATCTTCAAAACCGTCGATAAAATCCGTTCCATAGCCTGCTCGTAATACATAGCAATCATTTCCACTATCCCCACCAAAACCATCGTTGCCATAACCACCGAATAGGATATCATTGCCGCCGCCATCAAAAATAAGATCATCGCCATAACCTCCGACTATGATTTCATTTTCCTCTCCACCGACTAAAGTATCATTGTCTCCCCCTCCACGTAATAGGATGCGATTTTGCCACCATCTATATAAAGAGCCTTTACTAGAACCCCTGTCAAAGTTACCGTTACTAGTAAAGCCATACATTAAATCAGAATCAGCGTTAAACAAAGGAGTATCGTTTCCACTTGTTTCTTGATGGATCGGCATTATCTTTCCTCGTAAACTTTTAAAGAAAGTAAGTCTTTATTGTCTATAAGTTACTCTTCCCTCTAGCCATAATATCTATACAGATGTTTACTAAAATTTATACTGATAGGACTGACGCAAGTGGTATATATTTACAGAAAATGCGATTTTCTAAGAGAACATTTGTACCAAAATAGTGCCTCTAATTTGATGGAATTATGCATTTGAGCAAACTCTTCAAAAACGTGATCGCGATTTATACGTTTGACCGCAGCCTGGTATTAATTAGGACTTACGCAAATTGCTCGTTTAAACACTATTCGTAGTAATAAGGTGGGCAGTGCCCACCTTACAGGTAGTAGTTCTGCGTAAGTCCTGATTAAGCTCTCCCCACCCAAAAGGCACCGCTCATCGGTCGAAACTGATGGACTAACTACTTGGTAAACGCTGCCAGGAACTGCTCTCGCTCAGTAGGGCTTAACTGTTGTAACTGTTGCAGTAAACTTTCCCAGCGTGGACTAGCTTCCACCTGAAGCTCAGGCACTGGAGAAGGCTCAAACAACAACTCCGAAATTGCCTCTTCAATCGGTCGTCGCTTCTCTTCAGGAGTACAGCGCTCATACATCTGGCGTAGAGTCTCAACCTTATGCCCCATCGCATAAGCTAATGACCGAAATTGGGCATCATTGAGTTGGACTTGATACGCCCAAGTTGCCCAGATAGAGCGCATCGTATGAGGCGTAATTCGTTTCCCAATCAAGCGATGCGAGGTTGTATTAAACGAGTCAGTAAACCCTGACTCATTGGCAAGAGTACCAAGTTTAGGTGCGACCAACAGATAACCCCAGGACCAGATGGCGGCATTATTTCCCGCTGGCAAACAGCAGGCATCACCTGGATTGAATTCAGCGCGTCCACTTGTCACCCATCGTCCTCGGCAACCGATAAGTTCCGGCTGGTACCAATTATAAATTTGGGAATTTCTGTAACCCGCAGGCAGGAACCAGCCGTACAAATAGCGTTCCAGGTAATCGTAAAAGCAGCTACCATCAGCAAACTGGCGGTTGGGAATCACAATTGATTGTGTTCCGTAACTTTTGTACGTTTTGTACTTGTGTACCTCCAGCACCCAGATACCTTCGGGATAATGCTTTGTCTTGTGGATATAGGTCTTGTAGATGTAATTGTCCTTAATCGTTCCGTCCCGACGTTTTTCACGCGCCTCTAAAGGTGGCAGGGGATGGTACAAACCATTTTGTGGCACTCCTTCCGGACGGGTAATTGGGCAGGAAAGAGCAATTCTTGCTGTGCGATACTCTTGTTGTCGTCTGGCTGGAAGATCGGCAAGGAATGACCACTGTAAGTAATGCTGATGACTTAGGGCAATTTGGAAGCGGCTACGGAATTGTCCGCAACTGTTTCTCGGTCGGCACTCAATACGCATGGGTTCCACAATCTTTGCCCGGACAACGGCCAGCGCCGTTTCACCTTCTTGCGTATCTGGCCACTTTTTGTCGAAATCCGAGACGGACTGCCGATTTTTCGTCCATTCGGCGATTTCCTTTCTCACTTTCTCTAAGTGATTGTTCAGTAATTTAATCAGAGGAATGTGGTCATAATCACCTTTTTGCTCCACCTCATCCGTGTAGAGAAACTTCGCCAACGCCAAGAGCACACAGATCTTACCGCGTCTGGTTCGCGGACTTTTCGAGTAGAGAGCTTCTCTTAAAAAAGAAAAATAACGAAACAGCCAACTTTCTAGGGTTTGCTTGTGCTGCTTCCAAAGTTTTTCCTGTTGTCGTGTCGTGAGGTCTTCTAAGTCATCTCGCGTCACTAGAGGCAGCAATTGTGACAAGCTCAGTTGCTCAAGCTTAATTGGTGGCGTTTGGTAACGATAGAACCAGCCCAGCATTAGACGTATCTCCTTGATGTATAGACCAGCCGATGATTCTTCAATTGGGTCAACGACTCGACTTGGCCATTCCGGTTCGGTCAGGAATTGGAAAAATTTATCCAGTTCCTTTTGGAGTGCTAGAGGAGTCTCTTGGGGTTTGAGCTGATACTTCAGTTGCCGCGTCCGGCGTTCCGTCAGCGGGGTGTTAGAGGTATTGCCATAGGGATGCTTTAAGATCGGGCAGCACTGATTCTTCACAGAAGCTTTCCAGGAACCTCGAGAAGGCCACCACTGTTGTTCCTGACTCCAGCTCAAAAACTGGGTAAAACGGTTGCCGTAGGTGTTTTTGCTGGCAATAGACGCTTTCTGATTTTCAAACGCCTGCTCTAGAGTCTGACGCGCATTAAGTAATGTCTCGACTCCTAAGGTTTGTAGAAATTGTTGAGCTGAGGTGGAGTCAGCCAAGGTCATCTTTCTTCCCTGCGTTGTCCGTTTAAAACCTAATTGTGTTGCCCAAAATCGGAGAACAGCACTGCGAAGTTCATTGATAATTCGTTCAGCTATTTCTGGAGGATAAGTAGCTTTCACGTATTCTTCATATAGCTCAATGACTTGCCAACAAGTCAGGAATTCTTTCATAATAAATGTCTCCTTGAGTTAATTACAAAGGGTTTGTTTCACTTCAGGTCTTATTTAAGAACTAAGCGATAATCACTTAGACTTTTTCGATTCAGCGGAATTTTCTCTCAACCAGCACTCTCCAACTCTTATTTATTATTTATCTACTTTTCTAGCACAGAGTACACTGAATTCTGTTGCGAGAAACGCAATAGGTTAAATAAGAGCCAAGCCTTTATCTTGCAAGTGTTTCAAGAGTAAAACCAAGATTTTTATCAATAAATAAATCAGAGCAATTCAATAAATAAGAGGTATTAAATAAATCCTAAACCTTTGATTTTTCGGGTTTATTGAATCCTCGGATTTCAAGAAAATTGACCGAAAGTTTTGGAGCTGGATAAGTTTAGCTCTTGCTTAGTAGCTTAATCCCGGCATTTCAAGAAGTCGAAGCTCGAATCGGACTCAGTTTCTAGCTCAGCGATTGTGAGCAACCCCCGACCAATTTGCTCGATCAGTTCACTTCGAGAAATCTTTAGCTGTTGGCTGAGCCGCGTTAATCCAAGCTGAGCGGCTGGCGTAATAGCAAAAGAAACAGCTTTTTTGAGTTCGTCATAAATTTCGGGCTGGCCCCGCATTGATTTCGTACCTTTGCAGCTCGGTTTCTTCTCGTAGTCTTGGCGTGGTCTGGACTTGGTTTTAGGCTTTTTTGGCTTTGGCATTAGGGCAATAAAAATTTAGCTCTGAATCTTTGATACCAAAGCGGCAAGGGGAATAGATTTTTGGGCGAATTTAGTTTTGTTAAGTTCTGTTAGGCAAAAGTCCAGTAGATAAAGTCTTTTTCAGTGAGTTTTCCTTGCATGGCAACTTTTTTATTAGTCTGCTTGGTTTGATAAGGCTGACCCTTTTTGAAGTGAAGGTCATCATCAATCAGCTTGATTGCCTCCCTTTGAGTTTTCAAGAAGACTTTCCAAAGTTTCTTGAAAGGCTTGCTCCTTTTTTGATGTCGTAGTGCTAAGAGCGGATATCCTTCCCAACCCATATCCATCAGTACCTTAGAATATTGTTTCTCAAGTGGTTCACCATCAAAGTGATCAGCAAGGAACTTTATCCACTGACGCTGGTCTCTCTTCTCAGTTTTCTTGTCTGGACGTGAGAAGGCTGAACTGAAAACTTCTTGTTGCCAATATCTCTTAAATCTGGCTTTCAGAATATAAATGAAGAGTTCCTCAAAGTCTTGGAAGGGACAACGAATGCCTGTGGCTTTTGCCCAGTCTTTGATTAAAGTTTCTCCCTCCTTGAGCAAGTCGTATAAGGCTTTATCTAGATTCGTCTCTAGCCGTAGATTTTCAATGTCCTGAGGCATTGGGTTTTGACTGAGAGAGCCACCCGATTGAAGTGGCTCGTTTATCACTGGAAAAACTAGGTTAGCCAACATTAAAGCCCTGGTCTGCCAATATAGCTGAACCGATCGCATCCATAGGGCTTGAGTTTGATTTTCAGGAGGTTTGTCAAACTGAGCAACGGCTCTAATCTTTTCAGCCAGCTTTTGGCAAGCTCTACCTTGAGACGTATCAGGCAACCGGATGAGGCACATTAGGATACAGTTGCGTTTGATACCAAGCGCTTTATCTTCGGCAAGTGCCCGTTTCCAGCCAAGTGTTAGAGCGTCCGCCAGTACAACGTCTGGAAAACCACCATTTTCATTGAGGATTACAGTTACAATTTCCGGAAACATAAGCTAACCTCTGTGCGTACTTTGGTTACTCTCAGACCCAATTGTCTGGAGCTTCTTTGGTCAAGGGTGCCTCTTCTGAGTTCCCATCCTGAAGGGGCAAGTTGTACGTCTTCTATTGCGAAGCCACCATAAACGAGATCGCTTTTAGGATGGGTCGTAATAGTGTGATTAGGCGACAAGGGCTAAAAGTCCAAGACCTGACGCACTTAGAGCGATGAGTTTCCATCCAGCAAACTAGGTTGGCTGATTTTGGCCGTAGCTTGCACATAGTTGTACTCAGCTTGGAAGAAATTCTTTAGCCAGCTATAGACCCAAAAACATTCTTCCTTAGAAAAGTCCCCACCATTTTCACGCCGAAGTGCTGACAAGTCTTCTTTAGTCCTAGCGGCTCGATACGCTTCACGGATTTTTAGCGCCCGTTTCTGGCTAGCGCGAACATTATCCGAGCTTGGATTTGGGTAGGGCTTGTGTTCGTGATATTTCGTCCAGCTTTCAAGCTCATCAACGACCGCTGGCACCTGTGACGGCTCTGTGACGGGTTGCGATAGGTTGGGTGATGGGTCGGTGACGGCTGGAATGCTTACAGGTGACGGGTGTGACGGATGTGATGGATTTTCACCACATTCCTCAAGTTCATTATTTTGCGCGTTATCTTGAGGTGATGAGTGAATTTCATTTGTCTCACCGACTTGAAAAAAACCGTCACATCCGTCACATCCAACACTACCAATAGTTTCAGCCGTCACCAACCCGTCACAACCCGTCACTAACCCGTCACACTCACCCGTAAGAAGGTGTGGGTAGCGAGTACCGTCGGGGTCATGGTATGAGCGAAGTCCAATGCCTTGGATGTATACTCCGTTGCGGTCTCTATGCTCGGTGATAGGTAGTTTCTTCTGATTTTTGAGCAGGTCTCTGAAGTTAGAGCTGAAGCGTTTAACGGGCATTGATGTTTTATGACCCGATGCCTTTTGGTAGTCAAGGAAGTTGGGATAAGCCCACTGTTGCCGTCGTGGGTCATCTTCTGCAACGTCTTTCCCGATGTAAAGTTTGGCAGTGGGATCAAGAATCAAGCACTCATCGACCCACGCGGCAATTGGGTTAGTCTCTACCATTTGTGCCCACTTCTTAGCTGCTAGCGCTGGCACGTTGCGCTCAGTGTGTTTGATGAGATCTGTTACTCGGTCGCGTGGAATTTCTAAGACCCGCTTAAGTAAACCTGGAAGGAATGGCTTGAACTCCTCTGCTAAATTTCTGCCTTCATACTCTGGGATACGATTGTCTAACCCGATGGTTAGCTTACGCCTCTCCTGACCCGACGTGCGATCACTTGACTCAGGAGGTTCATTAGCTGACAAGATGACCATGCCCTCATAAACATAGTCTCTACACTGCTGGACTCCTTTGCGCTCGTACCGGATAGGGTCTTGTCCAGTGAGCTGCTTGAGAACTGATACTTCCCCCTGCCAGCGCTCGGAGTCTGGGAACAATACCAGTAGCTTCTTGTAAAACTTCGCCGTCTCGAATTGGTTCTTTTCCAGCAGTGACAGCCGTGACGTAACCGCGTTATCGTCTCCCGCGAGTGCTTTAGCCAATGCCATGTAGGTTGACTTACCCGTACCACCTCCACCGATTAATTCTAGGTAACGTTGTAGGTCAGAGCGACGAGTCACGATCGCAGCCAAATATGCCAGTAACACTTCAGCAATTTGACGATGCCCCGTAATCTTGAGCAAGAATTCCTCAATTGGCTCACAGCCGATATCCCTGTCTTCCCATCTGAAAGGGAGCTGCCAAGTAAACCGATTGCTGGGTGAGTGGGTCAGTAATTCCCCGCTGTCAATTTCCAGCGCTCCGTCACGTAGAGGTAAAAGGTTTGATTCGTTCCAATCTTTAACTTCTAAATCTGATTGAAGGATAGTCAAGACACTAGACACATAGCCAGCAGCAAATGGAGGGCTATCGGGTAGTGTACGGAGGTGAGCATGAATCAACCCGCGAACACTCTCTACTGTCTCCTCGGACCAAAGCCCGTCGTGCTTTGCTCCGTAGTGTCGCCAAAGCTGATACTCTGATTCCCAAGCCAACTTATCCCGGTAGAGTTCAGCCATTAGTGAAGCTGTCACGTTCGCAGGAGGTAGGGAAAACTTCTTCTTACCCTCACCCTCACGCTTATCCTGCTGCCTCTCGTTCGCCTTGAGCAGTATGGCGCGGAATGCTTCTATGCCATTCTTTTGAATATAATCGTCCATCCCCTTACCCTTATCTACCGACCACATACCACTTATAGAGCGAACTGGTACGCGGAACTGTCGGAACCGATGACTTAAACTTCTTTCTGCCCTCATGACATCGGGATTGTTTACACAATCGGCATCAAAAGCAAAGATGAATCCGAAGCCAGCCTTGGCATATTTTTCTAGCTGTGGCACTAGATAACGCCTGCCTTGCGGGTCATCCTTACTACTGGTTAGCCCCATCTCTATACCCAAAAGTGCGATGGTTGGTATCCCGTTAGAGCATCCTGCTATTGCCTTGAAAAAGCCTTCTGTGATGAGGATGTAGTAAACCCCGTCAATCTGCCAACATTTAGTTTTCAGTGCTTCTAGGTCAGTCCAAAAAGTCTTATCGGTTGGATGACTGGGAAGCATGGCATCGTAGTCCTCCCGTGGAGAACGGTATTTTGGAGCCTTCTTATCCGTGTCACTTTTCCAAGGTTTGTTTGGCTTAAATTGAACTTGCCAGCCGCCCCCCTGAAGCATGATGCCAGCCGATTTAGCTGTGTAACGTAGAGCTTCTGTCGCTTCCTGCTCAGTCACAGACCAGCAATTAGCGCGTACCCAGTCGGGTGACAATCCACGTTCCTGAGTCAGCTCTTTATAGTGACGGTCGCCTAAGCGGCGATCACCTGTTTGGAAGTTCTCTGTAGGTTGTAATGTCTCACCTGAGACTTTAACCGTTGTTTGCATTTTGCCTCCTAATTGTTGAGAGGCGCTTCGCTACCGTTCCATCTTGATTTCAGCCTTTGTGCCCTAAAAGAGAATTCTTAAATTCTCTTACATCTTTAGTGATCACCCAATAAAATAGAAAATGGGCGTATGAAGATGTCACGCAAAAAAAAAGCTATAATCTAGAAAAGTCTAGTCTCGTGTCCAAACTAAACAAGACTTTCTGGATGCGGAGTGCTTCTGCGCCCGACCTAATTATTAAACTAATAAGTCTGATGTATTCTTGGGTTTATTATATCTTGTCCAATACTAAATAAACTCCTAGAATCCATCGGCAAATGAGTACTGAACAATCGCCTCCTATGACTACATAGGAGGCGATTTTCATTCTTTGTTAGCGTTTTGGACACTAAAGACTCCAAATAGAATGTGAGCAAAGACTAGAAGTCTCACAATAATATCATATCAGTGTTTCATCGACTAATCGATAAACTGCGGTAAGCGTGAATTGATATCGTTAGCTGCCATCAAAAAATCGGACTCGCTCCCTCTCCAATACAGTCTGGTTTTCACCCAAATGAAGGATTGCTCTGGCTGGACTACTTCTGATGCACCGCCTAGCCAGGTAGGAAGAGATGAACAAGAAGAAGTATGTTTCTGGACTACTTCTGATGCACCGCCTAGCCAGGTAGGAAGAGATGAACAAGAAAAAGTATCTTCCTGGACTACTTCTGATGCACCGCCTAGTCGGGTAGAAAGAGATGGATAAGGAAAAGTATGTTTCTGGACTACTTCTGATGCACCGCCTATTTGGGCAGAAAGGAGTGGACAATGAAAAGTATCTTCCCAAAAATCCTGCCATCTATAGCAAGCATCTCTATATTTATCTGCGTCACTCTTGTACCGCCCTAGCTTGTGTTTCAGCATTAGCTTTTCCCGCTCAGCAGAATCTACCTGTCGCTTCATTTGTTCCAGTTGTGCCTTGAGTTCTTCAATTTCAAGCTTTTGCTCATCGAGTAAGCGTAGCTGGTCATTGATGATGTACCGTTGCTCATTAATAATGTGTCGATGTTCGTCAGCTAGTTGGGCATATTGATTGAGAACCTGCTGTTCCTGGGAAGATTCCCCTCTAGACTCTTTCGATAAATCATCTTGGTAGCTATGATTCGTCAATGATTCACCGGAAGACTCAATGTTTCTATCGATAGACTCGATCTTTGTGGATGAGCGACCGGAAAGTGTAAGAAACTCTCTAATTGTGTTTCTGGGATGTTCTTGGAGAAATCGATGAAGGTCATCCAGTTGAGCCAGTTGATGGAGAGAGAGATAGACATTCCTCCCACTTCTTTTTGTCTTGAGCCTAAGTTGCTTGATTCTATGACTCAAGGTAGATTGAGCAATTCCATACCGTTCTAAAAGAGCAGTGAAGCTTACCGTAAAACCTGTAGCTGTTTCCAATGACATTAGTAAATTGTTGAGCAATATCTATGGATTCATGATAAAACGCTTATCTGCTTTGTCCTCCAGATAACTACTTAGATGAATAACTCAACATCAAATCTCTTCAAAGTCAAACTGATTTAGGTTACTGATCAACTCTTGAAACTGGGAGTATTTTTCTTCTGCATAGCTGTCAGGGTAAACCCTAAGACTTCGCAGAATTTGAAGTAATCAGTCCCCTAATGGAAGCTGTTGATAGCCCTAACGAAGTCGAGCGTTAACCACTCAGCACTTGATACAGGTTGATTAAAAGGTGTGCCGTTAGCCTTGTTGTATTGCCTTGGTGTTTCAGTCATGACCTCATCCCCCGATTAGCTGAAATGTACCGCCACATACCGCCTTACCCCTTCCATGTCTCTCAGCGCCAGCGACTCTGCAACAGATCTTACGGTAGGCGGCAAAGCCTTGAGCTGTGTATCAAAGCTGGGGAAGTTGGGGACGGGAGTACGAGCGCTCCCTACGTTGTAAACGCTTGGTGTCTCACTCATCCTTCACCCTCTTTCTTTCCCCTGCCTTTTCCGCCGCTGCTGGGCTTTTGCTGTGGTGTAGAGGGTTGTTTTTGCTGCTCTCTAATGTCGAGAGCATCTGTGATGAGCCGTCCGACGATATAGCTCACAGATCTATCCTCCTCACCTGCCCATTCTTCTAGCCTCTCCTTTACCTCCTGAGGGACATACACACTAATCAGAGATTTGTCTCTAGCCATCAATATTTCATCCACTATTCCCCCTCATTATCCTTTCAGTACGTTAAGTCAAGTAAAAATCAAGTAAGGTACTGTTCATTTCATTACATTACTGTTAGTATGACAGGCATAGACGCTAAACGGACAGAGGCAAGCGTAAAACGCACACAAGCGGATACCAGTATTAAACGGTTGCGAACTCTTCAATCAAGCGCCTTAAGTCCAGAAACCACAGGGCATCTAGCCAAATTTTGAACCATGAAAACCGAACAGATGCAGACGCTTAACGGATACTTGAATCCGCTGAACTACGGATATATGTATCCTCAAAATTCCCCGATACGTCCCTGCGTGGTCTTTGATGGTGGAAACAGGTTTATCAAGTGGATTGACCCGCAAAACAACGTCAAAATCATCCCTTCGTGCGTCAAAGAGGTGTCGGAATACCAGTGGAAGCGCTTACGCCCAGACCCGGAAACAGTGCTTTTAGAAGTCGATGGCAAGCGGTATGCCGTTGGGAAATTGGCTCAAGACTTAGGAGGCGAACCAACCTTTCAGAAGGACAAGTGCGAACTAGCAGAAATTCTGGCATTAGTTGCAATCGAGCCTAATCAAGGTTTCAGCAACGTCCACATTGCGAAGTTTGCGATCGCATTACCAAATAGCCTCAATGATGACGACGTGACGGCTGTTAAACGGCTTGAGAATTACCCCTTGACCAAGGAATTCAAGCGCAATGGTCAACACATCTGCTACACAGTTGCAGAAGTTGAGCCAATAGATGAAACCTTACCAGCGTTCAACTACGCCAAGTCTCAGGGTTTCTTCAGTTTTCCGGAACATAAGAATGCCGTATGGGATGTCGGAGGTGGGACTTCCATTGCTCGAATCTACCTTCCAAACGGCACCCTGATTCACGAAGCTGAAGTGATTTTGCCAGGAACTAAGGCATTAGCCCAACAAGTAGCCGTGGAGATGAAAGAGGTGTTCAACCTCGACTTTAGCCCGAATCTGGCAGACATCATGGACGCAATCCAAAAGGGTGATTGCATTTATGGAACTGACCGTCTTAACTTCTTGGACATCTACCAAAATGCTTGTGACAAGTGGGTTGAATCAGCGAGAGCTGAAATCCGCTCCAAATGGGTTAATCACTTGCCACAACTGGGAGAAGTTCTTGTCGTTGGTGGTAGTGCCAACCTTGCCGCGCCAATTTGTGAAGCATCAGGCGACCGATTCAAGATTGCACCCGAACCCCAACTGTTCAACATTGTTGCCATGGCGCATTTAGCCGGGGGGACTAATGGCTAATCAAACGCGGATTGTACTCGATCAAGACGATAGACCCAAAGCAGAGCAAATCCTAGAAGCGACAGGAATCAAAACCTTTAGCCAGTTGTTCAGCATCTTTTTAATCAACTACGGCGACCATCTGGTGAGTGCACTCAAAGGCACCCCCAGCCCTGTGCCACCGCCAGTGACTATACCACCTCAGGCGCAGACACAAGCGCCAAAGCAGTTACCCACCATTAAACCCTCTGTTGCACCTGTACAGGTGCAACAGTTCAGGTCAATGAGTTTTTAGGAGTATCGCGTGAACCCAAACCTGATGCAACTAGAACGCGCCTTGGCTGATATTCGTCTTAGTCCAGAACCAATGGACGAACGGACAGAGGAGTTGAAACAGCACTACGAAACTGTTCTCACACTCCTCGAATCGGAATTCCTGGGCGCATTGATAAGTGGCGATTGGAGCGAGTTTGACCAATTTGTCAACGACTTCAAACAAGATGACCACAAAGAGTTTGATGCCAGCACCAAAGATTTGACCCGTCCAGGTGCTGGCTCTTCCAAAACGACCAACTAAACGAATCGTCAGGATAACACTAATGGTAAAACCCATTGGCTACTACGTCGGGGGACTTCCCGGCACTCAAGACGCTCAGATTCTGGCTGAAATAGAAGATCGCTACGGCGCTCAACTGCAAGCCCTGACACATGATGACCGAGCCGCGTGTCTAATTATGCTCATCGAATCAGCCACCCAAACCCCTCAAGCAATTGTCCAAGATTCTTTCGATGAAGAGGGTAACGGCTGGGGGCTGTGGCAGCTAACACAACACCTAACCCCTAGCTCCAAGCTGAATCTGTGCGTTGCCCTAATCAACCAACTGGTATGTGGAGGGTACTAATCATGGAACGTTCGCAGTATTACTTATTACTCTCCCAGATCTGCCAGTTTCTGGAAAACGACAACACCGAAGCAACTTTCAGCTTCATTGACAACGGCGAGACACTGGAAATGCCAGATACGCTATTGACTCAATGCCGAGAATCGGCAACCTGGAATCAACTGGAAGCCCAGTTTCTCCAAGCCGGAGGAAACATTAGTGTAAGCAACACTCAAGAAATAGATTGGAGCGATTGGGCTTTAGAGGAGTGGCTGGTATGAGCGACCTCAAGCAAGCCTTCCAATCTCAACTGATAGCCGCAGGCGTACCCGTTAATCAAGCCACAGCAGCGGCAGAAGCCCTAGCCCGTCAAAGTGCAGGTGAACTTCCCGTGCCTCTACCCCCAGATAGTGCAGAACAAGCCGCTGTCACCAGTGCTTGGCATTGGATAAACGCCAAGAAGCGGGGGGATGAGAAATGAAAATCTCAGCCACCTACTTAATCGCCGCTCAGTTCGCCGCCTTGGGATTGGGTTATGTCCTACGAGCGCCTGAGTTACAAGCCACAGCCGAGCGGCAGACGACTATCCGTAACGAGCTTACTGAATCAGCCTTCGAGCATCAAGAAGCCCTCTCTAGGGCGCAAACCTGCATCCCCTTGATGAGTGAAATGCCAATTACCGATGGCACGGCGGCTTATTTCTCCTCAGTCGAAGGAGGACGAATCGTGATTCACAAGAACCGTCCCATGCCCAGTGGCACAACAGTCTGCGATGCCTTTGGAATTACCGGAGTTGTCACTCTAGATGCGGAAGGCACCCCGTTTGTCACCAACCTGCGTCGGATGCCACCAGAGCAGATGCAGCAGATTCTCACTTCTCGTGGTGTCATGCCGACTCAAGCCATACACCCCTTTGCCAACATACCCAATTCCCCTAAGTCTCCCAAGTAATCAAGATGTCAAAATTTGCGACCAACAACACCCAGCCAACTCAACAACCCCAACTGATTATTCCCCCAAGCGCACGCCGGGACGTAGACTTCGACGAAGAGAAAGTACCCGTCTCTCAACGCCTGGGAGACTTCAGCGATAAAACCTTCGGGTTCATCTTTAACCCAAACACGATCAAATTCGGTATTCTTCTGTTTGCCGGATTCTGCATTGCCATCAACCTCGCAGGTTACTACGACCTCGTGAACCAGGTTTTCACCACACGCCTAGATGAACTGGGCAGAACCCTACCCGTAGAAGCCCCCATCGGCGACCGCATCATGAATTCAATTGTTCGCCTACCGTTTTTGGGGACAGCGATTGTCTGGCTGGACAAACTCACAGGCGGACTGGTTGCCTTGTTCGGAGCGATCGCATTTTGCTTCATGATTCAGGGCTTAGAAATAGCCGGACGCTTCCACCTGTATTTCCCCGATTCAGCCGAGAACCTGCTCTACAAGCAGAATCGCAAGCACTATGAAGCGCCTGGTAACCACCCCGCTGCCAAAAAGGCTTACAAACTAGCGACGAGTGAAACACTCTCAATTCTGCGTTGGTTAGCCCTAGCCGGATATGTCGCCTACGTGGTTGACGCTTACGCGATGCACCTATCTCGCCCCTGGTTAGACCATCTCAGTAATCCGCTGTGGATAAACATCATTTGGAACGGGCTAGCAGTTGCTGGGGTTGAATTAGCAATGATTTTGCACCGAGGTTACAAGGCAGTCACGCTCTCAAATGCCGAGAAGGCAGACAAGGACAGACTCTACTAACGACTAACCACTAATCACCAATTCGAGAGGGGTGTCAAGAGGCACCCCTAAGTGTAGGAGAGAATCATGCAGGAACTAACAAGCAACCTAGAGCCAGGGAATCCAGACGGACACACCGTATTGAGATATTTAGTCGAAGCCAAGCAAATGCCCTTAGAAGTCGCGATTGAGCGAGTCTACAAGGCAGTGGGTAAGTATGCGGCTGAGTATCGTTCCGACCAAAACAAGCTCATTACAGGGATAGTAGTCACCGGGATTCTCGGACTGCCCGTATTCTTTCCCTTCGGTGTGCCATCTCTCTTAGTCGCTGGAGCAATCGGTGCCTCGGCAGTAAGCTGGCAAGAACTCGGAACAATGCGCGATCGCCTGAAACCGGAATATCTCTGCCTAAAAAACTCAGTTTTACTTGAGCAATTCATCAAGTGGTTAGCCGAGGAAATCAAAAAACGTAGAGGACACGGCATAGATGCGCCAACCACGTTTCAGGCTGATGCGATTACTACAGCAAACATCCTTAGCGCCTATGAACATACTGTATTTTCTGTGGCGCAAGGCGAACATCTAGAGAATAACGCCTCTGACCCAATCTTGGCTCTATTTGTCGTCAAACTACGGCAAAGTACCAATCAGCTACCGAGTTGGGTGATGGAGGCATTCTGCCATTTGGAGCAGGCGGAAGCGCAACGTAGCACTCATCTAGAGGCAGCTTACGGGTACATGTTTGGGAATTTATCTCAGTCTCCAGTGGGGCAGAACACGCGCCTAGGTGCCGTTGAGGTGACAGCACAAAATATGGAGGGTGAGAATCGCCTGGGAAAACACCAACAGAACTAAGCCCTCAGGTGGCAATGCCCCAGTTACCACCAACTCCCGTCGATATCGCTTCAGAAATGGCGAAAGTCCTCAAATCAACTATCATTGCCGCTTGCCCCAGAGTTGGCAAAGGAGTCGTCGTCTCAAAAGCGATCGCTTTTCTTCAACAACTCTACCCTGACCTGGAAATCTGGTTGATTGACCCCAAGGATGAACCATCGGAACTGCATTACTGGCTAGCCATCGACCCAGATAAGCGTTGCCATTTTGATTTACGACCTTATGACGCAGACATCGAGAAAGCCACGCAGACGTTTGAAGCCTTCTTAATCCGCTTCAACGGTTCAGCTTCCTCTCGTAAGCTTCTGATTATCGATGAGTTTGTGATGCTCAACCAGAAGTGCGATAGCTCCTTCATGACTCGTCTGAAGGACTTTCTCGTTGGTATTTGCTCATCGGGGGAGCTATCGCCTGACCAAGCACTGGGGCGCTTTGTCTGGGTGATTACTCAGTCGCCATTCACCAAAGACTTAGGCTTCAAGACGAGGGCAGCGATTTCCACCTTTCAGCGAGTCTTCCTGCTGAACACGGCATCCATCCAACTGTATGCGATCGCCTTGTCTGCTGGATTCATTCCTAATCAACCGGAAAAAGAAATCATTGAGATGCTATCGGTAACGGGAAGAGTGTTTTATTATTCTCGCTCAAACTCCTGGCATCCTGTTCCTAATTACGAACTAGCATTGCCACCTCAAACTCAAACTCAATCCTCAACTCTAACTATTGAGCTTGTTCAATCTTCAGGAGAGAGTGAACAAGTCGTAGACGAAACGGTTAATGATTTAAAAGTCTCGGATGATTTAGGAGAGCCATTAAAAACCATCTGGCTCTATGCCAAGAAGAAAGGGGAAGTGATTAAAGCCTCTGAGGTTCAACGGGATAATAGTACGCTTAAATCGGTTCCGACTAAGAAGATACGCCAGTACTTTGGACTACTTTTTGATTTAGGTTATGGAGAGCTTGAGGGAGAGGGCGACCGACTTGGCTTCCGTGCCTACTAGAGGAGACATCTATAGGTGTAGATGCACGTAGATACGTCATCTAGAGCCATCTACACCTGGTCATCTCTACCCCATCTATTGTCTTGTCCTCGTTCATCTATACTTTCATCTACACTTGTCTGTTATCACAATAAGGGGGATTCTTAGTCTAGATAGATAGCAAGTTTAAAAGTTTTTGCTTTTGTTACTCGTTCCACAGACTCAATCTATTTAGCTAATTTTTGTTCTAGTTCCTCAATGCGTTTCTGAGCTTTCTCTAGTTTCCGCTCTGCTTTCACCTTCTGATTCCAGCACTCCTGAAAGTTGGCATCTCGCCCTAGAAGAATCTGTTTAAGATGAGCGCATTCTTCACAGTAAGGAACGCTATCCTTTCCTGACACAGCTTTGGTAATAACGTCTCGAAGCCATCCTGATGGATTAGGAAGTGAGCGCACGAATTCATCAATGTCCACTTCAACTTTTACGCACAAAGGCTTTTTGGCAAGTGGCTGCTTAGTCACTGAGGGGAAAGGGGTCAAGTTTTTGGGATTAGCCATTGCTTTCTCACGGTATACCGTGTATAGTCTAGCCATAGAGGTGATTGATTCGCTACATAAACCGCCTCTCGCGACCGCCACAGATTTTTGAGAATTTAAAACAATGCAAGACTTTCTGTTCGCTGCACTTTTGTTTGTCTGCTATTTCGTTTTTGCCTGCTATTTTTTCAGTCCCGGTAAGCCTCAACAGGCAGAGCAAATGGCTTCTATCCTGCCAGAAAAAGCGATGGCTTCTCCAACTTCAGAAATGTTGGTGAGACAAGCCTCTCTAGGTGATGCTTGGTCAAGTGAGCTGCCGAGTACAATGGCTGAAGCCTTGAGTAGTAAGTTTGATCCAGAGCCAGAGTGGGAAATCTCTACGCCGGAGACACAGGTACAAGAGCCACAACCGGACATAAGTGCAAGAGCGTTGGATGTAATCGACAAGCTTGGTAAACGAGAAGCGCGACGGCTTTGTTCGCCTCTAGGAATTCAACAGAAGTGCAATGGTGTGGAACTAACAACTGAGTTGATGGTTGCCAGCATTCGGCGTGAATTCAAGACAAACCCGGAGCATGTGATTGAAGTAATCTGTAAACGGTTACCTGAACTGTTGTCAGCCCCACGACGGGTTGACCAGAAGCAGGCTAGCTAGCCGCATCACTCATCACGACTACTGTGTTCCCTACCCTGCTTATCCACAGCGGGGTTTTTTGTTATCGCACTTGTGTCAAAGGCTCTCCAAGACAAATCCTGACATCGGTTCTCCCCGGTTGGTGAGTCCCTTTTTTCGGTGGTACTTGATGATGCTTTCTCCGGCGAACCAATCCAGAGCAGTCCTGACAAAGAACCAGCCTTTTTCTGGTGTTGGCTCTAGGGCAACGGGCGTTACTTTGCCAGCAGAATCAACCAAATTGTGTGTTGGTTCAAAGTCGCCGCGTTCTGGTGGTCGGGTGTCGCCATCAAGACGTTTTTTGCGAGGGCTGCACTTGAGGCAATACTTCGGTGGGTTTCCGGGATAGACATCACGGGTGGTCACCTGGTTGCATTTTGCACAGGTAAAAGTGAGAGGCTTAGTGTGAACCGTTCTGGCGTGCGCTCTGACGACGAAGGTTTTGCTGGGCATGGATGAGAGGCGGGATTTCTCTTAACAATATTCATTACAGGGTTTTTGCTCAATCCCAGGCTTGAGGTGAGCGCACGATACACATCAACTCTTACGCCTTCTCCAAGCATTAAATGATGTAGTTGCTGCCAACATCAGCACTACTCTCAAGACAATCTTGAGACTCACTCGTTTCCAGTGCACTGTGGCTAACTGTTCTTTCATTCTCTACATCCAATTGCATTAGGTTTAGTGTAACCAGCTCTAAAAAGTGAGGAATAGGAAAGAGGCAAGCGCCTGCCTTAAGTGCAACCTAGGTCGTCAGATAACGTTTGCCAAACTGTAGTAACAATTTTGTTACTACAACCAAGGCATAGGGTCTCATGTGTACAACGTCCCAAAAAGATAGGAAGTCGGGGTTTTAGTGACACAGATTAAGTGACGAGTTGTTGGTACAGATTTTCAGCCCGAAAGGGCTAGTTAGGAGCCAGGTAGAGACCGTCCAAAAAAAGGGTCGTTTTTTTGGACACCACTAACCCTTTTTGACAGGTTGTATTTACTTGATGAGTTTTATGACGCTGCTACCGCCTCTCTCCCAGCAACCCAGTAGACGTGTAGTGTTTTGGCAAAAAGGGAAGTTTTTGCAGTAAATCGTCGTCAACGCTGTAGCTTTTCCCACGCTAATGACACACTCCCAATCAACACAACAAAGAAATTGTGTTATGTTGGTTAACACAACACAGAAGTTGTGTCATGATACCAGCATTTAACTCTGACGGAAACTTGCCTCCAGGAGTGCATTGGGCTACCTGGCAAGAGTTTGCGGCTCGATTTGGAACAACACCACACCGACAGCAACTTCTCAAGGGATTGAAGTCCGCCCTAGATTCACTGTCAAAGGCAGGTTGCCGGACGGTTTACATAGATGGCAGCTTCGTCACGAAAAAGGAGAACCCTAATGACTTTGATGGCTGCTGGGAATTAACGGGCGTTGACCCATCCCTTCTCGACCCCATTCTCCTTTTGTTAAACGACAAACGTGTAGCCCAAAAGGCTAAGTACAAAGGAGAACTCTTTCCGGCATCTTGGACAGCAGATGGTGTTGGAAAAACATATCTTGATTTTTTTCAGATTGATAGGAATGGGAACCCGAAAGGCATTGTTGCTATAGATTTGGGAGGGTCGCAGCCATGATTAAAAACGAGCGGCAGTACCGTGTAACGCAAGCTCAGGCAAAAAAAATTGAGCAAGCATTGGCACAGTTGGTAGAAAATTCAGGTAAGAGTGAGGAAGTGCATCCACTCCTATGGAAAGCTCAGCAAGATGGCTTACAGAGTCAGCTTAGTGAGCTTCATGAGGAGCTTGAGGAGTATGAAGCCCTCAAGTCTGGTCAGCGTGAAGTACTTGAACTTAATTCATTGGAGGAACTTCCATCTGCTTTGATTAAGGGACGCATTGCTTCTGGGTTAAGTCAGAAGGAACTGGCTGAGCGACTTGGACTCAAAGAGCAGCAGATACAGCGTTATGAAGCTACAGACTATGGGTCTGTAGGCTTCGCAAGAATACTAGAGATAATTCAGGCGCTTGGTATTAATGTACGAGAAGATGTGTTCTTGCCTAGTTCTAAAGTTTCACTGAACACTTTGTTTAGTCGGTTAAGACAAATTGGGATTGAGCGCGATTTTATTATCAAAAGATTTCTTCCTCAATCTGCTGGGGAGAATCTACAAATAGATGATGTATCTGAAGAGCAAGCAGGTAGCCTAGCTCTGCGAACAGCAGCACTTTTGAACCGAGTATTCGGCTTAACATCCACTGCCATTTTTAGCTCCAGCCCACTACAGCTAAATACAGCAGCAGTAGGAATGGCTCGCTTCAAAGTAACCAAACGAGCTGATGAGACTCGCTTAAGCGTCTACACTCTTTACGCGCACTTCTTAGCACTTCTCATACTTGATGCCACATCAAACCTGCCAAAGAAGCCAATTCCTACTAATCCCAATGAAGTTCGAGAAGCGATTCTGTCCACTTACGGCTCTCTAACCTTTAAACACGCGCTGCACTACGTATGGAGTTTAGGAGTGCCAGTCCTACCCCTGAATGATTCGGGTGCATTTCATGGTGCTTTCTGGCGTGTGGAAGGTCGTAACGTCATAGTTCTCAAGCAGCAGACAAAGTCGGTAGCACGTTGGCTTTCTGATCTTCTCCACGAACTTTGGCACGCAGCTCAAGAGCCAGAACTGAATGAACGCACTGTAATTGAAGATAGCGAGACAGCGCAGGAGCGACGGGAGTCCCAAGAAGAGAGAACAGCAACTCGATTTTCGGGACATATCGTACTCGCTGGTCGTGCTGAGGAGTTAGTCAAGTTATGTGAGGAGGAGGCTGGAGGAAGTATCGAGCGGTTGAAAAGAGTTGTTCCCCTAGTCGCAGCTAGAGAAAATGTATCAGTTGCTTCACTTGCAAACTACATGGCGTTTCGTCTGTCATTGCAGGGCGAGAACTGGTGGGGAGCGGCATCCAACTTGCAAGCAGAGGATACAGACTATACAGATCCTTGGCAGACTGCACGGGACTATCTCCTAGAACGAGCGCACTTCGGACAACTTAATGAAGTTGATCGAAATCTTTTGTTGCAAGCTCTGTCTGAAGATTGAACACTAACAAAGTGTGATGAGTTCTTAAATTTAAAAATCATGTCAACGGATTGGAATGCAGAAGAAGAACTGAAACCTTTAAGGCTCTCTTGTAAGAGTACAGATTGCAGTAACAACTTACATTGTTTTTGGCAAAAGAAAACTCGCAAAATCAAAGCGGCTCATCCATTTGGCAAATGCCGGGAGTGTGGAGCAGAACTGGTTGATTGGGAGCGAGTTCACAAACGTGACTTCAATGATGTCAAGCATACTTTCGAGTCTCTCAAGTATGAAAAGATTCGGCACGATTTTTGGCACAAAGAGATCGACCAGTATGCTGTCAATCATGCTCTTAAGAAGGGTAGGATCGACCTGCATAAAGCTGCAATTCATAGACTGAGAAAGTACGTTGGCAAAGTGCCTAAAATGCTAGATGGCAAAAAGCCTCGATATGGAGATGGTCAGCAAACTCCATATTCCGGTAACAGTATCTACTATGCTCAGCACGCTACAGCCTCGTGCTGCCGTAACTGCATTGAGTACTGGCATAACATTCCTCAAGACAGAGATTTAACAGAGGACGAAATTGCGTACCTAGCTGACTTGGTCATGTTGTACATAGAAGAGAAGCTACCGCAATTGACAGACCAAGCACAGAAGGTCTCACGGATACGGCGTCAACCCCCAGAAAATTCGTCTACTGAGTAGTAGGGGAGGTAATAGTTTCAATGGCAATCAACACAGAAGCCTTATCAACTCGTTATCGCTCAGCATCAGTTGATCTAAGTAGCAAGCGTCTCTTAATCACAAACTTTCGGAACACTGAGCAGGAGAAGGATTTGAGTGAACCTCCTAACTGTGGTGGCATCGGGCGTATCCGACACTTCCGACGCAATTTCGGCGGGTCTGGTTGGCCACCAAACCCTTTACCTATCGACCCAGCTTGCAAGGTGCTTGGTCTGCCATCAATAGATATGATTCGGGCGCAGATTTTCCAAAATGCTGCTTGCAACTGGCGTTGTTGGTATTGTTATGTTCCCTTTGAGTTGCTCAACGCCAACCCTGATTACTCAGACTGGTTAAGTCCTGTCACTCTTATTGATCGTTATCTCGACCAGCCTGACCCGCCACCCATAATCGATCTAACAGGTGGTCAGCCAGATCTTGTTCCCGAATGGGTACCTTGGATGATGGCTGAACTCAGAAACCGTGGACTTGAACACCAAGCCTATCTTTGGTCAGACGATAATCTCAGTAACGACTACTTCTGGCGATTTCTTTCTGACACGGACATTGAACTTGTAGCTACATATGCCAACTACGGTCGCGTTTGCTGCTTCAAGGGTTTTAACGCCGAGTCGTTTGCGTTTAACACTCGTGCGGAGCCAGCTCTGTTTGACCAGCAATTTGAGCTGATGAGAAAGCTTTTGACGTTAGGCATCGACTTGTATGCCTACGCCACGTTTACAGCACCATCGCGAATTGGAATAGCAGACGATATGCGTCGCTTCGTTGACCGTCTCCAAATGCTTGATGAAAACTTGCCACTGCGGACAGTTCCGCTCCAGATTCAGGAATTCACGCCAGTCAAGGAACGTCTGAACCATGCCACTTCTGAAGCATTGCAGAATCAACAGATTGCAATTGAAGCTTGGCTTCAAGAGCTAGAGCACCGATATTCCAGTGAAGAACGAGCCTGCAACATTGCCGATATAGCTCTTTGTGGAAGCAGATAACTATGAAAATAACTCAAACTGAAGCACAGATGTTTGAAGATTCTGTTGACGGCTGGGTGCTTGATGCGATCGCCTATGGTGTCACTACATTTGAGCAATTAGTGACCTCGCTGCCTGGTGTGTATCCATCTATTGCTCTTAGCTCTCTCCGACGGCTTGCATCTGTACAGAGAATTCCCACAGAAGTCATGGAAGAACTGGTCAAACCAGCGAAGAGTCAATCTGAGTCTCCAACTCGTTTATATCATCAGATTTCCTTGCCTGTTCCCCATCCTCTTGATTACGATTGGCGGTTTAGTGATGCAGCGATTGAAACTTTGTTGAATGAGTGCAAGGAACTGACTCGTTGTAATAGTACAATTGCACTAATTGGTACCCCTAGCTTACTTCGGATGGGCATTGAACAGTCTTACCCACGCCAGCTAGTATTGCTTGAAGCCAGCTCGACGATAACAGCGAGTCTCACTCAAGCCGTACCCAAAGCGCAGGTAGTGCGGTGCGACGTAATCAAGGAGCCACTACCGAAACTTCTGGCAGAGGTTGTTGTCCTCGATCCACCGTGGTATCCAGAGCATATTCAATCCTTTCTCTGGACAGCTTGCCAACTCTGTAAAATCGGTGGATATGTCTTAATCAGTATGCCTCCCTTTGGTACCAGACCTGGTATTGAGCGGGAATGGATGAATACGCTGGACTGGGCGCAGAAAATCGGTCTTACCCTGATCCGGTTGGATAAGATGGCTCTGCCTTATGTCACACCTTTATTTGAACTCAACGTACTCAAGGCAGAAGGACTTCACACAGTTCCTAGAGAATGGCGACGTGGCAATCTAGCAGTGTTCTCGCGTAGCCATCAGACTGAAGTCCCACGCCCAGCCGCCCTACCACAAGAAGACGAATGGATTGAGGAAGTGCTGCTTGGTGTGAGGTTGCGTATCCGGCAGCCAAATCTATCAGGCTTTGTAGATCCCTCTCTGATAGCCGTTGTACCCGGAGATGTGCTTCAATCAGTGAGCCGGAGAGATTCGCGCCGTAGGTTGGCTGATGTTTGGACTTCTGGGAACCGCATCTTTGCTTGTCAGGGGCGGGGTGTGCTTCAACTCATACTGCGGGCTGTGGCAATGGGACGATTACCTTACGAAGCAGTAGCTTTAGCTCTGAAGCGCCCATTAAGTACTAAAGAAACCGAACTGGTTTCCCACGCAACAAATCAGATCATAAACCTTGTTAGTACAGAGCAAAAGGAGAATTTAGTCTTTGGGGAACAGCGGAACAATACAAACCTCTCTCTTGCCGCTGGTTGATGAACTACAGTCAGCTGTGCAGGGCGATCCTTTCTGGGAAAATTATCTGAAGCAGTTGACATCACCTGCATCAGCTTCCTTCACGCTTCACTTAGCCATCTTGGTAGAGCCATATCTCCAATTTATTTTAGATGGGAAGAAAACAGTAGAGTCAAGGTTTTCCACACGTCGTTTTGCTCCCTACAACCGTGTAGATAAAGGTGACATTGTGTTGTTGAAACAATCTAGTGGTCCCATTGTTGGGATATGTCAGGTTGCTTATGCTTGGTTTTATCAGTTAGACCCTGAAACGTGGCGAACTATTAGGGAAGAGTTTGCGGCAGCTCTATGTGCACAAGATCCTAATTTTTGGAAGGAGCGTGAGGCGGCATTGTTTGCTACCCTAATGCGAATCCGACACGTAAAGTCTATAGAACCCATCAAATTTGCTAAACGCGATCGCCGAGGTTGGGTAGTTCTGCACGAAAGTTCTGGTCAACTACAACTTGATCTTGGGAATTTATGAAACCAATTGTTCTCGGCTTTGCTGGCAGTATTGCCAGTGGCAAATCAACACTTTCCAGTAAAGTTGCTGAAGCTCTGCACTGGCCGCGTGTCAGTTTTGGAGATTATGTTAGGTCTGTCGCTCGGCTTAGAGGATTCCCAGAGTTGCGGGAAGTCTTACAGGAAGTTGGTGCCGAACTGGTAGAAGATGATGTAGAGCAATTTTGCTGTGCCGTATTGGCTCAAGTCAATTGGCAACCGGGACAACCACTGATAATCGATGGCATCCGTCATGTAGAAGTTCTCACGGCATTACGTCAACTGGTTGCCCCGATGGAACTGTATCTCATTTTCATAGTGGTTGATGAATCTGTACGAGCAGTTCGGCTACTTGAGAGAGGAAAGAGCAATCCTACGAGTTATCAGCTTCTAGAACTGAACTCTACGGAATACCAGGTGAAAGGTTACTTAAAAGATCTGGCTGACCTGGTTGTTGATAGCACTTACTCAATCGAAGAGGTGATGAAGGAAGTTACTAGCTGCCTTCAATCACAATGTGCTAAAAACTAAGAAACCATGTTTTCCACTGGAAGCAGAGATTAATTATGGGTCACCAGAAGATGCGATGGGATCAATTACTCTGTGATGAGCGTCAAGGACATGAGCAACATCCTGGTGAAACGCAACGAAATCGTAATCAATTTGAGCGCGATTTTGACAGAATTATTTTTTCAGAATCTTTGAGAAGGCTCAAAGATAAAACGCAAGTTTTTCCAGTTACAGATAACGATCACGTTCATAATCGCTTGACACATAGTTTAGAGGTTTCTTGCATAGGTAGATCCTTGGGGCGACTTGTGGGAGTCGAAATTATTAATAAACATAAAGATGGATATTTGAAAGAATTAATTGACAATGGGCTAAATGAAGCAAGCTTTGGCGCACTTGTTCAAGCAGCCTGCCTTGCTCATGATATAGGTAATCCCCCTTTTGGTCACTCGGGTGAAAATGCTATACAATCATGGTTCTATTCAGAAACAGGAAAACAGCATTTGGAGACAATGAGTGATGGAGAAAAAGAGGATTTAGAATGGTTTGAAGGGAATGCTCAAGGATTTAGAATTCTTACAACATCCGAGCGACAAACTGGACGAAAAAGTTTACAGTTAACTTTTGCTACTCTTGCCACTTTTACTAAATATCCTAGAGAATCGCTAATCAAAGATAAAAATTTCTTAAAACAGCAAAAAAGAGAAAGTGTTAAATATGACGAATCTAGAGTGAACAAGTATGGATTTTTCCAATCTGAGAAAAAGATTTTTAAAGAAGTTGCAGAAAAGACAGGGCTTATTCCACTTGGAAATAATGATTCAGCTTGGTGGTGTAGACATCCACTAGCTTTCCTGGTAGAAGCAGCTGACGATATCTGTTATCGAATTATGGATCTTGAGGATGGCTTTAATATGGGCCATATAGATTATCAAATGACAAAAGAACTGCTGCTTAATATTGCCGGGAGCAAATACGAAAAAGATTTAAAAAGTGGAAATAGCCAATCTGAAAGGCGAGAAGATATAAGATTTCTACGTGGAAAAGCTATTAATAAACTGATAGATGTAACTGCAAACACGTTTATTGAAAATGAAGAAGGGTTATTGACGGGTGAATTTGACAAGCCTTTATTACACCTCGTTGAGAATAAAATTAATGAAATCAAAAAAGAAATAAAAGCAAAAGTTTATAACTGTCAGGAAGTTCTCTCAATAGAAATAGCAGGATATGATGTCATTTCTGCTTTGTTAGATGAATTCATGACAGCAATTAATGATGATATTAGTTCAAGAGATACAAGAAATAAGAAAGGTGAAAAAGTTAATAAATTATTGCCTGACAAATTCTTTGAAGAACAGCTTGGTAATAAGAGATATTTGAACGCTTTGAAGGTTATTGATTATATCGCCGGAATGACGGATTCTTATGCTGTAACATTATTTAGGCAAATTAAAGGTATTTCCTTACCTCGCAGATAAAGATGCAAAGGGTAATTGCTCCTCCCTGAGCATGAGCGTAATTTTGCTCCAAGTTTTGGCAGTACGAACATCCTTGCTATCAGGCGTAAAAGTAGCATTGGTGCAACCAAATGCCATGCAATAGCTAAATCCCATGCCCAGTAAGATTCCATCCAAAAAAGGCGTGTCGTCATCCCGCCACTTCCCGACATCTGTTGGCTCAATCGGGCTATTTTACATTTTGCATACACGTATATCAGCCAATCCCTTAAAGTAGCGGAGTAGGTACAAAGTTGTACCGCACAGCAGCCACTTCTCTGAAATAGGTATTAGCGCCTCAAAACACCAAAGTCGCGACGCTCATCAGCACCCATAAAGTTCAGGACGATTTAGAGGTTTGAGTAGCAATCGTGCAAAAACTTACGCTAAGGTTGAAAACCTCCACAATTAGTTGTAGTGCGTAGAGTTTAAAGCGATTCTATATAATAAAAAATTAAGCCCTAGTTTAATATGCGCTTCATTTTTGCCGCCTTAAGCCAACTGGGAAATTCATTTAGAAGTCTTTCATATAGTTGTTCGTCAGTGATTTTTCCTAGATCATCTACATGAAAAAAGTCAGCGTTATCAACAGACCGACCACTCATTGTATCTAGTCTTTCCAGAATTCCATAGCTAGAACCAGCCAATCCAACAAATTGCCAAAATATAGGATATTTGGCTGCATCAACCATAGCTTTTTTTATTCCTTGCTCATCAATAACACCTCCATCGCTAAGAAATACAACAAATGTAGGCAGCTTACTAGGCTTTTCCTGAGTGTATTTTTTTATTACATCTCGTATGACAGGAGGTTCATTGTTTCCGCCACCTAATTCCAGCATGAGAGAGGGCATTTTAAAAAGCAATAAAGCCTTCTTCATTCCCCCGCATTCTTTTTGGATGTATCCATCGACATTTGCTTCTCTTACAGATTCTGTTCTTTTGAATTTTGAGCCGAAAAACCAAACATCTAATGTGCCATCATCATCTAGTCTACTAGCCACTGGAACTATTCTTTCAAGAAACGCTTGTACTGCACCAGAACCATATTGACGCATCATAGAACCAGAAATATCTAAAACCAAAGCGACTCTTGCTACAACATTATCAATATCTTTCTTTTTAAGAACAATATCTACTTTTGTTTTTAGAAGATTAATGTCTGCTCTTTTTGTTATATCAATAGGCTGCGGTTTTGGATTTTGATCGTGAGTTATTAACGGACTCTCTACTTTAGGTTTTTGTTTCTCTTCTTCCTCTTTCGTCTCAACATTATACTTATCTACAAAAGTTTGTAATCCAGCATTATAACCTTGTCCGACCGCCTGAAACCTCCAGCCTCCGTCCTTTTTATACAACCGACCAAACTCTAAAGCCGTCTCTTGAGAAAAAGCCTCTTTTAAATCGTACCGAGCCAACTCGCTTCCCGTTTCCTGATTAGAAAGTTTGATAAAGGCATTTTTTATTTGGCTGAAATTCTGATTTTTTTCCTGTCCTTCGTGGATGGTGACAACAAAAACTATTTCCTGAATTGCAGAATTTACCTGGGTCAATTCTATATGAATCGTCTCATCATCTCCTTCGCCTTGACCCGTTTTGTTATCTCCTGAGTGTGTCAAAGAACCATCCAGTGATTTTAGATTATTGTAGAATACAAAGTACTTTTCATCAGGAACTCTGCCATCTTTATTTAACATGAACACAGAGGCATCAATATCATAACTTCGTCCTGTATTACTCATCTCCCAACCCAAGCCAATGCTAACCTTCTTTAAATCGGGAGCTTCTTTAGAAAGATTAAACCGATCGCCTTTGATTAATTGAATTCCCATCTTGGATATATCCTTTAGGTATAAGAATCACTAATTAGTTAAGCATCTAATAAAAAAGGGGGGTATTTATCGTTGTCCCCCCCTTTCTATTGATTCAAGCTTCTATTTCTTAGGCTTCGTTAAATAGCCCCTAAGAGGCATACTTGTCTACAAAAGTCTGAAGCCCTGCATTATAGCCCGCTCCAACTGCCTGAAATCTCCACTCACCATCTTTTTTGTAAAGTTTACCGAATTCAATGGCAGTTTCTCGCGAGAAATCCTCATCTAACTCATACTTTGCAACTTGTTTTTCTGTAGCATTGTCATAAATTCTGATGAACGAGTTTCTGACTTGACCAAAGTTTTGCTTTCTTTGCTCTGCTTCATGAATGGTTACAACAAAAATGATTTCTTGAACAGAAGCATCTACTTTGCTCAAATCAATTTCAATTGTCTCATCATCCCCAGAACCCTCTCCAGTTCTGCTATCTCCCTTGTGTTTAACAGAACCATCCGGTGATGTTGAATTATTGTAGAATACTAAATATTTTTCGGTAGGAATTTTTCCATTGGCTCCCAGCATAAATATCGAAGCATCCAAGTCAAAGCCTGAACCTGTATCTGTCTGATTAATATCCCAACCCAAACCAATTCCAGCATTTTTCAAACCGGGTGCTTCTTTGGAGAGATTAATCCGCTCGCCCTTGCTTAGGTTAATAGACATATTTTCTACCTCTTTCTACAAAATGACTTCTATTCGGAGTTAACATTCAGTTGATTTACCCAAGCTTGTAGGGTTCATCCAGGTACTCAGAGAGTAGTTAAGTATAGGATTTCAAAAGTTCTCCTAAACCATTCACGCTAATGCCGTTGCCAACGGCTCCCATTTTCCACTCATCATTATGCTTGTAGATTTCAGCCATAATCATTCCCGTCATACCTGTGTATTCAGCTCCCGATAGGTTATACCGAGCAAGTTCTTGATGATTAGACGTATTGACTAAGCGCACAAAGGCATTTTTAACCTGTCCAAAGTCTTGTTTACGAGAGATAGACTCGTAAATGTTAACCGTAAAGACCAGTTTCGTAATATCCGGTGGTATCCGAGACAAATCAATAAGGATCTGCTCGTCATCTCCATCTCCTGCACCAGTGAGATTATCACCCAAGTGGGTAATTGCTCCTGATGGGTGGCTTAGATTACCGAAATAAACTACGTTGGCTTGGTTAGTCCATTTGTCATTGCTATTCAAGCAAATAACTGACGCATCTAGGTCGCAGTCTTTAGTATTGCTGAAAGCGCCAAAAACACCACCGCCTGCTCGTTTTGATACATCCCAACCCAGTCCACACATGAGCTTTGTAAGACCAGGTGCCTCTTTAGCAAGCGAGATGCGCTGTCCTTTTTGTAGGTTAATTCCCATATATTTTGCCTCTTAGCTGTAGCGCTCAAGTAGTGCTTGTCGGCAGCCCTAATAACCTGCTCCCACTGTATTAAGACACTACTCCCCGTCTTTACGGTAAAGTTCAGCCATAATCAGTGCTGTCTCTAGGAGGTAGTCTTCCACAAGAGTATAGCGGACAGTTTCCTGTTTTGTCTGGGCATTCAGGACACACAAGGCATTTTGTACTTGACCAAAATTCGGATTACGTTGTTGTGCCTCATGAACAGTTTTGTCCTTTTGCCAGTGAAACTGCCATTATTCAGTCTTCTGCTAGTTAATCAGGAGTACACCCTACAAGGTAGACTGCCTCAAAGTTCCCTGCATCCGTAAAATTACCGAAAACGTTTTCCTATGTTTCGCTGGTTTAAAAGACGCTGAAAAATAAAAAGCCTCGCTGTGAGGCGAAGCTTTTGTCATCAGGGTGCATCTACTTACCTTCTTCTTCAAGAGGCTTGTACCCTGCTCAGGAAGAATCCTAGGTTTCAGCTACTTTGCCGTTTTGACAGCACCCCTTGCTTTACACCTAAAAGCAGCTATGCAGGTATAAAGTTGTACCGCACCGCAGCCACTTATCTCAAAAAGGGGATTAGCACCTCAAAAAACCAAAGTAGCGATCGCCTCATCCAAATCCTCATCCAGCACCTCCAGGTACTTTTGCAAAGCCGACAAGGTTTTGTGCCCTGAGATTTTCTGAATTACCTTCAACGGCACACCCCGCTTGTGCATCTGAGTCAGACAGGTGCGGCGAAAGCTGTGAGTGCTGGCGCCTTCGATACGCAGTTCCAGAAACGCCGCCCGTAGAATCTTATCCGCTGAATCCGGGTGAATGTGCCCTCGACCATGACGACCTGGGAACAGGTAAACCTTCTGTGAGGAGTAATTTTCTAATAGCACTCTCAACTCACCTCCCACCGGAATCGAACGAGTCGAGCTTTTTCCTTTAGTGTTGCCTCGACGGATTGTGACACGGGGTCTGATGCTGCCATCTATCGAATAGACATCTTTAGTGTGCAGAGAGCAAGCTTCAGCAATGCGAGCACCCGTGTAGAGACACACCCCGAACAAAGCGCGATCGCGTGCTGTCTTTAAACCCGACTCAAACAAACTTTTTATCTCATCGGGTGCTAAGATTTTGGCTTGGTCATGACGGTCTATTTTCATAACTTAACCTTACACCGACAAATAAAAGTATTCCGGTGTAAACCCCTGTAACCTTGACAACTCGTTGCCTCTTTCCCTCAGACAGCTCGGCTTAACTAGAACTTATCAATTGCTGAACTTTCTGAAATACCTCAAACCCTTATTCTCTCGTTATTAGTATAAATTTTGTTTATCTAATCTGTTATTGCCGCCGCTCCTGCCTTGACCGCAATGCTTTTAGTAACTCATCTCGGTTAGAGCCAGCTTGCTCCAGGAACTGAGCGATCGCCTCTTCTACAATCACCTCTTTATAAGGAGTGCTGCTCTTACCCAGTTCTAGCTGTAGCTGCAAGTGAAACTTGTCTAACTGCTGCAACACGGCTTCACTTAGCTGAAATGTTGCCTTGCGGATTCTTGACTTGTCAGCTTGTTGGCTTAATGACTTGCCAGCTTGTTGACTTGTTGGCTTGTAATCGGGTTGACTGGCTGGCTGGCTCAACTGCTCAAACCCTGCTAAGACTTTATCGGTAGAAGACAAGGGGTCATTCTCATCGTTTAGCCGAGCGCGTCTTTTTGCCACGTCCTTGTTCTCCTATTATTAATTTTGCGATCGCTTTATAGGGAGTCACCAATCTTTGCTCCGACGCATAGTGGTGGATGGGTTCCCCTGCCAGATTGGACTCAGCAAACTTGACTGACTTAGGCACAGGGTCAAAGACTGGGATATCCTTAAATCGTTTTTGCAAGGAGGCTAAGACATCCTGAGTCATGATGGTGTTCATCTCTGCCATCGTCGGCAGAACCCCCAGAATCCTCAAACTCGGATTGAGCCGTCGCTGGATACTCTGGATTGTCTCCAGCAGGGAGGCGAGTCCTTTGAGGGCAAAAAACTGGCACTGCACTGGAATTAAAACGGCATCGGCTGCCGATAAAGCGTTGATTGTCAGCAGTCCCAAGCTGGGTGGGCAGTCAATCAGAATGTGTTGAAACTGAGCGAGAGCTGGCTCTAGTCGTTCCTTGAGGATAAGAAAGTTGCCCACCTTTGCTAGAAGCTCAGTTTCCCCTTTGGCAAGAGTTATGTCAGCCGGGAGTAAGCTGAGTCCAGATTGGGTGGGGATAACTGCCTCCAGAACCTCCG
This sequence comes from Symplocastrum torsivum, assembly GCF_059505465.1. Taxonomy (NCBI): domain Bacteria; kingdom Bacillati; phylum Cyanobacteriota; class Cyanophyceae; order Oscillatoriales; family Microcoleaceae; genus Symplocastrum; species Symplocastrum torsivum. The sequence continues at coordinate 1,086 of NZ_JCACKQ010000064.1, read as the reverse complement.
CTTGCTCGGTAATCACGTCATAGGTGGTTAACTGACTCTCTTGGACTTCCACACCTAGTCCAATGGTGAGATTGGCTTGGGGGTCTAGGTCGATGACTAGGCAGGAACGGCTCTCGACCAATAACCCACCCAGGCAGATGGTAGACGTGGTCTTGGCTACTCCCCCCTTTTGATTTGCCAGTGCTATAATCATAGATTTTTGGTGTCAGCAAGCTGACTGGTTAACTTGTCAACAAGCCATAAAGTCAGCAATATCATCCTCTAAGGCAACCAACAACGCAATGCTAGTTCAAGCCTCTCCTTTTTACTTTTTACTGTTGAGTGTTAATCCCCTCACACAGAAGCTTATCGCTCTCCTTCACATCGGGGTTAGTCGTCAGATAATCCCGCAGCCAATTGCAACCTCGTGCCAGCAGTTGCTCTAAATTTTCCATCCGCCACAAGCGCACCGTGCCGTCAACTGAACCACTGGCAATCGTTTGACCATCCGGGCTAAAACTGACACTCCAGACAGCGCTCTCATGACCTCGGAAGATCGCTAACTGGTTGCCTTGCCTGTCCCACAAGCGCACCGTGCGGTCATCTGAAGCACTGGCAATCGTTTGACCATCTGGGCTAAAACTGACACTCCAGACAGCGCTCTCATGACCGAGTAAGGGTTGACCAATCGGGTTGCCTTGCCTGTCCCACAAGCGCACCGTGCGGTCAACTGAAGCACTGGCAATCGTTTGACCATCTGGGCTAAAACTGACACTATTGACACGGCTCTGATGACCGAGTAAGGGTTGACCAATCGGGTTGCCTTGCCTGTCCCACAAGCGCACCGTGCCGTCAACTGAAGCACTGGCAATCGTTTGACCATCCGGGCTAACACTGACACTATTGACACGGCTGACACGGCTCTGATGACGTTTGAAGGGTTGACCAATCGGGTTGCCTTGCCTGTCCCACACGCGCACCGTGCCGTCAACTGAAGTACTGGCAATCGTTAGATCATTCGGGCTAAACCTGACACTCCAGACAGCGCTCTCATGACCGAGTAAGGGTTGACCAATCGGGTTGCCTTGCCTGTCCCACAAGCGCACC
>NZ_JCACKQ010000063.1:0-38472 GCF_059505465.1 Symplocastrum torsivum | reverse complement strand
GGGATGGCTGAGGGGAGAACCCTATAAAAACCGAATTGCCGTTTCTTTTGATGTTTGTGGAAACCAAATTTGTGCCTATCGGGAATACTTTGGCAGCGATGGTAAATCAAATTAGAAGGGGTACATCCCAATGAGCTGTTTAGGGAATTGCAACAGCCACATCGTGATAGACTTCAGGCGAAATTTTGTGGCACGAATCGCAACGGTTGTCCCCTGTTACGGCGTTCAAAAAATTCCCAGGTACGAGCGCGTCCGTATACTAGGTAAATAAAAAAAGCGAACATGAAACACCTTGAAGGCAAAGTGACATTGGTCACAGGTGCAACGCGGGGGATTGGCAAAGGAATTGCGATTGGACTGGGTGAGGCAGGTGCAACCGTGTACATCACAGGTCGCAGTCTTGACAGCTCCAACTGTGGAGATAACATCTCAGGGAGCCTGAGTGACACTCAAGAAGCTGTTGAGGAAGCTGGTGGTGTATGCATTCCCGTCCAGGTAGACCACAGCGATGATGAGCAAGTGCGTTTGCTGTTTGAGCGCATCCAGGACGAGCAGGGACACCTCGATGTGCTGGTCAATAATGTTTACTCAGGGGTACAAGCACTGGGGAACGCTAATGGAAAGCCCTTCTGGGAGAGCGAACCGAGTTTTTGGGATGCTTGTAACAATGTTGGTCTTCGCCGTCACTATGTTGCTAGTGTTTTTGCTGCCCGCCTGATGACCGAGCATAAGCTCGGACTGATTTGTACCATCTCCTCATGGGGCGGTCTGTCTTATATTTTTGGCGTTGCCTATGGTGCAGGCAAAGCCGCGTGCGATCGCCTCGCGGCTGATATGGCTGTCGAACTAAAGCCGCATAACGTGGCTTCGCTCTCAATCTGGCCAGGGATTGTTGGTACTGAACACATTTCCCGTTTGGCTGCCGAAATGGATGAAAGCCGTGCTGCTAACCCACAAACTTCAGCCATTAAGGAGGGCTACAACTGGGAAACTCCTTTGCTAACAGGACGAGTCATCGCGGCGCTGGCAGCCGACCCAACTATCATGCGTCGGACAGGTCGGTTGCAAATTGTTGCCGAACTCGCTCAACACTATGGACTGGTAGACCAGAACGGCGAGCGCCCTGCATCCCTACGCTCTCTCCGTTTCGTACTTCCCTTTGCCCTGCCCCCACTCAGAAAGTACTCATGGCTCGTGCCTGATATAAAAGTCCCCTGGTCACTGCTACTACTAAATGCACTCAGCTCACCTAAAATTTAATCCAAAAAATTTTAGAAAAATTTTCCCAGTGCTCGTTTCAGACCTTACATGGCACTTGGATGCACCAACGCTACCTTTACGCCTATGAAGGCACAAAATGCCGTGCTTTTAAAATGATTTTTTTGGTATTAAAAAAACATTTTTGTCCGTACTCATACTGTAAGATACTGCCAAATTATTATCCTTAAAAAACATCGCGTTAAAAATGAGTAATAGGCTTGCAGCGCTTCAAGCTACCCTTGTTCTAAGTACCTTCAGCGCTTTATGTATTGACGTGCTACCTGTAAGTGCAGCCCTATTAATTGGTAATACCAAAGGCAATAACGTTTTACTCTTTGACGAGCAAAATGGCAGCTTTCTCGGCGAGTTTATTACTCCTGGTAGTGGCGGATTACTAGCTCCAGATGCTCTAAACTTCGGTCTTGATGGGAACTTCTATGTTACGAGCGGTGATACGCCAGAGACCTCTGCTGTCCTACGCTACAACGGAATCACTGGAGAATTCATTGATGTGTTTGCCTCTGGCAATGGGCTATTTCGCCCCTACGGTGCAGCCTTTGGACCCGATAATAATCTTTACGTCAGTAGTTTCCTGAGTGATCAAATTTTACGGTTCAACGGAACGACCGGAGAGTTTCTCGATGTCTTCGCCTCTGGAAATGGTCAACCGGGTGGGTTGAACGGACCCAATCAGCTACTTTTCGCACCCGATGGTAGTCTCTACGTCACGACTCAAGGCAGTATTGCGGATAACGGCGTTCCCACTTTTCCCGGTCTTCCCAGCCAAGTGCTGCGTTTTGATATAGCAACGGGTCAGAAGAGTGTATTGATCGAGCAGCCAACCCCTTCACCAGATAGTTTAGGGTTTGTCAGTTTCCTCGGATTAGTTCTGGGACCGGAAGGTGACTTGTTTGTCAGTGACTTCGCCAACGATATCAGACGTTACCAACTAGAAACCGGCAATTTGGTGGATGTTTTATCAACCAATTACACGGGTACTGTCCCCAGTAATAATTTCATCGGTAACTTAACGAAAGGAACTGACAACATCCTTTACACAGTTGGTTTTGACTCGAAAAACAACGACTTCGGTGCAATTCTCCGTTATGACGGAGTGACAGGAAACCCCTTGCCCGCACCTGGTAATGATGATGCCATCTTTGTTCCTACTGATAGCAAGCTGTTGCGTCCAATTGGTATAGTTTTCACCTCGCAGGTACTCTCGACTTCTGTACCAGAACCTACTGCAACGATGAGTTTGCTGGCACTTGGCGCTTTGGGTACGATTGCCCTGAGCAAACGTCAGCGCCATCTTTAGGTTCCCGACAAAATGAAGGAATTCGCAGAAATCGAAGCCAGCATCATATCGAAACTTAAAGTATTGGCAATCAGAAAGCGCTAATCCATCTATGTAGGTAAAGTTGGGGCGTAGCGCTTTTGTTTGGGTTAGCTTTTAAGAAAACCGGGCAGTGGAATGACAGCGGACATACAGAAATTCTATCGAGCAACAAACCCCAGCCTCACTCTGAGTGCTGACAAGGCTGAAGACCGCAAGTATTACATTGACTGTGCCTCGGTACGGGGTGGAGATATCATTGGCTTAGTCTTAACAATGGAAAAATTTTGGTCGTTAGTGAGGATTCAAAAGGAACTGTCCCATTTTTGATGTCTGACCGCTCACTGCCTGGAGGTCTGTAATGGCGAAAAATTGTTGTTTGGGATGGCAACTGTCCCATTAATGGCTCAAATTGGGACAGTTGAACACGTACTAGCGAACGTAGAATTGGGAATCAGGACACCCAAACAAGCCTTGATTTGTAGACTTTTCAGCCTTAACGACCAAAATTTTTCCGTCGCTAAAACTAAGCCATTCTCTCAAAGCTTTCTGATTAGGTTACACGAAAACCGCCAAACCCGTCTGTGTTTTGATTATTCGGGTCTTGCTTTCTTTGATTTGCAGTCCACGTTCTTTGAGGAATAATGAAACGTAGAACTTAACGTGTTTGGGGTTAGTCCCTGGCTTACAGATGTACACTAAGTTATCCGCATATCTTAAACACGTTGCTCCTTTGTAAAGCGCCCTGATTGGATTGACGACGTTGGGCAGCCTTTCTAATGATGTTGTTTTGCAAACTCACAGAGCAACGCTGGAAAACTCTCTGGTAGTGGAAATTTGTTAAAGCTATGGATGGCGGGTGTCGCTGCCCAGGGCAGTTTTTCGTCCGTGTAGGTCTCAATAAATGGCCTAAAAGCTTGGGCATCATCCATCATCGTTGCTCGGACATTGACAAATTCATCCATTCCTTCTGGGCGTGTGAATAGCCAACTCATGCAGTGTGCACAGAAATAATGACGCGTTGCACCCTGTAGTCCGCCAATGACAGGTTCACCCAACGTTACCTTGAATCCATTGCTTGGATGAAGTGCGCTCAAACTAAAGGCGCTTGCCGTCATGCGCTGGCACCCCGTGCAGTGACACGCCATGGTAATTAGGGGTTCTGAATTGACTTCAAATTGAATTCGCCCGCATCTACATTTACCAGTTCTATAAGGATTACTGTTTGTCATCATTGACTCCTTATCGCTGTCGCGACACCACCACAGGCTTGACATCTAACAGCTTAACGATTGAGTTAACTGGATGCAGGTAACTTCTACCACTCGTCAGACAATTCTAGGCTCCGTTCCGGTTCAGCAATTTGGTGGGCGGTAGGTTTGTTTACAATACACAAGTTCAAGCGAAGCCGTCCAACGCCGGGTTCAGCCGCAACGTTTCGCGTTGCCGCGCAGGGTCGGGAATCTAAATCAGCATACGTCTCATACACCGACAGCGCCCGCTCAGCGCAATCCGCAGCCCAGCTTCCAAGGAGCCTGAGGGACTCCAGGCTCAGCGTGATCGGGTTGGACTCACGACCCATCCTTCACCTCCTGACGATACCGGTATTACAGGGTTACGAGCGGTCCCACGAGGATACTTAACGCTGCTCATCCACACAGGCAACCGCCAGTGAATCGATCCATGCTGCGTCTCCTCTAAAATCAAGCGGTCGGAATGGTTACAACGAACAGTACTAATACGCCTCCCACAGTGTATCCGCTGATGCCGCCTCTCCAAGGATGGGAAGAAATAGTTCGATGCTATTGAACTGCGAGAGAAACCAAAGTGCAGCGATGATGATTGGGGCATCGGTAATCAATGGTGCAAGGCAAGTTATCCGCCTTGTCACTACGCGAACGTATTCTGGCAAACCGGCTAATGTCTCGCGCTGGGTCAGTTCATTTTCAGGTCATTGATTCGAGGAGTTCTTCGAGGCGGTTCAGTGTCTCGCGCATCCCCATCTCCATACCTGAGTGAAGATGTCCATCCCGCTGCTCAACCGACGGGTACTGGATATGGATGTGCGAAGCAGGGCTGGATTGGCAAGATGTCCAACACGGCGAACAGCACTGTCACAATTAAGGCGAACTTATCAATCACAGGTTAATTCAGGGTGTCTAATACCGATAACTCTCGGTATTGGAAGTAGGATAATGGCTGTAATCACGCTATATCGTTGATTGGGCTAATTCCTAAAAATTAGGGAATAGAGAAGGGGAAAAATTACCTCTTATTGAGAATAACCCCTAGCTTGTTGCGAGTGATTGATAAGTTGATAAGCTGACTGATCACCGATTAGAACAGAATCAAACGCTCGGATAAATTCATCTGAGCGTTCAGATGAATTGAGGCGATTGTCCGCTCCTTGGCTAAAATTCAATCCAAGCACTATGTAGCAGTCAAATGATACAGTCTAGCTACTTCCTCAGAGGGAACCTGAGATGAAAGGGTGTTATCTAGAAAAATGGCTGTTGGTTGGCAGTGTCTTGTATGCACTCTTTAGCTCTAACCTTTGTGTCGCACAAGTAGTTGGAGATACAACACTCCCTACGGCAGAGAGATCGCTCGTTACAGGCAATCCCAATTTTCAGATTGACGGTGGGGCAACGCGAGGTGGCAATCTGTTCCACAGCTTCCAATCATTTTCTGTACCCACGGGGGGTTCTGCCTACTTCAATAATGCAGCAGATGTGCAGAACATTTTCAGTCGTGTCACAGGTGGGTCAATCTCGAATATTGATGGCGTGATTCGGGCAAATGGTACAGCGAATTTGTTTTTGCTCAACCCGAATGGCATTCTGTTTGGTGCGGGTGCGTCACTCAACATCGGCGGCTCGTTTGTTGCCAGTACCGCTAACAGTATCAACTTTGCTGATAATTTTCAGTACAGCGCCACTAATCCCCAAACGACGCCACTGTTAACGGTTAGCGTCCCGATTGGCTTGCAGTTGGGAACAAATCCAGGAGCGATTGTGGTGCAAGGAAATGGATACGATTTATCGATTCCAGTGCCAATTTTTTTACCTCTGATTAGAGGAACCAGCTCAACAGGTCTGCAAGTGCCAGCAGGACGTACTCTCGCGTTGATTGGCGGAGACATAGAGTTAATAGGCGGCACCCTAACGGCAGAGCAAGGACGAATTGAGCTAGGCAGTGTGCGCGATGGACAGGTGAGTCTTGATGGTGGCTTTGCCTTGAGCTACCCAGGGGTGCAAACCTTTGGTGATATTCGTCTATCGCAACAGGCGTTAGCTGATGCTAGTGGCAGTGGGTTGATTCAGGTGCAGGGGAATCAAGTCTCGCTTGTGGATGGCTCACTCCTGTTGATTCAAAACCAGGAGGCTCAAGCAGGAGGGAGCATCACAGTTAATGCTGCCCAGTCTCTAGAGGTGAGCGGAACTAGCTCAGATGGTAGGATTTATGGCGGCTTGGATAGCCAAAGTATGGGGGTTGGGAGTGGAGCAGATATTGCCGTTTCAACTAGGCAGTTGGCTGTTCGGGATGGGGCAACAATAGTTGCTCGCTCCTACAGTTCTGCTAGGACGGGCAATGTAACTACGCAAGCCTCTGATTCAGTGCAAGTCATTGGGGTTTCATCCATTAATCCTAGTTTAGTCAGCAACATCGCTACTGCCGCTTTCAGTTCTGGAGATGCAGGAGATGTCACCGTATCGACACAGGAGTTAACGATTCTCATTACAGGAACCATAGGATCGGCAACATTTGGAAGGGGTCGTGGGGGAGATGTAACAGTGAACGCTCTTGACTCGATAAAACTGGCTGGACAGAGCATTCTTTTCACTCAAAGTACTATACAGGCTAATTCTCTAGGTGCTGGAGATGCTGGTCGAGTCACGGTCAACACCTCAAGGTTAGTGATTCAGGATGGAGGAGCCGTTACGACTTCCACAGGAGGAACTGGTAGCGCAGGCAGTCTAACCATCAATGCCTCTGAGTCTGTAGAGGTCAGCGGTCGCCCCCCAGTGCCTTCTCTTCCCAGTTATGTGGGTTCGTCTGCCGTTATTGCAAGTGATATCTTAAAACAAACTTTTCGATTGCCTCCAACGCCGAGTGGATTCTCTGGAAATGTCACCATCAACACTCAAAGGTTGAGTGTTACAGATGGTGCAACAGTCGAAGTCAGTAATCAAGGGGTAGGCAATGGCGGGACACTCACGATTAATGCCAACTCTATCTTTCTAGATAGTAGAGGTGCAATTACCGCCGCTACTGCCTCTGGGGAAGGCGGCGACATTGATCTCAACGTGCGGGATGTCTTGCTGCTGCGAAACAACAGTCAAATCACCACCTCGGCGGCTGGCACGGGCAACGGTGGCAACATCAGGATTAATACGTCCTCACTCGTCGCTGTCCCCAACGAAAACAGCGACATCAGTGCTGATTCAGTAAACGCTCGTAGCGGTAACGTGACTATCAATACTTCTGGCTTGTTTGGCATCGAGTTCCGCGATCGCAACACCCCCTTAAGCGACATCACCGCTACGGGAGCAAGTTCTGAGCTGAGTGGCACAGTACAAATCAACGTCCAAGATGTTGACCCTGCAAGAGGACTGGCTCAATTACCAACGGACGTGGTGGATGCTTCAGGTGCGATCGCTACTGGCTGTCGAAATGTTCGAGACAGTTCCTTCGTCGTCACGGGTCGGGGTGGGTTGCCTCCCAATCCGGAACAACAATTAGACGATGATGCCGAATGGCTTGACCGACGCAGGTTGACAGTTGCTCAACAGACCAATCCGGGAACAGATGGTAGCCAGCAGCACTCAGAGGGCAGGCTTGACACCCCACACTCAGCACACCATCCCCCACTCATCGAAGCCACTGGATGGGAATTGGCTCCTACGGGTCAGGTCATCCTCACGGCAAGTGTTCCTAATGTGACCTCCTCCAATCGCTGGGGACAGCCAGTTAATTGCAATGGGTCGTAAACTTCCTATGTAATAGCAAGTCCATCTGGCAAAGTTGGTGGTGAAAAGAGATTAGACCCAGAAAGCGCTGGGGAAGTGATCACTATTTACTAGAGGAGTTTTCGGAAATAGTATTTCGAGCAAACTCTTGCACTACTGTGCAAGGGCTAATATCCTTTCTCAGGGAATCCAGATAAATGGGAACATATAACGGATATAACAAACACACTCTAGAATCTCGCCACGTTCTCAAGGAACCGATTGAGATGGGTTGTCGTCTTTACTGTCGTTCGCGGCAACCACCATCGCATCCACCAAGTCCAGTTTGTGGTCTGCGAGCTTCGTCTTGCCCGCTTCCATGGGACCGCCGGAGACAAATACTGTAGGAATGTTGAGACGCAAGGCGGCCATCAACATACCGGGGGTGATTTTGTCACAGTTGGAAATGCAGACTAGGGCGTCGGCACAATGGGCGTTGACCATGTACTCGACTGAATCGGCGATAATTTCGCGCGAAGGCAGGCTGTAGAGCATCCCGTCATGACCCATAGCGATGCCATCGTCCACGGCGATGGTGTTGAATTCCTTGGCGACACCACCGACCGCTTCAATCTCACGGCATACCAATTGACCCAAATCCTTCAGATGAACGTGTCCAGGTACGAATTGGGTAAAGGAGTTAGCGACGGCAATGATTGGCTTCTCGAAATCCTCGGTGTGCATTCCGGTGGCGCGCCAGAGAGCACGGGCACCAGCCATATTGCGTCCGTGGGTGGAGGTTTTGGAGCGATAGGTGGGCATGACGCATTCTATTCGTCTAAGGGTTCTTAATAGTCTAGACTTTATGGTTGTGTCACAAAAACTTCGAGAGTGACAAACGCTGTGTGTCAATCGAGCGTGCGAGCGCTTTTTCTCTGAGAGCTGGTAACTAATTGTTCAATCAATAGCTGTAGAAAATCTTGTCGGCTCAACCAAAATTGATGAATATTCGCTCTCGAACTCCTAAAGACGACCAGGCGATAGCTGAACTCAACCGATTAGCCTTTAAGCGGGGTAATGAGGCTTCACTGGTTGAATCTATTCGTCAAACTAACTGCTATATTCCAGAACTTGAGCTGGTTGCCGAAATGGACTGTGGCGTAGTTGGTCACATATTATTCAGTTACATCGACCTAGTCGGGCAAGAAAATCTGCAAGTAATCGGTCTAGCTCCGATGGCTGTAATGCCGGAGTTTCAGGGACAGGGTTTTGGCAGTGCACTGGTGCGAGCCGGTTTAGAAACGGCTTCATCCTTGGGAGAATTAATGATTATTGTCTTGGGGTCTCCTCAGTTCTACTCACGCTTTGGCTTTGAGCCTTCAGTTATTTATGGAATAGAATCACCTTTTGAGGTGCCAGAAGAGTTTTTTCGGGTCAAACCCTTGAAGAACTATCAGGAACGCTATAGGGGAAAGCTTATCTATCCACCAGCTTTCAAGGGAGTGTAAAAAGCTAAGGCAAACGTTAGGTCAAAGGTTACAGCTAATGTTCCACCAAATGAGCCAATCGTGGAATAGCTTCAGTACCGGATTTTTGTGTCCCAGGTAAACATCTCTCTATCTGGGACAATAAAAGAACTGGATCAGGAACGAGAAACCTAACCTTCCAGACTCCCAATTTTTGAGACTTTAAATGGGACAAAAAGCACCACCCAAGGGAGCCGTCATTTATTACAGAGTTTCGACGGACGACTAATCAAGTGATCGTCAGGAGCAAGACCTAAAAGCGTATGCCAAAAAAGCTGGTTGTCAGGTGATAGGCATCTATAAGAAAGCTGCCAGCAGCGCTAAAGACAGGAGAGTAGGCACAGCCGTAGGCAGGGCTACGCAGTGTTGTTATGGTTGTGTCTGAACGATGATTGTGGAACCTCATGACAATAAACTTAGATTTACGAAGATTTTTTCAGGCGTGTAATCCTGCAAAAACCCTCGTAATTGGGAATCCTAAAGACCAGAAGTACTACATTGATTTTTCTTCGGTACGCGGGGGCGAAATCATTGAAGAGATGGGGCAAACGATTACATTTCTCTCCCCCGAGCCAACCTGCCAGTTGTTCACCGGACACATCGGCTGTGGCAAGTCCACGGAGTTGTTGCGGCTGCAAGCTGAACTGGAGCAGCAGGGGTATCATGTGGTTTACTTCGAGTCCTCTCAGGACTTGGATATGGGGGACGTGGATGTCAGCGATATTCTGCTAGCGATCGCGCGTCGAGTGAGCGAAAGTCTCGAAGCGGTCAACATTAAACTCAAACCGGGGTACTTTACCAACCTATTGCACGAAAGCGTTGAGTTCTTGAAAACACCGGTAGAGCTGGGTTTTGAGGCAAGTTTGCCTGTCGGCATTGGCAAACTCACCGCGAAAACCAAAGAGAGTCCCAAACTCCGCAGTCAGTTAAGGCAATACCTGGAACCCCGAACAGACAGCATTTTAGAAGCGCTCAATAAAGAAATACTCGGACGGGCAACTGAGGAACTTCAGCGACAAGGAAAAGAAGGACTGGTAGTGATTATCGATAACCTAGATCGGGTAGATAATCGACCCAAAGAATCAGGGCGAACCCAGCCCGAATACTTATTTGTAGACCGGGGCGAACAGTTGAGCAGGCTGAAGTGTCACGTAGTTTACACCCTTCCCCTGGTTTTGATGTTCTCGAATGATTATCAATCCTTGAAAAATCGCTTAGGGGGTGGGACGGGTCCGAAGGTGTTGCCTATGGTGCCGGTGAAGTTACGCGATGGCGGTGACTGCACTGAGGGACTCGCCCAGTTGCGACAGATGGTGTTAGCCAGAGCTTTCCCCGACGTGCCGCCAGAGCAACGCCTTAATTTAATTACAGAGATTTTTGATAGTGCTGAAACTTTAGACCGACTGTGCCGTATCAGTGGGGGTCACGTCCGCAATTTGCTGGGTTTGTTGTTTAGCTGTATTCAGAAGAACAAAAAGCTTCCCATCTTGCGAGACTCTTTAGAAAAAGTGATTCGGGAACAGCGCAATGAAATGCTTTTATCAATTGACGAGCCGGAGTGGGAGTTGCTGCGTCAAGTGGCGCAACGCAAAAGGGTAAGCAGCGAGGACAGATACCAAACCTTGTTGCGGAGTTTGTTTGTGTTTGAATACCGCTATGGTGATGATGGGCTATGGTTTGATATCAATCCAATATTGGCAGAAGCGGGAGAATTGATTGAGAATGAGTCAGAATTCAGAAGTCGGAATTCACAATAACCATAAGTGGAGATGCGATAAATCGGCATCTCTACAAGAGAAACATTTCGGATTTATGCCCGGCTGCACTAGCAAGTCATATAGCCCCATTTTTGCTAATGACTCCTGATTCCTGAGTTCTTTTTTGGTCATGACTGAACCACAACTACCAGAAGATGTCAATGCTTCTAACGAAAGTTCGTTTCAGGAGCTGAAATGGACGATAGAGATGTCTCAGGGGCAATTTGTGCTGATTTTGGCGCAGTGCAACTACGAGCATTTGCGCTCGCATTTAATCCAGCGCCTGCATCAGGAGTGTTCGGTTGCCATTCGAGAAATCCATCTGGAGAAGTCGGACAAGACCCTTTATACAACGATAGTTAACGAACTCAAAGGGGAGCAGCCGCCTGCTGTGATGGTGTTGGGCTTGGAGGCGGTAAGCAACCTCGAACCACTACTGACTTCTAGCAACCAAGTGCGGGAAGAGTTTCGCAAGAACTTTGCTTTCCCACTGGTGCTGTGGATTAATGACCAGATTTTGCGGCAGATGATTCGGTTAGTGCCGGATTTTAAGAGTTGGAGTACCAGCTTTAAGTTTGCGAACGCCACTGATGAGCTGCTTAATCTGCTCTGGCAACGGGTGGATGCTGCATTTTCTGCGGTTTTGGAGGCGGGTGCTTCTGAGTTTCCGCCGAATGCAACGATTCTTGGCGCTTGCTATCAGCTAGAGTTGGAGTCAGCTTTACGAGATTTGCACAGTCGCAGGATTGACTTGGCATCCGAACTCGAAGCTTGTCTGGAATTTGTTTTAGGTCAAGATGATTACGCCAGCAACCAGATTGATGGGGCATTAGCCCGCTATCAGAAATGTAGAGAAGTCTTAACAAACGCTTCGATATCACCAGAACGGCTGGGAGTCCTTCTGTTTCACATCGGTTTATGCTATTGCCGTCATGCAGAACAGCAGCAAACAGAAAGCCAGCGCTACTGGGAGGCAGCTAGGGATGCGTTGCAAGAATGCATCAGAATCTTCGAGCAGGCTCAGCGTCTAGATTTGGTTGCTAAGTTTATCGGTCAACTGGGCGAGGTGCTGCAACACCTGAAACAGTGGGATGAGTTGCAGGCACTGGCTCAGAAGTCGCTGAATTTGCATCAAACCGATAGCCCTTCGGTAGAGACTAAGGCTTCCGTGTCCCCACAGGCTCAGGATTATGGCTTTTTGGCGGCGGTGGCTTTGGCGCGTTCGCAGTGGACTCAGGCGTGTCAAGCGGCTGAGCAAGCGTTGCAAATCTTGGCTGATGCCCCCGAGGCATCGCAGCCTCACCGAGCTTTATATCGGCTACAGTTGGCTTGGGCGCAGCAGGAGTTAGGTGAGTTGCCCTCCGCAGTCAATCAGCTAGAAGCGGCACGACAGGAATCTCAGCCGCAGGATGACTTGAAGCTTTACATCCGGATTTTAGAGCAGTTGCAAAAGCTCTACTTTCAGCAAGGGGAATACCTCAAAGCTTATGAGGTTAAGCAAAAACAGCGTTCCCTTGAGCAGCAGTTTGGCTTTCGGGCTTTCATTGGTGCGGGACGGTTAGAGGCACAGATGGAGGTAGGGGCTAAGGCTTTCGTGCCTCTACAGGCGTTGGAGATTGAGGTGTCAGGGCGGCGGCAAGATGTCAATCGTTTGATTGAGCGCCTAACGCGGCCTGACATAAAACTGACGGTTATTCATGGGCAGTCGGGGGTGGGGAAGAGTTCGATTGTCAATGCCGGGTTAGTCCCAGCGCTGAAACAGCGAACGATTGAGACGCGGGATGTATTGCCCGTGGTGCTGCGGGTTTACACCAATTGGGTGGAGGATTTGGGGAGATGTTTGGTTCAAGAGTTGAAGGTTGAAGGTTCAAAAACTAACTTTCAACCTGCTAACTTTCAAACGCTTGTAGAACAATTACGCCGCAATGGCGACAGTAATCTCTTCACAGCCCTTATTTTTGACCAATTTGAAGAGTTTTTCTTTGTTTACAAAGACCTCACCCATAGAAAATCTTTTTTTGAATTTCTAGCAGCCACTTTAGATATCCCCTATGTGAAAATCATCCTCTCACTGCGGGAAGATTACTTGCATTATTTATTGGAGTGCAATCGCATTTACAATTTGGGGGCGATTAATAACGATATTCTCAGCAAGCAGATTCTTTACTACTTAGGCAACTTCTCGCGAGACGATGCAAAGTTAATTATCGAACGCTTGACAAATCGCACGCCGTTTAAATTAGAACCGGGTTTAGTGGAACAGCTGGTGGATGAGCTGGCGGCGGAACTCGATGAAGTGCGTCCGATTGAGTTGCAGGTGGTGGGGGCGCAACTGCAAACTGAGAATATTACTACCCTAGAACAGTATAGGGAAAAGGGGCCGAAGGCAAAGCTGGTTGAACGCTATTTAGAAGAGGTGATTCGAGACTGTGGCTCTGGGAATGAACGTGCTGCTCGCTCAGTTCTGTACTTGCTCACCGTTGAAAATAATACTCGTCCCCTCAAGACTCGGAGTGAGTTAGCGAAGGATTTAGCCGCAGAAGCGGATAAATTAGATTTAGTCTTAGAGATTTTTGTCAAATCGGGATTATTGTTTCTGCTGCCAGCCGTGCCGGAGAGTTACTATCAACTGGTGCATGATTATCTGGTGACGTTCATTCGGCAGCAACAAGGGTCGGAAATATTAGCGGAACTGGCACGAGAGAGAGAACAAAGAATCCGCTCTGAAGCGAAGTACAATCGCTTTTTGAAACGGGCGCTTGCTGGGGCGGTTGTAGCTATGTTTGGGTTGGCAGGTTTGGCAGCTTCGGCTGTATGGCTCTGGCAGAATGCAGAATCTCAAAAAAAGCTAATACTCGCCCGCGAGTTAGGAACCCAAGCAGCCTGGACGAAAAATCAGAGAGAAAATCTGCTGCCCCGCAGTATCTTACTGGCTATCGAATCTATGCAGCGCTCTAGGCAGCAATCCCCTTCGATGGAGGCCGATCAAGTTCTGCGGGATGGATTGCCCTTGCTCTCCCCCTCTGTAGCCCGCCTCAACCACGAGTATCCCGTATATGCCGTTGCCTTCAGCCCGGATGGCAAGTTCCTTGCTACTGCCAGAGAAGACAAAACCGCCCGGATCTGGGATGCTAGCAGTGGCAGAGAAATCCTTCGCTTCAGCCATGAGAATATTGTAAGAGCCGTCGCCTTCAGCCCAAAAGGCAAGTTAATTGCTACTGGTAGTTTGGACAAAACTGCTCGGGTGTGGGATGCCAGCGGTGGTAAACAACTCCTCCGTCTGAACCACGATAAGCTTGTAAGAGCCGTTGCCTTCAGCCCAGATGGTAAGTTTCTCGCTACTACTAGCGATGACAAAACTGCCCGGATCTGGGATGTCAACAGTGGCAAAGAACTCTATCGTCTCAATCACCAAGCTCCCGTTAATGGCGTCGCCTTCAGCCCAAATGGCAAGTTCCTAGCTACTGGTAGTGGTGACAAAACCATCCGGGTGTGGGATGCCAGCAGTGGTAAACAACTCCACCGTCTCAATTACGAGTATCCCGTAAATGCTGTTGCCTTCAGCTCGGATGGCAAGTTCCTCGCTACTGGTAGTTCGGACAAAACCGTCCGGATTTGGGATGCCAACCTTGGCAAAGAAATTCTCCACGTTAGCCATCAGGCTCCCGTAAATGCCGTCGCCTTCAGCTCGGATGGCAAGTTCCTCGCTACTGCTAGTGAAGACAACACCACCCGAATATGGGATGCCAACAGTGGCAAAGAACTCCACCGCCTTAGCCACGAGTATGACGTAAGAGCTGTCGCCTTCAGCCCGGATGGCAAGTTTCTCGCTACTGGTAGTTTGGACAAAACTGCCCGGATTTGGGATGTCAGCCCTGGCAAAGTATTCTATCATCTCGATCACCAGGCTCCGGTATATGCTGTCGCCTTCAGCCCGGATGGCAAGTTCCTCGCTACTACCAGTGAGGACAACACGGCCCGAATATGGGATGCCAACAGTGGCCAACCACTCCACCGCCTCAGCTACGAGAGTGATACAAGAGCCGCTTTTTCCGTAAGAGCCGTAGCGTTCAGCTCAGATGGTAAGTTCACTGTCAGTGAGGACGATGCTGTCTGGGTGTGGGATGCCAACAGTGGGAAACAGCTCTTCCGTCTCAGCCACGAGGATCTCGTAACAGGGGTTGCTTTCAGCCCTGATGGTAAGTTCCTCGCTACTGCTAGTTTTGACAAAACCGCCCGAATATGGGATGTCAACACTGGCAAAGAACTCTATCGTCTTGGTCACCAAGCTTTGGTATATGACGTTGTCTTTAGTTCAGATAGCAAGTTCCTCGCTACTGGTAGTTCGGACAACACCGCCCGGATCTGGGATGCCAACAGTGGCCAACCACTCCACCGCCTCGCTAGCCACCAAGACGCTGTAAGAACCGTCACTTTCAGTGCCGATAGCAAGTTCCTGGCTACTGGTAGTTATGACAACGCCGTCTGGGTTTGGTCTGTCAGCAATGGCAAACCACTTCATCGTCTCAGCCACAAGGATGACGTTAATTTTGTCGCCTTCAGCCCGGATGGCAAATTCCTTGCTACTGCTAGTACCGACAGAACTGGTCGGGTGTGGTCTGTCGTCAGTGGTAAACAACTCCACCGCTTCAGCCACGAGGGTAGTGTAAGAGCCGTCGCTTTCAGCCCGGATGGCAAATTTCTTGCTACTGCCAGTTTAGACAATACCGCCCAAGTGTGGTCTGTCAGCAGCGGCAGACGGCTCCACCGCCTCAGCCATTACGGTTACGTAAATGCTGTCGTCTTTAGCCCGGATGCTAAGTTCCTCGCTACTGCTAGTGAAGACAAGACTGCCAGAGTTTCTCTAGTAGGACTAGAGAATCTGATTACTGAAGCCTGTAGACGTTTAACCCGTAACCTAACACCAGAGGAGTGGCAACAATATCTGGGTGATGAACCGTACCGCAAGACCTGCCCGAATTTACCCCATCCATCCTAGCGTCGTTGTAAAGGCTGTAGAAGAAGCAGAAGATATTAAGGATGTGATTGTTTATGAATATAGCGATAATAAGTCGCGGGTGAGATTTTCAGCGTCTCGCAAATGTCTTCTACACTGCGCGTCATATCGGCTGCCAATGACTTGCCAATGCTGATTTGTTTATCTGTCAAGATTCGTTTACGACCTCCCTTCTTGCCTCTGGCTCTGGCAGCCTCTAGTCCGGCGTTGGTGCGTTCACGAATTAAGTCCCGTTCAAATTCTGCGATCGCACCAAACACATGAAAAATTAACCTGCCCCCGCTGGTAGTGGTATCCAGGCTTTCCTGAATGCTTTTGAACCCAATGCCCCTATCACTTAATCCACGCACGACTTCAATAAGATGCCCCAACGAGCGACCGAGGCGATCGAGTTTCCACACGACCAAGATGTCACCTTCTCTGGCGTAGTCCAGGGCTTTATCCAGTCCGGGTCTAGTGGTTTTAGAGCCACTGACAATATCGGTGAAGATTCTCTTTTTATCACAACCTACCTGGACTAAAGCATTAATTTGTAAGTCCAGTGACTGTGAAAGTGTACTAACCCTTGCATAACCGATAAGCATTTTTATCTTATAACCACAAACTTCTTCTCACTCTTTTATCAAAACTCATCATACCAGGAGTTTTGATAAAAGAGTGAGAAGAGATTTTGAGAGCGGAGTGGGGGGATTTAGGGTGGATGTACAGGGGGTAAGGAAGTCTTTCTCAAAAACGACCGTTTCTGAGAAGCGGCTCGATTCTCGCTGTGTAAGGTGTTTTTTTAAAAGCTGGCGTTCAGAGCCAGGAAGGAATCTGTTTATCCACACGAAAAAAAAGTTGCAGCTCTAAATTTATGAGCTATATTTACTATCATAAAAATCTGATTTTTTAGGACAGTAACTCGTGGTTATACTCGATTTGCTAGCTCTTGAGCAGATTTCTGCTGGACTAATTCAGGTATCACAACGGCAGGGTAGGCTATATCCATACCCCAAAAATCTCCAATTGGGCTACGACCGAGTGGTTTTGGGTTTTCTACTTGGAGGTAAGCCTGAGCAAGCACCCCCGGCGCTTCCAGAGTTTTATAACCACTGGTGTGAGAAGCCTTTTGAAGAATGGGGAGTGGAGGTTGACCCTGAAGTTGATCCAGAGAACACCTTGCTCTTCCTTGGAGAACCAACTGAGCTTGCAATTGAATTAGCAGAAGCCTTCGGTGGAAGCGTTCTCTCTCAGGAGCAGTCCACAATTGCATCTAAACTTCTTCAGCATTGCCAATCACATTCGCAAGGGGCGCAAATTTATACAAAGTTCCGAAGATTCATCATTGAGCATCCCGTTCTAACTAACCAGGCGTTAGTAGAAGCAAAAGGGCTGTTTGGACTTGGTGTTGGATTGGCTGACTTACTAGAGGAGTGTTACGAACCTGCACCTAGTTGTTACAGATTGCAGGAAAATTTCTACGCCTGTCCGTATTGCCATGCACTGACATCAGTAGCGAACGCGCAAGTAATTGCGAACCCCGACTGCAATCGCTGTCCACCCGGACGTAGGCTCAAGCGGAAAGTCAAGTTACCCCAGGACGTTCTTAAACTCAGACGTGGCATCGAGCGCTTCTGGTTCTACCCTGGACGTGCAGAAATTCGACTATACGAGAAGTTGGTAGAGTTGGGACTTCAGGTTGAGCTTTATCCATCCTGCGATCGCTACGACTTAAGAGCTACGTTTGCTGATGGAGAGGTCTGGGCACTCGATTTAAAGGACTATTCAAATCCTTATCTACTGGTGAAGCGTCTGGGTGATGAACCAATCCCGAACGACCCCCCCTGGAGTTTTGCCTATATTGTCATCCCAAATGAGCGGAAGAGAGACCGTCCCGCCTATCTCAAAGAACTCAAGTCGCGATGGCGTTGGCAGAATGCCAAACCAGTGTTTGACGATGCCATTTTCGCTCTAGCCAAGAAAAAGGCTGGTGCCTCTACTAAAGAGACACTCTAAATCCTCGCGAAGGAAGGTTAAGCATGAGAGAGACTAGAACCTGGCGCTCATCGGCTTCAAAAACGTTGCGAAAGCAAACAGCTTTGCACAAGGATCAAATTGAAGCCTTGCTTGATGTGGAGCTTTGTCTATTTGCTATCGAGAGGCTGGGCATACAAACTGAACTGGATACGGCAACTTCTGCATGGTTGCTCATCTCTAGTCGGTTTTACCTATTCCCAAAATTAAAGCAGTTGCTCGATACAGCAGAGGCTCATAAAACCCTGTTTAATTTAAGGCAACTGCTTCCTTACATCACGAATGAGGATATTGCAGAGCAGTTAGTCAGGGTGTACAGGCAGATTCCATCGAAGTACCGAGCCTACGAGATTGATAACTCCTATCGATTTTCCCGAAAACCCATGCCCGCAATTTGGGGTAACCGCTTTGAGCAGTTTGAGGATTTGCTGGGCAACAAGTTGAAATATCGCAATCGGACGGTTAAGTACGCTCAAGCTGGTAAGGAATATAAGTTTAAGGTTGAAGAGAACACATATAGCGTTAAAATTCCGCAAGATTTTCCCCTATACCAGGGTAAGGTCATATCGCTACATCGGGAAAACATCAAAGCTATTTCAGTTAAACGGGAGGAGATAGAGGAGGCTGCACAATTTCTAGAAAAGTGCTGTGGTGGTAACTATACGAAGCGTTTAGAGAACATAATCCTCGAACACTTCCAAGGTATGGGATTTGCAACTACTAACGAGATCGTGTTCGACGGCGTAAAGCACATGGTTGGCTTGCTTAATGCTGGCAAATCCACCTTGATTGAGATTCTAACTGTAGTACTGGCTCAAAAAGGGCATCGGGTTGGTGTCGTTTTTAGCGAGGTCGTAACCTGCCTGAGAATGGCGAGTTTGCTGGTCAAAGCTGGGTTACGGGTATCAGTCGTCATTGGACAAAGGAACCGGAGAACTCATCTTGAGAACTGGCACAACGTTGATGGTGGCTTAGATGGCTTTGAGCATTTGTCTACAGCTTGCCCTTTAAGTCAATACTTTCAGCCATCAGTTCCATCTTCACCTCCATGTTTCGATCTAAGAGAAGTCCAAGAACAGGAGAATGATGACCGAGATAATGAGGGAGCAAGAATTTGTCCTCTAATTGGACAATGCCCCAGGCACCGAGATGCTAACGAGCTGAAGAATGCAGATGTAATTCTGACAACGACAGCTGCGGCTATATTCACTCGCCCACTTCCTCACGTCAGTCCACAATCAATCACCTACTACGAACTGATGTATCGCACTTGCAGTGTTGTTTTCTTTGATGAGTGCGACAAAATTCAAGCTAATTTGGATTCGACATTTCTACCTGCTATCAAGCTAATTGAAAGAGGGAGTAACGGATTTCTTGACAAAGTAGTGACCTGGACGCGAACGCACAAGCTACGCAACTCCAGAAGCGATTTGCGACAGGTGCTTTTTGGGCAATTCAATCATGCTCTCCAAAATGCCGATACCCTTGTTGACAACATTTGCACACAGTTGCAGGTTTCACCCAACGAGAGCGAGTGGCTGGCAGATAAATTCTTCACCTGCTCCTTTCTGGCAAGACGTTTCGTTCTGGAGATTGCAAAGGCTCAGGGCATTGATACTGAATCAAATATATTTATCCTTGACAAAAGCCCTGTTTACCAGGAGTTAGCTGAGTTTCTGCTAGGCGATTGGAAAAATTCTTGGCTGGCTGAGTATGCAATGAGGCTGGTGTCGGAGAACTGGCAGGAACAGCAGGAAACGATCGCCTCAATTGAGAAGGAACTAACCAAAAAAGGCTGGCTGAAGGGGATTGATGACAAGTGGGGGTTTAGCTGTCGATTCGCATTGTTTCTCAAGCTAGTACTATTTGTGTCATTTTTCCAGCAGGCAATTAAAACAGCCTATGGTTTAGCTGAACAGGCAGATGGTGCTGATGAGATAGTTTTTTTCAATCGGATTCCCCGCGACTTCTATGGATTGATTCCAGGGCTTGCATCTGGTTTAGTTTGTGGATTTAAGCTCGAACAGCAGGAGAATCAATTAACGCTTTGGTACTTCCAGTCGCTCGGACAGGGACGTTGGCTGCTAGAAAACTTTTCCCAAGTGTTTGCGGCTGAGGGAACTCAGGGAGCACATACCCTACTGTTAAGCGGCACAAGCTGGGCTGGGCAAAGCCCTATCTACCATGTCGATCTCAAGGTCGATTACTTACTACGTCCCAAAGAACACCAAGCTGTAGAAGCGATTGCTCAAAGCAACTTTCATTTCTCGCCTTGTTACTGGCCCGATGGTAAACCCGTTCGTATCTCTGGAGTCGAGAGTAAAGAGGAATCTCTACTGCAAGTTGTGCGCTCGCTACTCCGACAAACCGATGTCTTGCAGCGTGACTTTGACGCTTTACCTGAGGGGCGAAAGCGTTTGATCTGGTACGTCAACAGCTACGAGCAGGTTGATTTTGTTCATAATGCTGTTTTGACGATTGATACCAGTAAGAACTGGAGCCATCAGGTTGCAGCCTTGACCTCCCGTTCGCCTTTGGAAGATGTTGATGAATCGTTGATTGCCCGTGGCAATATTGAAAATTTCGCCAATACCAACCGAGCCATCCTCATTGCACCCATTGCCGCAATTGGGCGCGGTAAGAATATTTTGAACGAGCAGGGGTTGAGTGCCTTTGGTGGTGCATACTTTTTGGTGCGCCCACATCCTGCCTCAGACGACCTTGACTACAAGTTTCGGTTAGCACTTTGCGAAGAAAGAAAAGCGCTCGCTCTTGAGCGCGAGGGAGGCTTGCTAAAGGCTTGCGAAACTTGGCGTAGTGAGGGGTATAGCATTTTTTTGAAAAGCCTTGATACCACTTTACGGTATTCCAACAGGGGAATGCCCAAAGAAGTCAGGGAAGGGCTGATTTGGACTCAGCTGGTGCTGACTTGGCAGGCGATCGCCCGCACAATTCGCGGTAACCAGCCAACCCTGATTCGATTTATTGATGCGGCTTGGGCACCCAATCTCGCCCTAGGTAAGCCCGAAACGGCACAAGAGTCTCTACTTAAAGGTTTTGAATACGTTCTTCGTCCTTACCTTTCTAAGAGAAAAACCGGCTACGATGCCCGCGAACTTGCGCTTGTGCGGGCACTCTACGAACCCTTCTACCGTGCTTTGGAGAAAATTGATGGTTTATAATCGCATTCAATTGATGGCTCTGCAAGTTCCCACGCACTTGGCTTTGCCGTTTAATCTGTACGCTCTGACAGTTCCACAACATTGGAAGGAGCTATTGAGCCGCTTGCAAAGACATAAGTTGGGTAAGGATTATGTTCTGCCGCCAGTTGAGGCGTTGAATCCCATCCTTCAACTATTATTTGACGACATTCTGTTCTTTCGCCGAGGGGCTTTCAGACCAAGCTCCAACGCTAGATTGCTTTATTCTAAAACCGATCAAATTTCTACCAAAGAAATTGCTGATGTATTCAAAACTTGGCTCAGAGTTTCCTTTGAAAATTCCAAGTTCCTGACTGATGATGACATAGCTCAAATTCATGCCCTTTCTGGTAATGATTTACAGTTTGAGCCAGTGTCACTTCCAGAACCAATTTGGGAAATAGTAGAGGGGGAACTGAGAATTGACCCTCTGTTCTATGATTTGATTCCCTACCTATGTGCTTCCGCTGTTGCATCAAGCCCGTTCTCTTTGGTCAACCCTTCGACTGGTGAAGTAGCTGAAGAAGTAGTCCTGTATGAGAGTGATTTGGAGGGCGAGGGGATTAACGAAGCAATTAGTTGGTTCCCCCTTCCGGTAGCTCGACAACGCAAAAAGAGGGGCAGCGATGAGAAAGAAGAAATCACTCATTACTACTCCTATTGTCTAAAATTCGCCTTGCACTACGACACGGGGGGGTATCCCTATCTCATCTGCAATGCTGGTCTTAGACGATGGATTAATTGGTCATTGGGTTATTTACCATCTGCTACAAGTGTTTGCATTAAACCGGTCAACTCAAGCCGATTTGCTGCCTGCAAGCTACAGTATATGGGCAAGGAAAAGGGAATTGAGTTTGAGAACAATTTAGTTCGGCTCTTACAAGAGCTTAACTGCCGAGAGCGCTTCACTGCCAAGGATGTGGTTGAGACCCCTTACAGAAACAGTAATCTTGCCTGGGCAGCCGTCTACAACAATAGGATGTCAACTTCCCACAATGTTAATCCGGGATTCTTTCCAGTAGATATTGCGATGTTCCAGCAGGCTTGCATTGAACGGTTTCAGCAGGTTCTTGGTACAGAGTTCTCTTTGCTGGAAGCCTACTCTCGTTGTGATAATCAGAAAGCACTTAATCGAGTCAGATCTGCCTATACCAAAGTCGAGGCATTTGTTAGATCTCATTTTGCTACTGAGACAAGTCCCCCTCCCTTTCACATCCCTTCCAATCTGAGATTAGTTCTGTTAGCGCAAAGCCAAGAAGCTAAAGATTTGATTGTTCCACTAGCCAGGAAGTATGGCATTGCGAATGTAGAAATTTACGATCTTGGGACTCTAGGTGCAGAGTTACCTGGTAAGTCATGGAAAAGTGAGTGCAGCGATCGTATTCACAAATTTCAGCAAACTCTGCCACCCTCGCCTCAGGAGCGGAAAACCTTAACTCTAGTAGAAATTTTACCCAAAGATATTTTTTGGAAAGAGCGTGAGAAAGACCCAAAGCCTTGCTTTCGACCCGCATTAGCGAGGCTGGGTAGTGTCACTGATCATTTTGAACCGAAAGCTGAGGATGACTCCAAGGATTTTCTCACTCCTGAGGCTTTGAATGCTGAGCTTGCTCGACGAGAGGACGAGAAAGAAGCACTTGAAGAGGATGGTAAATTCCTTAAAGCATCATCTCTTAAAAGCAATTTTGCACACCGCGTTGAAAATACCTTGCTAACAGGCTTGTCAATGACGGGCGCTTATATCTATCCGAACTTTGAAGCTAAGAATTTTCCTGCTAGCGTAGCGAGTGTAGGAGTTTACTTAATTCGTTTCTACATTGGCGACAAAACAGAGTACCTTCCTATGGCAGTACGCATGGATGAGACAGGTATCACTGCCAAAGCCTATGGATGTAATGACTGGTTAGACTTCGATACATTTCAGGTGGAAATGGCTGTGGGAAAAACTTTTCAGCCTATTGACTCTAAAGGAAGCAAAGCTAAGATTCAAGCCTGGGTGTTCCATAATCTGTTCCAAGAGTCCAAACAACCAACCCTATTCTGCTTTGAGGCAGACAATCTCCGTAAACAAGGATTGGATTTTCTGCAAAAGCAATACTGGCAGAAACGTACTCTTGCTTTTAACACCGACTTTAATGCCCGCGAATCTGTAACCTTCACTCCGATTTCCAAGTATCCCCATGTGCGAATAGCATCAATCATTACTCCTGATACTGGAGAAGTTCCTCTATATCGAGCCGTTGGTAAGAGTGGCGAACTGGCTGGACATACTGGAGGAGTGTTTCATCCTCCTTCACAGGGGGCTGAATGCGGTTACTACTACCTCAGTAATCAACGTCCAACTTCCCGTAGTGGCGGCATTCTACAAGAAAGCAAACTGGTGCCAATGGCTAAAACTAGAGGGAAGAATGCAGGCAAAGCAAAAAAGCCAAATCCAAAAGCTCAGGGGTATAACCCACGCGGAGTTTTTCTGAACCTAACGTTGCAAGAGGGCGACTGCTTCAGTGATTGGGCAAGTTTTGTGCAAGCTTTACGCCTCTATGGATTAATTCATTATCTTGATACAACTATTCTGCCTGCCCCCTTGCATCTTGCTGCTGGACTTGACAGTTATCGACCAATCCAAGCTATCCGAGAACCGTAACGGGCAAACAATGCAGTGTGTTGCCAAAACTGATGAAGTCGTCTCCTTCTAGTTTTTCAAGGGCAAAAAACGCTTAGATTCTGCTACCCATTGCCACGCGATCTCGTCTGGGTCTCTACTCTTAATCCACTCAGCTAAATCGGGTCTTTTCTTGGCACTGCCAAGCGTAGAACTCTTGACCATCAATCGCTGTACCATCTGGCTATGCGTTAGCGAGCTATTGACTAACTCACCCGTTGATTCATTGCCTTTCTGTGCCTGCTCCTCTTTGAAATCAGGTTGTGGCTCATCATTGGATGAGCTTGAAGGAGTTTCTCCCTCATCTGGCACTTCAGCCGTTCTTGGAGAGGGGGACGATGATTCACGGAAAAACTCCTCAGTGACAGCTTGCTGACTCTCTAAGGAGTCTAAACCTAATTCAATAAGTGAACTCTCCGGCTCACTCTTGGCACTCGGTGGCGGTTGATTTTGATTAGCTTCCGCTTCCTCAATCGGCTGTGCTTCATCTAATCCCGATTCTGAGATTAGCGCTTCGAGCTGTTTCAACAACGATTCGAGTCGAGAGCGCTTTGAGGGGTTCTCCCACACCTTTAACTTCTTTACTCGCTTAGTCGTCGCATCTATCCGAGCCGCAAATTCTCCTTGTTCGAGTGGCGGTTGAGAGGCTTTGACCCGCTCCCGGATTTGACTTAAAGAGAGAGAAGAAGTGATCGCATCTTGCAGCAAACTTTGACGCTCTTGCTCATCCTCAATCCGAGCCAGGACAGTCGCCTTTGTATAGGCAATTTGCCCCTGCCGCAAAGCCTCCAAAATATCTTCGGGCAGGTTAAGTAGAGGGAGCCGATTTCTAATAAAGGACTGCCAAGTCATCAGCCCTAGCCCTGCAAACACTTGCTCCACCGCTTCGGCTTCCGCATTAATGGTAACGTTACCATTAGATTTAGAAGAAAGCCGCTCGTTTTGCAGGCGGTACAGGACTTTCGGCACGTCCTCGACAGGACACTCAAGTTGCAAAGCGAGTAGCTGTACAATTCCTTCCGTTTCCTCAAAAGCACTGAGGTCTTCTCTCTGTAAGTTTTCAATCAAAGCCAGTTGCAGCGCTTCCCGTTCGTTGAGCGCCTTGACCACCACAGGCACTTCTGACAAGCCCACGGCTTGAGCAGCACGGTAACGTCTCTCTCCCGCAACCAACTCGTAGTTTCCCTCTGATAAGGGACGGACTAAAAGTGGCTCCAAGATACCGTGTTCCCGAACGGACTGGACGAGCTGCTCTAGCTTCTCTGGGTCAAAGTAGCGCCGGGGTTGCTGGGAGGGCAGAATAATCTGCTCAATCGCCAGACAGGGGAGGGGGAAGGGTTCTTCCCCAAACAAGTTATCCAGACCTTTGAGACGTTTAACAGGTGGCTTGCGGCTTCTCGGACTCATGGAATTTCCTCCAACATCTGGGCAATCGTTGTCAAAATGTCTACCGCTGGATGCTTAGGTGCGGATAACGCCAAAGGTAAGTGCTGCTCGGACGCATCAGCCAACGCGGTTGTCCGAGGAATGCAGGGAAAGACTATTCCTTCAACGTCTGAAAACTGGTCTTGAATTGCCTGGAGGATACGTTGGTCTTGAGAGTTGCCCTTGGCAAACATCGTGGGCAAGTACCCGGCAATCTTGAGTTGACGGTTCGCACGGGAACGCACCCGTTTAATGGTGCGAAATAGCAAGTCAGTTCCCTGGAAAGCTTTATATTGCGTCTGAATCGGAATCAAAACGTGGGTTGAGGCGACCAGGCTGATGTAGCTTAAGATGCCAAGGCTGGGCGGACAATCAATCAAAATGAATGCATACTCGTCGAGGACGGGTGCGAGCGCATCCTTCATCCGTTGCTCCCGCATGTCCGCCGTCACCAGTTCCAGTTCCGCCCCACTCAAGTTAATGTTGGCTGGAGCTAAATCAACACCGTGGATGTTGGTATGGATGGGCAGTGGTTCATCTTCGAGCAGTGCCTCGTAGAGTGTTTTCTCAATTTCTAACGGCTCTAGACCCATAAACGTCGTCAGCGAGGACTGCGGATCTAAATCAATCAACAAGACTCGATGCTCTCGCTGTGCTAAATGGTAGCCGAGGTTCATCGTCAGGGTCGTTTTCCCGACCCCGCCCGATTGATTAAATAGTGAGATGACGCGGCTCACTTGGCTGCGGCTCTTTTAGGTAACGATAAGCTAATCATAAGACCGCCGCACTCAATTAAACCCTTGCTTGAATAAGAATTACTCCTCATAGGGAACGTGCAACAATTGGATAGCTTTTCGCTTGGCGTTCTCCCCACGCAGGTCATATTTTAAGCTAGTAGCCGGATTGGAGTGTCCAGCCAAGCGGCTCACAGTTAAAACATCGGCACCGGCTTCCAGTAAGTTACTGATAAACGTGCGACGGAAGTCGTGAGGAGAAAAGGTTGCTATTCCAGCTTGCCCCCCTCGTTTGCGAAGAATCACCATCACGGCTTGGTCAGTCATACTCTTCGCCTCAATGTGACCTCCCCGTCTAATTGGATTGAGGAGAACACCTGGAGAATTCCCTCTGACCTCCAACCAAGCCTTGACGGCAGCGATCGCACCAGGAGGCAAGTACACTATACGGAACTTTCTCCCCTTCCCCTTGCGGACTTGCAAGGCACCTGTTTCGGAGTCAAAATCGGCAACTTCAAGAGCCACTGCCTCACTTCGACGGATGCCAGAGCCAGCAAGAATCGCAATCAACGCCGCATCGCGAGCACCTATCAGTGAAGGGTCATTCTTGCAAATTTTTAGGAGAGCCGCAATCTCGCTCTGTTTCAAGACTCTTCCTCTTAAGGGCGAATCTCCTCGCACGCTCTTGAGGTCTACAGCAGCATCATAATCATCGGCACTGATTAATCGCAACCGCCGTGCTTCTTTGAGTGTCCGTCGCAAAGCGCAGAGCATTCGGTTAGCTGTGGCGGGTGCGTACTGTTCCATCAGCACCGCTCGAATGGCTGCTGTATGCTGGTATCTTAACTTTGACCAATCTAGGGACAAAGCATCACATTGACCGTTTGTTAGAATACGAGCAATGACATTTAGAGCTTTACCCATCGTGCGCCGGCTACCAGAGGTTAAGCTAGCTAGATAGACGGCAGCGGGATGAGCCGTGAGCGGAGTGGGAGTGGTTAGAACCAACTCGGATTGCGTGGTTCTTTGTTCCGTCATCTCTTAGCCATACATCTTATATTCAGTAAAGAGAACTTTCCATAACCTATTGAACCAGACAACAGCCCAAGCTCACAAACTCATCAAGGGCTAGCTTCGGAGCGTTTCTATGGCATCATGAAGCCAATCCAGATAGGTCTGTTCCCGTCGTGTCACTAACTCCACCACCAATCGATGCATCTTCTGCTCACGGGAAGCAACCGGAGCCTCCAGGGATGAAGCCGCTAGCGCTTCGCACTCGGCTAACTTTTCGCGCCGTGCCTCAAGCTCTTGCTCCAGCAGTGGGATAATCGCCTCATTTGGTAAGAGGGCGGCAAAGTGAAGTTGTGCGAGTAAAGGTTCTCGTAGAATCGGTAAGGGTTGATGCGTCTGGAGCCATTGGGTTAACTCGGCTACGCCTGTGTCTGTAATTTGGTAAACCTTACGGTTGGGACGATCCTGCTGAATTTGAACAGTACAGACAATCCAACCCTGCGCCTCTAGCTTGTCTAATGTGCGATAAATCTGCGCCTGATCGGCAGGCCACAGGTGGGCAAGGCACTGGTTAAAGCACTCGGTTTTGAGGTCGTAGCCTGTCCTCTCCTGCTGCTGGAGAAGACCGAGAATGACGTGGGCAAGAGACATAAACGGTTTACCGAACTATAGGGGGGAAAAGCCCCACTCGTTATATTCATCTACTCCCATGTTAATATATGATTAATCATATATAGGACAGGACAAACTAAAGAATTGTCCAATCATCGGAGGCGATTGTATGACCGTGCCAACTCAAACACTACGAACTGTTGCCGGAATCATCAACAGCGTTGAGACGCTAGAAGGCGCAGGATTCCTGGTGCGTCGTCCTTTCCCAAAAAGCAGCTTCTCAGAGTTTGACCCGTTTCTCCTCCTCGATGAACTCGGTCCTGTTAATCTGAAACCGGGTCAGGCGAAAGGCGCACCCGACCACCCCCATCGTGGCTTTGAAACCGTTAGCTATGTCCTGGAAGGACGGTTAGAACACAAGGATTCTCAAGGACATGCCGGACTCTTAAATTCCGGCGATGTGCAGTGGATGACGGCTGGCGCAGGTGTCGTGCATTCCGAAATGCCGGAGGCAGAGTTTACCCGCCGTGGTGGACGGCTGCATGGAATTCAACTGTGGGTGAACTTGCCGCAACAAGACAAGATGATTCCACCCCGCTATCAGGAAATTCCGTCAGCTCAAATTCCCGTGGCTCAAACCGAGGATGCTTCCGTGACGGTGCGGGTCATTGCGGGAGAAGCGTTAGGGGCAAAAGCGGTGATTGAGACGCGCACACCGATTATTTATCTGCACTTGACGCTGCAACCCGGCGCAACTCTTGTTCAACCTGTGCCGAAGGAATACAACGCCTTTGCCTATGTACTAGAGGGAGCGGGCTTATTTGGGGCAGAGCTTGAGCGTGGTGATGATGGGCAAATGGTGCTCTTTGCTCAGGATGGGCCAGAGGTGACGATTGCTAACTCGGCTGATGCCGAAAAACCCCTCGACCTGCTGCTCATTGCCGGCGTACCACTCAATGAGCCTGTGGTGCGCTATGGTCCCTTTGTGATGAACACTGAAGCCGAAATTCTGCAAGCGATTGAAGACTACCGCAATGGAAGGATGGGACGTATCCATGATTAACATACTTCAACAACGCATCGCTCAACATCAATTACTCAGCGAGTTACGAATTAAATTGCTACGTCTGCACAAACTTTTGCTGGATACAGAGCGTTTAATATATGAACAAGTCCGAGGACAGGTTTCCAGAGGTGAATTGCTGCAACTGGTAATCAATCACGACCAATTTGCCTGGTTACATCGACTCTCAGAACTGATTGTGCAAATTGATGATTTGCTACAGGCATCGGAACCTGTGACCTCAGAGGTGATTGCTGCTCTGGTGAGTGATGTTCGTATCCTGCTGACCCCAGATGAATTAGGGGATGATTTCGCGATGAAGTATGATGCAGCGTTTCAACGCCATCCTGATGTGGTGTTAGCTCATGCCGATGTCGTGACGCTGCTGGCGACTGAGCATCAGCAATAAGTTAGTCGGTTCGTGTCGGTTCAATTGAATCGGCCCGAACAATTTCTTTGTGCGGTACAACTTTGTACTGACACAGCGTAAGGTAGCCCGGTTGAGGCAACAAATGTCGGAAAATTACGGATTGGCGACAAGCTCAAACAATCTTCCACCCCTACAGCTCTACGTGAGCATTTCCCAAAAGTTGCAGAGTTTCAGAGGAAACTTTATGAACTGCTTTTCGCAGTTCAGCAACAACTGGTCCACCAGCATTGTTTTCCTGAGCTTGCTTTCTTTCTGTTAGTATCTTTTGAAGCGTTGCCTCATCTAAATGCTTTTTCATCGATTCGACCCATTGCTCTAACTCTCTCTGATCTTCCTGTGTTCCTGTACCAAGTACACGAATAGCTTCTGCAAGCTCAAGGAGGCTTTTTCCTTCCATGCAAGCTACCTTTTTTACCGCTGTTCTTTTACCAGTAGGTCTAGCGCTCGTGATGCTAGGCATGGGGTTAACCCTTCTACCAGAAGACTTTCAACGAGTGACCCGCTATCCTAAAGCGGTGGCTGTTGGTTTAGTCAGCCAATTGGTTTTTCTCCCCATCATTGCCTTTCTAGTCGCTTCAATCGTGCCCATGCGACCAGAAATGGCGGTGGGATTAATGGTGCTAGCACTCTGTCCAGGCGGTCCTTCTTCAAATATGATTACTTATTTGGCGAAAGGAGATGTTGCCCTTTCTGTGACTCTAACGGCTTTGAGTAGTGCCATTACCGTATTCACAATTCCCATATTCGCAAATTTGTCACTGCAATACTTTGCTGGTCAAAGTGCGGCGATCGCCTTACCCGTTGGGCAAACCATGCTGCAAATTTTCGCGATCGCGCTGGTGCCAGTTGGTCTGGGAATGTTGATTCGGCAACAGTTTCCTAATTTAGCCCGCCGACTAGAGAAGGTTGCAAACCGTCTTGCCATTGGCTTCCTCGCTTTGATTATCCTGGCAATCATCATTCATGAGTGGAATCGCCTCCCCACTTTTATTGCCCAAGTTGGGATTGGGGTAGTTCTGCTCAATGTGATCTCAATGGCGAGCGGATTTGGGTTGGGTAAGTTGTTGAACCTAAAATTTCCTCAGCAGATTTGTATCGCGATCGAGGTGGGAATTCAAAATGCGACGCTGGCGATCGCCATTACTGCCGGATTGTTAAATAATCCCGATCTGGCGATTCCTGCTGCCATTTACAGCTTATTTGCATACGCCACTGCCCTTCTTACCATTTTCTACGGCAGAAGAACTGCTACTAGGATTTATCAGGAAGAGAAATCATGAGTAAATCATCTAACCGTTGATTCAATCCTTTCAAGTTTGATTTCCGATTTACCTAAAATTTTAATCGTTAGCGGAATGACCCCAAAGCAAGTTCGCTATGGGTGCATCCCTTGCGTTGCAAATTGCCCACAGACTCTTATGTCTGGGGCTATACAAACAAAACCCGCCTACGCAGGTTTTAAGACAGTCCGCACAGGCGGACTTCGGTTTTGTAGCCGCGATTTCTAAGAAGCTGTTGGCGAATTAGTGGAGGGTCAAGGGCGTAGCGAAGCGTCCCTTGACGAGTCTGTAGAACGAACTACACTCGTAGAGCCGAGGGGATTAGGGTACCTATGAGGGTACTTTTTGAAAAGATTTTAGGATTTCGAGCTTTCTTCAGGGTAGTAAGGATTATCTTACCCAGCATCCCTTGTTGAAAGAATTTTAAGTATTTGAAATACTTGCGTAAACCTTGGAATGCGGGTGGATAGGTTAATACAGCTCACTGTAAAGCTGAGCTTCTACACAATGACAACTGCGAAAGAGATGAATCCTGAGTTAGTTCGAGCTTGCACTCCCGTATTTTTGGCAACTATTGGTGGAGTAATTGGTCTTGCTGCTGTACTGTGTCCTCTTAGTGACGGTCAACGTTCTTCTGGTATGGGTTTAGCTGGAACAGCGATCGCGGGTGCTGCGGGTCTTGCCCAAAATACTAAGAATGAAGCCAACATCACCGGAAAAAATGCAGAGGTTCGTGTTGATAACACAAAGCAACCGACACACGAAAACGTTTAGGTCATCAGACCTGTAGTGTATATTTCGTACACTACAGGATCAGCGAATTGCACTGTATGAAATCTACACGTCAACCAAGTTTTTCTAGACAAACAACGTCTGGCAGTAGTTATAACGAAAGAAGCAATAGTTATAACTACACTAAACTCTTGAGACAAAACCACGATCACAAAAAAAACAAGAGAGTCACGTTGTGCGGCTCTCTCAGTCATCAGGGTGCATCTACTAACCTTATTATTACCCTTGGGGGGTGAGGGGTGTCACCCCCTATCTATGAAGAATTGATAAAGTGTGAACAGGCGATCGCCCCTTATGAATCTTCTCTGGAAGCACTTAGATGAAGTTTTAAAGGAGCCAATATATTTGAGAATTAATTCAAGTATCTGTGCCACAACTTCACGAGCGCGTCGCCTCGTGAGGCTCGGCGACAACCTTGAGCTTAGGCTTAGGCTTAGGCTTAGGCTTAGGCTTAGAGGTAGCACCAGGTTGTTGGGCAGCGTTGTTGTCTGAAACTGGCGAAGACGAGTGTTTCCGAGCTTTTGAAGCCGCAAGTTTTGTCCTGGCGGCATCAGCTTTATCCTTCGAGCCAGCTTTTAGGTAATTAGGCGGCGACTCACTAGGGGTTCCTAAAAGCTCGACAAACTCAAAGTTGTCGTTGGCGCTGTTGAACCGTGCCTTGAGCTGCACAAAAGACGCTTTGCCCTGAGTCTCTTTATCCAGGTTTTTGTTGAACCGGAATGGAGGCACAGGGGCATCTCGCCAGAGTACCGGAATGTGAGATGCCTTCATGAAGTTTACTTTTTTGTCCAAGGGTGCCGATTTGATGTACTCAAGCCGTTGCTTATCAAAGTTTTTAAATACTGAGATGCAAGGTACCCGACAAACCGGAATGAACTGCCATAAACCACAGATTTTGAACTCGTTTTCTTCCAGAACACTCTCAATTCCCTCTCCAGACACCGAGTGACCGACAAACCCTGCCAGTTGGAAGGCTAGGCGGTAGGGCTGTTTTCCTCCAGGGAAGTGAGTAATCCTGGGATAGACGATTAACTTTTGCTGGGTAATCCCGGTACAAGTGATCTCTTTTTTAAGCGCCTCATAAGCCCTCTTATGTGTGCTGGAATAATAGAGTGCATACAACTTTTCCCCGATTGTCACAAAAGTTTTGTCCCCCTCGCTGGTTATCTCACCGCAGATTATGCCAACCGCTTGAAATAAGACCGCCGAAGCGGGGTCAGAGGCGATGGAGTCGGGCACTGGCTCTGGGTTCTGTTCTGGGGAAGATGTAAGCGCCTCTGAAACGGGGGGCGAAGTGGGAACGGAAGAAGATGCAGGAGCAAGGTCATCCACTGGCTTGGGTGCCACTGCCTCTGAGGCAGATGTCGCCTCGATTTCCGGCTTTTCAATCGATACCGCTGTTGGTTGTTCCTGTGACGGCTCGACTGGGGAAGCTGAACGCTTCAGTGCAATAATATTCAATCCCTTGACTGGGGGTGTTACTTGTTGTTGCGGGCGTTTCTTTTTCATGATGGTGGTTCAACACAGGATGCCTATCTCAGCCTAAACACTTAGCTGGAGCAAATGGCAATCTCAGCTAAACCGAGTGCGTCCAATCCGGGTAGCAACCATGGCAATTAAAGGACTATGAGCGATTACCTGAAATGAGTGAAGCGGCAATTTATCCAGTGATGACTCAAAGGGGGGCATTCCGGGCGATCGCATACAGAGGAGACCCGACCTACTACCCTAGTTGATACAGTGAGGCTTTGTCGAACACTGGAATCTCTATGTCCCAGGTATTACTCCCCCCATCGCTCCATCCCAACCTACCCCTCACCGCTCTTGCACCCATGCAGGATGTGACAAACCATTGGTTTATGAAGGTCATTGCCCATTACGGCAGTCCTGACTACTTCTTCACCGAGTACTTCCGCGTCAATGATACCTCACGGCTCAATCGTAGCATTCTGGCATCCATCACTGAAAACGACACAGGTCGTCCCATTTTTGCTCAAATGATTGGCGAAAGCATTCCCGACTTAGTCAGAACAGCGATTGATCTGTGCAACTATAATATCGCTGGAGTTGACTTGAACATGGGCTGTCCCGCACCGAGAATCTATCGCAAAAATGTTGGCGGTGGATTGCTACTCTCACCCGAAAAAGTAGATCGGATTTTGAGAGAACTGCGGCAAGCTGTCAATGATCGACCTTTAACTGTCAAGATGCGTATAGGCTTTGAAAATACAGATACCTTCTACTTGATTCTCGATCTAATTAATCGCCACAGCATTGATTTGCTCTCTTTGCATGGTCGCACGGTGAAAGATATGTACCACGGGGCAGTGAAATATGATTTGATTGCTGAAGCGGTCAAACGGGTTCATTGTCCAGTGCTTGCCAATGGCAATATCCACTCGGCGACAACAGCCCTAGATGTGCTTTCTCAAACAGGCGCGGCGGGAGTGATGGTGGGACGTTGGGCGATCGGGAATCCTTGGCTTTTTAATCAAATTCGGCAGGCTTTGCGAGGAGAGCCGATCACGCCCGTTCCTTTAGTCGAGGTACGCCACTATATTGAGCGTTTATGGCAAACCCCCACGGCAGCAACCATGCCAGTACGATCGCGCGTCGGCTATCTCAAAATGTTCCTCAACTACATTGCCCTGAATGTTGATGCTGAAGGAGATTTCTTGCGGCGGATGCGACAGACGCAGACTGAGGTAGAACTGCTTAACCTCTGTGATCGTGTTTTCCTTGATGATCTAACGAAAAATTACGCCCTTGCACCCTCATTGAGCCTCTAACTAGAGTTCAATTTCTTGCGAGCCGGATTTCTTTGATAGTCAGAGAATTAATTCTCAGCTAGTAGAGTTTCCATTTGCCTCAACAACTTTTCTAATCTTTTCTGTTTTTTCGGGTTTGCAGAGTGCCGACGGAGGAATGTACTGAGAAGGATGGAATGTTAGTAAAAACTTTAGAATATCAAGAATGGTGATACATCATTACTATGAATGATTCAACACTTTTGGCTTATGTAGAGACTGTTATAGCCTCTAGTGAGATAGCTTTTCAAGAGGTTGCCGATCAGGGGGTAATGAGGATTCTCTTAGTAGGGAATTTCCACGAGTAACACTTTTTTTTATCAGGGATAGTAGTTAGTGGAAATCTTGTAAGTCCTAGAGAATATTACAGACGGCTGCGTCAAGTAATTGAATCAAATCCGTCAGATCGGTCACTTTGTTCCTTCATTCAAAAAAGAGAGGATAAGTTGTGCATCATACTCATTGTTGGTTTCCAATTGCTTACCTTCGCGCACAGCAACGATATTGCCTTGTGCATCCAAGATTATTAGTGTCGGAATCCAAGAAAAACTGGGTAACTTGTTGAAAAATTCCCAGTTTGGGTTCTCTCGATCGTTGTTCACCCTAATGAAAACAAACTTCTCTTCGATAACCTGCTTGACTGCTGGCTGCTCACTATAAAAAGCATCTAAGCGCTTAGCATCCTTACACCAGTTACCGCCAATCTGCATCAAAATGGGCTTTCCTTCTGCATTTGCCTTTTTAAGAGCCGTATCCACTTGCTCGTGCGGATCAATAGCTTCGTCATATATGAAAACCGAAGACGATGGACTATTAGGCACCTTTGCTTCACAGGCGACTACACTACCAGCCAAGATCAGCAATCCAAAAAGTAGAGTAATTTGCTTCAGCATTAAGTCCTCCATTGTTGCGTTAAACTAAGCATGAATGTCGCCACCGATACTTTGAGAACTTGTTTAACTCTCCCTATTGAGTTATCTGGGCTAGTCCGAGAAGTTATGCAACTATTACAGAACTTTATAAGTTGGAAAAACCAGCCAAGTCGCAACAGCATCTCCGAACTGGCTCTACTCTGAGCACTGTGGGTTATCTTTCCAGGATTACAGCAAGTGCAATAGGATATCACCTGGCAAAAAGTGAGCGCATTTCTGGTAGGAGTGGAGTTATCGGATCTCAATCATCTATTGCTGGATGGTCTGCTCATACTTCTACCAGATGGGATTAAGCAAAGACTCAAGTAAATCCAGTTATACGCCTAATCGGATGAACGAAAACTCACTGAAGAATTTGAAGTTAGGTGTGTTGGCTCGAAAGAAAGGTAAGGTAAAACTCAATCTCACGGTCATACCAGAAGTACCTTGTACCCAATCCGAGGTTATTGTTAAGCCATGCTGGCGGCTAAAGTACCAACACTATTATCAATATGACTAGAAAAAAACTGTTTAACAGTAGTACTGACCACCTAACAGCAGAACGATATGGGACTGCCGTTCCCCTCGGCGAGCCAACTTTCGAGACTCAAGTCACATGTCAACTGTTGAATAGACGTAGCCACCGAGATTTTCGTAACGACAGAGTTTGTGAGTCCACCCTTACTTATTTGTTGGCTTGTGCTCAATCGGCTCCCTCGAAATCGGATCTACAGCAATATTCGATCATTGTCGTGGAGGAAAAAGAACTCAAAGCTCAAATTAGTCAACTACCTGGTATGGACGATTGGGTTGATAAGGCCCCACATCTTCTCGTGTTTTGTGCCGACTTACGTCGTGGGTGGCGAATTACGGAAAGTAAAGGACTGGTTAATGAGAACAACACTCTCGATATGCTGGTCAACGCGACTGGGGATGCAGCAATCGCCATGATGTCCTTGATTGTTGCCGCCGAATCACTTGGACTAGGGTGTTGCCCAATCAGTGTTGTGAGAAATCAGATCGAGCAAGTATCGGCTTGGCTGAAACTCCCAACAGGTGTTTACCCATTTGCTGGATTAGGATTGGGTTATCCAGCCGACGAAGGCAAGACAACGATTCGTCTCCCACAATCGGTGGTGGTTCATCGAAATCACTACGATGATTCCCATCTCCTAGAACAGTTGCATACTTATGACGACACTCGTCATGGTCTCACACCAATTCCCACTGAAAAACAGCTTCACCCTGAGCGATATGGTATTCAACCGAATCTCAAGTGGACGGATAATGTAGCTCGTCGTTTATCTGTCCGAGAACGTAGAACCTTTCGAGCTTTTCTGGAGCAGCAAAACTTAGCCCTCGAATAACGAGTTAAATGTGGAACCGCTTATTTCCACTTCCCTGTAGAGTGTTTCGTTCTTCTGTGCCGATTATTTCTTCTTTATTCAATTGAGCAACATCTTCTCTTCCTGGCATCAAAGATTGAAGCACATATAGTAAGGAATGCAAGTACATCGCCCAGCTTCACCTTGATCTAACTTCTTTAAGTTTTTCGCTGGAACCTCACCCTTACGTAAGGCTCGACTTGTTCTTCCTCTAAAACGGATTCGGTCATCTCCAACGTGCTGTCGTCAACAAAAGTAAAGGTTAGGCGCATCTTTTGCTCCTCGCCGTCTTCCTCCAGTACTAGTTGGTTTGGGTTGCTGTGCCCTGTATGCCTACGTACTGGACGTTGTCCGTTGTTAAATTCCCACCATTCATAACATCTGTGCGAGGGATTATACCAAATATATCCTTCTCCTTCGTAGTTATCTCCCGCTATTGCCCTGTAGAAGAAGCGCACAAATCGCTGGTTCAACGCCCACTCGAACTGCATCAAATCACGAATCTCACGGTTATTCGACTTCCCTTCGCCCTCCCATTGCCCGACTAGGCGTTCAAGAAACCCAGTTTTTGTCATTTCTGGGTTTTCGTTTGACTGTCCTTGAGCCGGTTGTAAAGACATACTGTTTATCTAGGCGAATCGGATGAGTTTAGTATATAAAACTACTAATGCCATACCCTTGACTAGTTGCAGTTATGCGATCACTTGACGGGAACCACCACTTTTAATTGCACTCCTCAGTTTCTGAATCTCATTCCTCAAACCAATAGTCGTTCAGATCACAGATAGGCTGATAACCAATCGCTTGGTAAATATGATTAGAAGTTGGATTCGCCAAGTCCGTAAGCAAAAAGCAATACCTCAGTCCTTGAGCGAGTAGAGTTTGACTCAGAGCTGCAACACAGGAACTGGCGTAACCTTGGCGACGATAGTTAGGCGGGGTATACACAAAATTAACCCGAATTCCATTGGGAGTTGCCCCACTGTAGCCTGCCGCCGCAACCGGAACCTGATCTTGCCAAAGAGATAAGGCACCCTTACTGAGATAACGCTCAATAATTTGTTCAGCCTCATCATACTCAATTGTCTTGTTCAGGGCTTCTTGAATAAATGCTTGAGACCAATCAATTAATACATTACGGTCTGCTTGAGTAGCTTGTCGAAAATAGCCGTTGGCTTTACGCAGAGGCTGTACAGTTTCAAGCTGATAAACAC
Organism: Symplocastrum torsivum; assembly: GCF_059505465.1. Classification (NCBI taxonomy): domain Bacteria; kingdom Bacillati; phylum Cyanobacteriota; class Cyanophyceae; order Oscillatoriales; family Microcoleaceae; genus Symplocastrum; species Symplocastrum torsivum. Next base: position 1,088 of record NZ_JCACKQ010000063.1, on the reverse strand, counting down.
GCATTTGCATACCCTGGCGATAAGACTGACCTGCAATGGCTTGCCAGGCTTGGGCAAATGCTAGCGCCTCATCCACTAGACCAACGACGCCAGCTATAGAGGCTTGCTGTGCCTGAAGGTCTTGTGCAACTGCGTTGAGTGCCTGAGGATGCAAAGATCGAGATAAAACAAGCTTGCGTGACGGGGTCAGAAGTGCAACGACGAGTATGCGACTATCTTCCTCCACCGTCACCAAATAGGGAGAATTGATCAACCGTTCCGGCTGGTTTATCAACCCGTCAATCACCCCGAATATCAGATTATGGTGTGCTTCATGTTGAAGTAAATCACTCTTTACGTGTTCGTAATACTGATTGACATCTTCAAAGTGATTAAGGTTCATCCTGTTTCTGCCCATGAAACTTTGCCTAAAGTAAACAACAACTGAATCTCAGCCAAAGAATTTTACGTGTCTTGTCAGAAATACCTATAGAAATTTAACGAAAGCAATAGTGAGTGCTGCTTAAACATTCAAACTTAGGTGTCATAAGCTGGAAGGTTTGGGTAAAAGACCAACGGAGCTATGAGCAGTCAGCCCACTTCCCAGGACACTGCCCAAATTACTTAAGTTAGAAAGTCTGATTCTGGCTCTACCAAGTCCTCACTCGCAACAAGCAGGAATATTCTCGAAGTGCGCGAGCGCGTTATGGATGTCCAATCCTGTTACACAAACGTCCCGTTGTGTAGCAAAAAACGACCATTTTTTGATACTGTCTCTACCTGGCTCTCGACTACCCCTTTCCGGCTGAAAATCTGTACCAACAACTCGTAACTTTATCTATGTCCCTAAAACCCCATCTTTCTATCTTTTTGGGACGTTGTAGGCATCAGACCCTTATCAAAAATATTTCTTAAGACTCCGCCTAAAGAGCATTAGCGTAGTAACAAATTTGTTACTACAGTTGAGCAACTGATAATCTTTGTTTCCATAATCTATTCAATCAGACAACTGCCCTAGCTGGTCTAAAGTAGAGCGCTTTTTGCTTTGTATCTTTTTCAGGAAATAGATACATTACTCGCTGCGGCTCGCCAGTTGGGTCACCTTAGTT
>NZ_JCACKQ010000062.1:0-40042 GCF_059505465.1 Symplocastrum torsivum | reverse complement strand
GTTCGGGGCGCTTTGGGAGCAGTTGTCTGTCTCAAGCGCATTTACCAATATATATCCTCATTCTTCACGTGTCAACCCCTTGGATGATTTTTTTGTAATGCCCTAAATCCAGTTTTACGGATGCATTTACGCAAAAATGGATTATGGGTTTCAGGCATTTGTGGAGGTTTCTATGAATTTTCAGGCAGTGATAGCTACGCTGCATCAGTTCTGGAGCGATCGCGGTTGCTTAATTGCACAGCCTTACGACACAGAGAAAGGCGCGGGTACTATGAGTCCCCATACGTTTTTGAGAGCGATCGGGTCTGAGCCTTGGTCTGTAGCTTATGTTGAACCATGCCGACGACCAACAGATGGACGTTATGGCGAAAATCCTAATCGTTACCAGCACTACTATCAGTATCAAGTTTTAATTAAGCCTTCGCCAGAGAATATTCAGGAGATGTATTTAGACTCCCTTAAGGCGTTGGGTATTCGTCCTGAAGACCATGACATTCGGTTTGTCGAGGATAATTGGGAAGCTCCAACACTGGGTGCTTGGGGTGTTGGTTGGGAAGTATGGTTAGACGGGATGGAAATTACCCAATTTACATATTTCCAACAGTGCGGCGGTATTGACTGTCGTCCCGTCTCCATTGAAATTACTTATGGTCTCGAACGACTAGTAATGTATCTTCAGGAAGTCGATGCTTTCCCTAAAATTCGCTGGAATGACCAAATTAGCTATGGGGATGTTCACCTTCAGGGAGAAATAGAGCAGTGTACCTATAATTTTGAGGCTTCCAATCCGGATTTGTTGTTTACCCTATTTGAACTCTATGAGCAGGAGGCAGAGCAACTTAGCAAAAAAGGGCTTGTTCTACCTACACTTGACTACGTGTTGAAATGTTCTCATACTTTCAATCTGCTTGATGCTAGAGGTGTTATTTCGGTCACAGAGCGGACACGTTACATTGGCAAAATCCGTCAGCTGGCAAGACAAGTAGCTCAGCTTTACCTACAGCAACGGCAAAGTTTAGGATTTCCCCTAGAGAAAGTAACTGTTTAAAGATTAAGAACCGCCAGTTTAGCTAAAAGTGCGACTGTCGCCACTGGAAAATCTTTACTTCATCGAGTGGCTTGATTAACTTAGCAGAGAGATAACTGAACAGACAGCAAAACTGACATGGAAGGAGCTTTAAAAACTAATGGCAAATATCAGTCAGCTACTAGAACCAATTGCCAATCAATTTCGGAGTTTAGGAATTCCTGATCCCATTGTGCATTGGGGGCACCCATTGATGATGGCAATTGTAGTCTTTGTAATGGGTAGTTTTATTGGTTTAGCAGGATGGCGCGGACGGGTGGTAGCTGATTCAACATTGGCAATGAAAAGTCGAGATGATCATCGTAAGCTTGCTCCTTGGATGTTTCTTTTTGTAGCTTTGGGATACATCGGTGGAGTTCTATCGCTAGTGATGCAGCATGAAGCCGTTTTGGAAAGTCCCCACTTTTGGACTGGTTCAATTGTACTGATTTTATTAGCCGCCAATGGCATTATCTCGTTCACTGGCTTTGGTGGTAACAGAGCTTTACTGCGTACTGTTCACGCCTACTTGGGAAGTACAGCACTTTGTTTACTGTTCCTTCATGCTGTACTGGGGTTCAAGCTGGGTTTAGCAATCTAATGAATCCTGCTAGTGGTGTTCTACTGAGTTTGGCTTATATTTGTGGTTTGCTGTTGACAGCAAGTCTAGACTTAGCAACTCGCTCTGTTTCTTGGCAAGAGCTAGGTGTACTAATTTTAGGGATATTTGTATTGGGGATAGTGGGGGCGATCACTATACCTCGATTTTGGCGAACAGGACCCAAACCAAGGCTGTGGCTAGCTGCTGGATTAGTTGGAGCCATAGCACCTCTTTATTTTCAAGCGCGAGTGCCACAACCAACATTGAATGACATTAGCCAGTTTGTTCGTTCAACTAATGGCACCGTCCAAGAGCAAGTTGTCACGGTTCAAGGCATAGTTCAGAATCTCCCTCGCCTTACACGTTCTTCAAAAGGACAATTCTGGTTAGAAGTAAAGCAATTGAATGAGGTTGAAAGCAGCAATCAGGCAGGTGTTACTAGTAAGGGAGTGACGGGTAAGCTTTATGTTACGGTACCCCTACTTCAGGCGACTGGTATTTACCCTGGTCAAAACATAGCTGTCACTGGTGTTTTATACAAACCCAAGCCAGCCTCAAACCCTGGTGATTTTGACTTTAGAGCTTATTTGGCAAGAGAAGGCTCCTTTGCTGGTTTTAGCGGACGTCAAGTTAGTGAATCAGGGGAACAGCAAGCACGTCGCTGGGGTCGCTGGGTCTTGCAGCAGCGAATTCTTCGTTCACAAGTACTGTGGCTTGGTAGTCCAGCAGGATCGCTTGTGAGTTCCATGGTTTTAGGAAGTCGAGCAGTGGACATACCCTACGACATCCGGGATCAATTTATTAAAAGTGGATTGGCTCATACTTTAGCCGCTTCTGGAACTCAAACTTCTCTGATTTTAGGTTTCGTACTGGTTCTAACTAAACGTCTTTCGGTGAGAGCGCAGTTAGCTTTTGGAACGATTGCTTTAGGAATTTTTGTCGCTTTAACAGGGTTACAAGCCTCGGTGCTACGGGCCGCAATTATGGGTTTTGGAGCCTTGCTTGCGTTGGTAACACAACGGAAGGTGAAGCCATTAGGCTCATTGCTAGTTGCAGCAACCCTGTTGCTGATTTTCAATCCACTTTGGATTTGGGATTTAGGATTTCAGTTAAGCTTTTTGGCAACTTTGGGATTGCTAGTCACTGTACCACCACTAACAAAGCGACTAGACTGGCTACCACCTGCGATCGCGTCCTTAATTACAATTCCCCTTGCTGCGGCGTTATGGACATTACCTCTACAATTGCATGTCTTTGGCATGGTGGTACCCTACAGCACAGCAGCAAATATCATTTGTGCACCATTAATCGCTCTCATCAGTCTTGGTGGTATCATCAGTGCCCTAGCTGCACTAATCTCCCCAGTCGTAGGAAGCGCACTTGCTTGGTTGCTTAACTATCCAACTCAGTTATTGATGGCGTTGGTGGAATTTTTTAATAGGTTACCCGGAAGCTCGGTAGCCGTTGGCACAATTTCACTGTTGTCGTTGCTGCTAATCTACGGGCTGATTGGGATAAGCTCCACGAGAAAGAAGTTGCAACGCCGCTGGTGGATGGTCGTTTTAGTAGCTCTATCGTTGATTGCTTTCCCTCTTTGGCAGACAAAAGCTGCTCAGTATCGAGTAACAGTGCTAGCCGCAGCTCAAGAGCAGGTTTTGATAATTCAAGATCATGGACAAGTCACATTGCTTAATAGTGGCGAAGAGGATACTGCACGTTTTACGGTGCTGCCTTTTTTGCAGAAGCAGGGTGTGAATCAAATTGATTGGGCGATTGCTCTCGATTCACAACCTCGTCTTAGAAGTGGTTGGCTCCAAATGCTGGAAAGCTTACCCGTAAAGGAATTTTACGACAGTGCTGATTCGTTGCCAGCGTCAGCCAGCACCCAAGGGAAGGATGCAATTGCATCTTCCTCTGCAATCGCCAACGCCGTCCAATCCCAACAAGGTGACTACCAGTCAGTGTCAGTCGGTCAAACCTTGTCTGTTGGCTCTACACTAATTGAATTGATTAATGCTCAACCTGCGGTATTGCAACTGAAAATTCAAGAGCAAATGTGGTTGCTTTTGGGAGAAGTTCAGCCGGATATACAAAAGCAGTTAGCAAAAACCAACAATCTCCGTCAGATTCAAGTGCTGTTATGGACTGGAGAACCTTTAATCCCAGACTTATTAGCGGTTCTGCAGCCGAAATTCGCGATCGCCTCATCATCTAACACAGTAGACATAGACACAGCGCAGCTACTACGAAAAGCAAAGATTCCTCTCTACTGGACGGGGCGTGATGGAGCCATCCAGTGGACACCCAACGGTGGTTTTGAAACAACCTTGGAGGCAACCAATAATGATGCATCGCTACTCTAGTCAGTCAACAAGTATTGCAGAACGAACTCATAACGAGTATGATTTAGAAGTAAGGAATTGAGGTAGCAACTCGCAACATGGTAGATATAAGAGAAATTCCTCTGCGGGAAATTCGCCGTCCCCTACCGCGAGAGAATGATCAAAACAAGGTAACCGCTCTAATGGAGTCAATTAAAGAGGAGGGGTTGCGCGAACCCATAGATGTCCTCGAAGTGGATGGACAGTATTATGGGTTTTCGGGTTGCCATAGATTTGAGGCTCACAAACGCCTAGGCAAAGAAACAATTCGTTGCCGCGTTCGCAAAGCGCCTCGCTCAGTTCTACAGAGGCACTTGGCTTAATTACTGACAAGTTATTGCCATGCACCACTTCAACTCATACTCAATCGAGTCGAGTGGTTGGTATAAGGATGAGGAAAACTTCTCTCCAAATCTTCCCTATCAAGTACGATGACGAGAGTAACTCAAGCTCAAAACAGATTGCGACTTATCAATATCGAGAGAGCTGTAAGTAGCTACTGGATAAAAAATTGCTGAATTAGGAGACAACAATGCAAACTCAAGACAAAAACTTACCAGTAGATATCGGCATTGGAGAAGAAAGCCGAAAAGAAATTGCTGACGGACTTTCTCGCGTTCTTGCTGATACTTACTCGTTGTATCTGAAAACTCACTACTTCCACTGGAACGTTACTGGGCCTCAATTTAATTCACTGCATCTGATGTTTGAGCAACAATATACAGAGCTAGCAATTGCTGTTGATGATATTGCTGAAAGAATTAGAGCGCTTGGTGTGTTTGCTCCTGGATCTTACAGTGCTTTTGCAGAATTAAGTTCAATTCCAGAAACTAGTGAAGTTCCCTCGGCTGAGGAAATGGTGCGTTTACTTGTAGAAGGCAATGAAGCTGTAGCGAAGACAGCACGTTCAGTATTTCCTGCTACTGAACGCGGGAACGACGAATCCACCGCTGACTTGTTGACTGGTCGGCTGCGTGTCCATGAAAAGACTGCGTGGATGCTGCGTAGTATTCTCAATGCCCAGTAAAACCTAGCATCTAGAGTTGCGAAGGTTAGTTATTCTAACGTGACGTGCAGCTTTGAAAAAACCTAAGCCCCACCCCTCTTCCCTACAAGGTGAAGAGCTAGGGAAGAGGCTAGAGTGAAAAGCTACACATCACGTTATTCTAAGTTGTTAAATGGTTTAGTATTTCCTTCCAACTGGTACTTAGCTAGACAAGTGGGTGTGGAACACATGACTCTTTCTTCAAAGCAAGACTATACCCAGCTATTGCAACAATTGATGCAACGGCTGGGTTTTTCCAGTTACAGACAACTTAGTCGAAGTGCTGGGGTTTCAGAAAAGCAACTGAGGCGTTTACGCGGTGGAGAGGTATCGCAGATTCGAGTAGAAACTTTGCTAAAGCTTTCTCAAGCCTTGCAGGTATCGGCAAGCGAGTTGCTGGCAACTTTTTCATTAGAGTCTACTGCCCCTGCTTCTCAGGTCGCTGGGGATGAAGTGGAGGCATTGAGGCAAGAATATCAACGGCTACAAGCAAAGTTGGAGCAACAGCAAGAAACTTTAAGGCAGGAGTTTCAGCAGTCTAGTTTACAAACGTTAGAATCTTGGCTTCTACAATGGCCAACAGCGGCTCATGCGGCACAACAAAATCCCCAGTTACCAGCCGTTAGATTAGTGCCTTTAGTTCGACCAATGGAACAGCTGTTACAAGAGTGGGGAGTAGAAGCGATCGCTTCCGTTGGCTCTGAACTGCCTTATGATCCACAATGGCATCAACTAATGGAGGGAACAGCTCAACTCGGAGAAACTGTCAAAGTCCGGTATACAGGTTACCGTTGGAAAGAGAAACTGCTATACCGTGCCAAAGTTAGTCCAGTTGTCAATGCTAGCTAAGCCTGATTTTCCTTGTTTAGGCTACTCAATGGTTAGTCCTAATGACTGACCTAATGATCTTCCGTTTGACTGATGGTCTTTCTGTATAGATTTGTTGCAATGACTAATAGTCTCAAAGTGTGGAGAACAAATTTATGCGCCCTATAAATATAGGTTTATCAGAAGAACAGCGTCAAGGCGTGACCGACTTGTTGAATCATGATTTAGCAGATATGTATCTGCTATTAATCAAAACAAAGAAGTACCACTGGGATGTTGTTGGACCCCAGTTCCGCTCTTTGCATCAACTGTGGGAAGAACACTACACAACCTTGACACAAACTATCGATTCAGCGGCTGAGCGAATTCGTTCCTTAGGTGGTTATCCTGTTGGTACCGCTGAAGGGTTCCTGAAATATGCTTCGATTAAGGAAGATCCTGGTACTCTTCCTAATGCTAGTGGCATGGTAGAAAACCTAGTCTCGGATCACGAGCAAGTCATTCGTAATCTACGTGACCACATTGATCAGTGTTCTGACAAGTATCACGACGAAGGCACTGCTGACTTTCTAACTGGACTCATGGAGGGGCACGAGGAGATGGCTTGGATGTTGCGCTCCTTTATTGAAGGTCAATCGATTTCTCCAGACGGCAGCTTATCTTCACAAGGTCTCAAAGTTCCTGTTGAAACAAGTAATTAATTAAGAGATAGTACTTAAGAGGTGGGGATTTCCCCGCCTCTTTTTGCTATATGTAGTGATATAGATTAGTACTTATTAAAAGTTGGTGTTAGGTAGACTGGAAGGGTTCTAGCCAGCGAATGATTTCCCGCTTGAGCTGATGGAGGTCGCGATATACTTCTTGCTTCATCCACTGACCAACAGCATCAAAAGGAGTAAAGACTGAACCCGTCCGCCAGTTAACATCTTGTCCCAATGGCGTAACATGGCTGCCATTTAGTGTTTGGATGACAACCATATTGGGGAAGCGTTCTTGTAAAACTTGAGTCAAGCTAGAAGTTTGGTCGATGTCATCGTTAGTAAATTTAATTAGCAAATTACGACGAACTTGGTAGCGCTGGGCAATAAGCTCGTTAGTTTCTAAGGGTGATGGTCTAAACTCAACGTTGAATGCAGGATTGATATTCAACTGTTCAATAAAAGGAATTGCGCGAGTTGCAGGGTAATTGTTGAAGGAAATCAAGATATTACCAGCACGTTCGACTTTGAATAGGCTACCGATCAACAGATGTAGTTTGCAGCCCATACTATGTCCAAGACCATAAATAGGCATATACCGTTTGCGTAAAACATTTGTTGTTTGTAGCCGATCTAAGGTCGTCTCAAATCGGTTGAGAACGTCGCGTGCGATCGCAGCATGATCCAACGTATTCACGAATGGCGTTGCAATTATTGCATAGCCCTGACGCCCTAGTTGTTCAAGTAACCAGCGATAGGTCACTTGGGGGGCAGCAGCAACGAAAGCGCCACCCAGGAAATGTATGATTGCGCTGGGACGCGGAGGAATTAAAACCCAGCAACCAGATACTTCTTGCCAGTCCATTCAATGCTTAGGTAGTTAATCTATCTGTTTATTGTAGAAATTCTTTTAGCTTTCGTTTTCGGTTAGTTCAACTCAACCTTATAAATTTTGTCTTTGACCATTACGGAATCTCCTTCTACCAATTTCCTTGAACGTCTAGTCTCTGTACTACCGTTGACTTTCACTTCACCACCTTGAATCATTAATTTCGCTTCACCACCCGTAGAAGCAGCACCGACCCACTTCAAAAATTGATCTAGCTTAATATTTTGGTCATTTATCATCATAAATACTTAATTTTTGTTTTTTTTGGTAAAAAATATTATACTTAGCTATTGCTTAACGCAACAGCTAACTATTGATATAGATAAGTCCTAAAACAAGAATTTAGCCAAGACCCATACCATTCATTTCTGACACTAATAATTTGCCTTCTCCTCCATAAAACCAAACATAACCTTCTCCACCTCCTTTCCCAAAATGTCCTAATTTTCGATACTCTTCTTCAATTCCATTTGTAAACCCTTTGACCATATCATAATCAGCCATTAGGGTTTCACCTTTCTTGATTTCAATAATCCTGGCGGGTGCAGTTGTACCTACTACAGCTTTAGATGTCTGCCCAGATAAAGCTCTAAGCGCAATTCTCCATCTTCCGTCATTAGAACCAGCTACTTGCCGGAATTTTAAGCGTTTTGTACCTATAACCACATTATCAGAACAAAACTGGAATATACCATCATCAAACTCCCATTGATCTGAATCGGATAGCTCAATGAGTGTGTAATGCAGAAAATTTCCTTTTTGACTGGGTTCTAGGTGAATTGTACCAGTGCCTTGATAGACCGGAGCGTTATAGTCCATTTCTGTCATCAAAGATACCCACATATCTTTCAAACGGTTATCGGTTTTATAAACTCCATAATTCAACCGACCAACACAGCTATACAACATGCCTTTCTGGATTATTACTCCAGAATTATCTAGGTAAATCTCGACTTGCTGAACAAAGGGAATATTTTTGGTTGGGTGATAAAACCTATTGGTCTCTTTATTGATATTATTTTGTAAGTACCATAAATCTGTAGGCTCCAAAATTTTAACTTGATATTTCATCTTTTTTACCCTTAGTTTTACATTAAATACATTAAAACTTTTACTATAGATTTTTAGCAAGTTAAAAGTGTAACAGATTATCGAATAGTGAGTATCCTTTTTCCGCTACAGTGAGGTGAAATCTGAATTCTACAAGTGACAACTTAAAATACATGGAGTGAGCAAAAGGACTAGATGTTTCATATTTTTACCCACTATATGGAGAAAAAACCTTGGGTATAGAACTACGCAGTTATGTATTTCTCGATAGCTTGCAACCTCAGCACGCGGCATACATGGGGACGGTGGCGCTGGGGTTCTTGCCATTGCCAGGAGATACATCGTTGTGGGTGGAAATCTCACCAGGTATCGAAATTAACCGAATTACGGATGTTGCCCTAAAATCTACCTCAGTCCGTCCAGGGGTGCTGGTTGTCGAACGACTTTACGGGCTTTTGGAAGTTCATTCCAGCCAACAAGGAGAGACGCGGGCAGCAGGGAAGGCAATTTTGGACGCGCTAGGAGTTCGCCAACAGGATTGTCTCAAACCGCGTGTCATTTCTAGCCAGATTATCCGCAATATTGATGCTCACCAAACACAATTAATTAATCGTACCCGCCGTGGACAGATGATTCTAGCAGGGCAAACACTTTATGTATTGGAAGTCGAGCCAGCCGCTTATGCTGCTCTCGCTGCCAATGAGGCAGAGAAGGCGGCAATGATTAACATCTTGCAGGTTCAAGCGGTTGGCAGCTTCGGACGCCTCTACCTAGGTGGTGCAGAACGGGATATTCTCGCAGGTTCTAGAGCGGCATTAGGGGCAATTGAAAGCGTGGCAGGTCGTGAGAATCCGGCTGCTATGCGTAACGAATAGGTAACAAATCCCTTGAGTGTTGAAAATAGGCTACATCAGTTGATCTACGCGATCGCTCCATCAAGGTAATTGCACCTTAACGTGCGGTCATTCGGTTAAAGTTTTTAGTTGGCACTACTTTTCTTCAGCAAGGGAGACTTAGTTGATGGCAAACCTGGAGCATCTTGCGCTACTTGAGAAGGGTGCAGTGAGATGGATTGAGTGGAGAACGAAAAACGATCAAATAGCACCAGACTTAAGTGAAGCTGACCTTAGAGGCGCAAATCTTAGAGGGGCAAACCTCTGCGGCGCGAATTTGCGAAAAGCTGATTTGTCCAAGGCTCGACTAATTACAGCAAACCTCAGCCACGCAAACCTTAGCAATGCTGAGCTTCCGAACGCTGCCCTAATTGAGGCTAATCTCCGTGAAGTGTCCTTGATTGATGCGAACCTCCACAACGCTGACCTTAGAGGTGCTGACCTCACTGAAGCAAACGTGATCGGAGCCGATCTCAGAGGCGCTAATCTGTTTGGGGCTGACCTCAGAGGCGCTAATCTAGTTGGCTCCAGTCTCAGAAAGGCTAACCTCAAAGGAGCTAATCTGGGCGCAGCAAAGCTAAGCAGGATTAATCTTAGTGAGTCTGACCTTATGGACGCAAACCTCAGCCATGCTGATCTCAGCTACGCCAACCTCTACGAAGCTGAACTGATTGGTGCTTACCTTTACATGGCTGACCTCCACAACGCTAATCTAAGCGAGGCTCACCTTAGTCGCGCATACATGTTGGGGGCTAACCTAAGCGAGGCTGATCTCAAAAGAGCTGATTTCAGATGGACGAACCTCAGTAAAGCTGATTTACAAGGCGCTGACTGTCGAGGGACTAATCTTAGAGGCGCAAACCTTAGTAAAGCGAACCTGCACCATGCTAATCTCCAAGGGGCAATTATGCCTGATGGCACAACCCACGATTAGCGCTCAACGGTAAAACTGTGCGTTGTATAAAAGCTACAACCTAAAGTTCTGCTGGAGGTACTACTGGCACATAAGGAATTGCGAAAAACCCTCGTAAGTCTTTGCTGCGGTTGGACACCCGTTGTGTACACTTAAAACCCAAAACGGTTTTCTTTCGGGGAGGAACGCCAGGAACAAAAGTAGTTCCTACAGGTACTCTTTCAACCTGAATAATGACATCATCTCGTTGGGGATAGTTTGGGTCATAGATATTTATATCAATTGTGGTAGCTGAGACTTCAGAGTAGCCGTATGCCAAAACCTGGTGATTGTTCCAAATTTCTAACGTATTACTCCCGCTAACATAAACAAGTCCCAAGACAACTGCATTTCCATCATCTAACTTGGCACGAATTTCCTCAAATTCATCGTAGGTACGCTTTTGAGTACCAAGGACGGTATCGTCTGGTAATACCATCCACTGAGCGAACTTAGCAACGTACTCGCCGAACGCCCCGTAAGTGTCGATTTGCCGTCGATAGAGATATTGATTCAACACTGAACCTTTTGCTGGCACAGTGGTTTGTGAAGGAATACTCTGACCTGCTAGGAGAAAGTCATAAGCGGCACAAGACATCCCACCGCAAAGACCATAGTCACTTCCAACTGTTGACAAATTTGGCAAGTTTGGAATCGAAAAAGGCAGTGCATAGCCAGGAAAGTTGTTGATGAATTTGAACCCATGTACAGACGGTTTGAAGTCAAAGGCAGGAATTTCCGGTAAGCGGAACTCACTTTGGAATGGCACCATGAAAGCTGTATGCACACAACGGCGACCATTGAAGGTATAGCGGAATTCTAAGTACGGTAAATAGATATCTGTAATATCAGGAATGCGTCGTGTACGAGTCGTCAGTGTCCAGTCCCAAGGCGGGTTACGCAGTTCTTGGGTGCTAATGGTGTTGTAGTCAAGATAACGAGAGGGTTCAAAGCGAACCGTAAATTTTCCCTGACTGTCTGAACGACCAGGGTCAACGGTTAAATCATCATCACCCTTCCCCGGTTCATCCTTATCGAAAACACGAACAAGAACGCTTTGAGCCGGGAAGCCATTAGCAAAAAGAACTTTTCCTGAAAATTTTTCAGCCATTGTTCACCGCTTCTGCACTTTAGAGCCTTGAGCCAAGCATTATTGCGATCAACTACAAGAACAGTGGTTAGATCTCGGCACTTGAGTAACATTTTGTAAAATTATTTACGAAACGCGATCGCACGTACTGTTTTAGGCGCTGGACTCATGTCCCAGTATCCACAGCCTTACCCATCTTGCCTTCCTCACTTGCAAGGAGAAGCAAAACAATCAAAAAGCTTACCATGCCAACATCCTGGCGCACAGGCACTGTCTCTGCAAAAGCTATATTTTTGTGTAAACTCCCCAGGCAAGATTCGAACTTGCGACCAATCGGTTAACAGCCGACCGCTCTACCACTGAGCTACTGAGGATTGAGTAGCTAACGTTTGTCACGATTAATAATATTACCGACAAAGAGCACTGTTTGGCAAGTACATTGGCAAACTTTAGTGAAAATACTGTTGCCACCCCCTAGCTAATTCTAATATGAAGGTAGAGCTAGGTTATTTTTGTCCTTTTCCCTTCTAAAATTCCATGCTGACCCATCACCGCAGGCCTGTTTGTCTTTCTCTGGTATCTATTGACCTGCCAATTTGGTCTAGCGTGGAAACTGCTGCAACGCTGTACCAAAAAGACAAGGAACGGTTTCACCTGTTGTTGAGAGAGCCAACCCTTCCTGATTGCGAGCCAGAACCAACGACAGATGATGATATAAGCCAACCTCATCAGCCAACATTCCGACTCCTATGGCTAGAAATCTCACCATACCGGGTGATTATGACAATGCAGGAAAACGGTAAATTGAGTTATCGTCACCTGTGGGAGCGAGGAACTTACGGCATCAGTCGCTATTGGTTGCAAGGTGACTCGCTTCAGGGATTTGAGTCATTACGTTTACGGAATTATACTCGGAGTTTGAAGCTAGAGGGTTATCCCCTACCTCAAAATCTGCAACTGGAGTATGAGCTATGGTCAGAAAAACTCCAGTTAGGTCGCTATGTCTTAAACTTACGAATTCATAACTAAGCTAATCCGCCTTGAAGGGATTACCTCAAGATGCAGGTTAAATGTTAGAGCAGGTTAACGTCCTATGACAATTACTCCTGTATTACAAGCGGCTCTACTCATTTTCAGACCTAAGCAGTTAGCTCCATAGCAGTTAACGGTCAGCTATCAGCCATCAGCTTTTTTGTTTTCCTGACTAGTAGTGCGTTAGGGATTGCTCGTGCCCTGTTGGTGGAACGAGTAGCGATCGCATTTTGCTCGTCTTCTAGCAGTTTCTCTAGCTCTGCGATGAGGCGCTGAAGTAATTCAGTCATGCTTCTAATACCCACCAAATGCCATGCGAGGTTGAGCTAGAGCAGATTCCAATGCACCCAAGTCACGTACACCCAAAGCACCTCCTGACTGCTCGATAATCTGACTGTGCAGACTAAGCACTTCGACTAGCGTCAGGTAACGTATCATGCCAAGCGTCGATACAATTAGGCATTTTTCTTCAACACATAGCTAGATGCTTGGAAAAATTCGCTCTTTGGATAACTGAGCCAATCCTCAATGCTTGCACGTAGCGAATATCGGCTTTCACAACTTCATACTCAGCCACCTCCCAAGACACAACTTTTTTGGCAGCTTTGCCTTTCACTTTTACCAGAATAGATGTCCCCAAAAGCGATGCTTTACCGATTAAGCTACAGACCCATACAATCGCGATCGCATATCCGAAAAATAGCGTGCAAGTTTTCAGAGCAATATGCGTTTTCTCAGTTACTAGAGGGACTCCGCCGATGAGTTATTACACACTCTTTAAAGGATGGCTACCTCTAAGCCCACCTGTCGGATTCTTCGCACTCCTCGTTCTCAAACGCCCACTGCATTTGAGCAGCGTTACTTTTCCTCTCGTACTAGTATGTAAGCTCTAAAGATTAGGTCACGCTGTATGTGCGATCGCTCTATCCCGTTCAAATTAATCTTAAAAGAAGGCAACCTCCTTACATCTAGTTTGCAACAGGAGTGGTAGGACTTGAACCCACAACCTCGGAGGTAGAAGCTCCTTGCTCTATCCATTGAGCTACACTCCCATGATTGGTAGTCCTGGCAGGATTTGAACCCGCAACCTATTGCTTGTAAGGCAAATGCTCCACTGTTGAGCTACAGGACTACAAAGCGGATGATGGGACTCGAATCCATGCGCTGAGACTGGCAGACTCAGATGTTAACCACTACATCACACCCGCAGATTCCGAGACTCTTAAATTACTTTCAGTAAGTACTTTATGCGTAGCGATAAAATTAGTGTTTCATCCAGCTTTAGTTGATAACTCGATCAGGTAATCTTTTACAGTTTGATAGGGTTGGGAAAACATTGCTTTAGCCTTTGTCAAAAATTCATCGATTGGCTTTCCTGCTTTAACGGCATAATCATAAGCACGCGACAATTCCCACATTGTTTCATCGTCACAGTAGTCTAAGCTTGTGATGTGCGCGATGTTCCCCGCAATAATAAGAAATTCACGAAAATCTAGTTTTCCTTCAAGCCACTGCATACACAAAAATCCAAGTTCAAGTTCAATTGAGACTGAGCAAATGGGGAATAGACTCAGTGCATCAAGCATCTGTTCAGAGCTTTTTGCAACCGACATCTCAATGATCCAAATATCAGGTTTTTCTGTTTCAGCAATGATTTTGTCTGCCCAGCGAACTCCTGCATCTACTCCAAGATATCCTTGCTCAAGAGCTTCTTTCCATACCAGTATTGTTATTTCTGTGTTCATAGTAGTTGTCTTATCCTGAGACAGGAATGTAGAACTCTGGCTGCACTTACCGCAAAGAGAGTCAGATGAAAACCTGATGACACTCACATTTTTCAGAGCGGATAACGAGGCTCGAACTCGTACCTAAAGCTTGGAAGACTCACATGCTACCGTTACACCATATCCGGTTGATTAAAAAAAGTGGGATGCTGACCACTCAGCCAGGTGGAAACCTCAAGGTTTTATGGAACCTACAACCAGAACCCCTGGCTTTTATCAAGCTTTAACCTTTATGGTTTGAATGTTAACTGTCTAACCTTTAATGATTGAAGTTTGAGCGTTAAGCGTTGAGCTTTAAGCTATAACATTCATGGCTGATGGAGTTGGAATCGAACCAACAACTCATGACTGAAAATCATGCGCTCTACCCATTGAGCTATCCACCAAAACCATAAATTTAGAGGTTTTCGAGTGACCAGCAATCCCATCCTATTCAGGAACTTCAATCGTTGTCCGTGCATTGCTGATAGGCAGACGGCGGGGATTGAACCCACATCAAGGACTTACCACGCCCTTGTGTTACCACTTACACCACATCTGCATTGCAACGAATTGCGGGAAACTCCCAATTCGCCACTTTGTTTCAGGCAAGTTGACTCTTGCCTCAGCTTGCAACTAAAATAGCGTTCTAAGTGGAGGTAAGTTCAAAACTTGAAGCTAATACTAGTAGCTCCTAGTTCACAACTGTTTACAGCTTTCCAACAGCATTTCAGCTATTTACCCAACGTTGAAATAGTCAATGACTATTTCGAGTGGTTGCCAGAGTTTGACTGTCTAGTTAGCCCTGCCAATTCATTTGGAATGATGGATGGTGGCATCGATGCCGCGATCGTTAGGTTCTTTGGTCGCTCCCTGATGACAAAAGTTCAGCAGCATATCCTGGATGAATTCCTGGGTGAACAGCCTGTTGGAACATCGTTCATCGTGGCAACTGGTCATTCAAAGCATCCTTTTCTGGCTCACACACCCACCATGCGAGTGCCAATGTCTATTGCTGGTACGGACATTCCATACGTGGCAATGTGGGCAATGCTTCTCGCTGTTCGACGGCACAACCAATATGCCGAACGAAAAATTAGTAGCGTTGCCTGTCCTGGATTAGGAACAGGGCGCGTTCCCTATCATGAAGCTGCCAGACAGATGGCATCAGCTTATGACAACTTCCTGCATCCACCCAAGTTCCTCAATTGCATAGTTGCTGCTGACAGACAACTTCAAATTTGGGAGGGTGGAAATTCAAGCTTTGCCTGAGCTGCGATCGCTACTTACTCTGGAGCAGGCGGCGAGAGTCGAACTCGCATCAGAAGATTACGAAACTTCTATGCTTGCCATTGCACCACGCCTGCAATTTGGTGGCGGGGGCAGGAGTTGAACCTGCTGATAAGAGGCTTATGAGACCTCCAAGCCTACCCTGGCTACTTCACCCGCATCGCACCAATACCCCTGACTGGACTCGAACCAGCAAACGCAAGGTCTGGGCTTGCGACGGTTTCCAATTACGTCACAGGGGCTTATCGGGATGGCAGGATTTGAACCTGCGACTCCATGCTCCCAAAGCATGGCTTCTAGCCGCTGAATTACATCCCGTTGATACTCCTGATGGGAGTCGAACCCATACTTAAATAACAACTACTTTTGAGGTAGCAGCCTCTTCCAATTGGGCTACAGAAGCATGATTTGGCTGCCCGGCCAGGGTTTGAACCTAGACCGTCTGAGTCAAAGTCAGATATGCTGCCAATTACACAACAGGGCAATGATTGGATGCCGGGACAGGGCTTGAACCTGTATCTCAGATTTCAGAGAACTGCGACTTGCCTATTCGTCCACCCGGCAATGAAATAAATGGCTGCCCCAGTAGGACTCGAACCTACAACCCCCGCGTTAACAGCGCGTGGCTCTACCATTGAGCTATAGGGCAATGCCAGCCCCCCAGGTCAGTATCGAACTGACGACCTCTCGCTTTTCAGGCGAGCGCTCTCACCAAACTGAGCTACCGGGGGAAATTTCAACGGAGAGGACAGGATTTGAACCTGCGTTAGGTAAAACCTAATCAGACTTTCCAAGTCTGCGCCTTAAGCCACTCAGCCACCCCTCCAAGTTGACGAGAGCGAAGGGACTTGAACCCCCACGTCTTCGGTTTCGTAGACCGAGATTTTATCCAGTTAAACTACGCTCTCATTGGCGCGGGGACTGAGATTTGAACTCAGAACGTCGGTTTTGGAGACCGAAATGTTGCCAGTTACACCATCCCCACATACGATTTGAACTTTGAATTCAAAATCTAAATCCAAAATTCAATGGGTTGCCCCATGCTTCCTTAGCAGGGAAGTGCTTTCAGCCACCTCTCCAGATAGCCCCAAGGAGACTTGAACTCCTGTCTCTGCCTTGAGGGGGCAGCGTCCTAACCACTAGACGATGAGGCTTTGTTCTCATTCAAATACCGATAAGCGAACTTATGGGTATTAGATTCTGCAAACCGAGCTAAACGATGAGGCTTGTGTATCAGTAGGAGTAGCAGGACTTGAACCTGCGACCTGTCATCTTATGAGGATGCCGCTCTACCAACTGAGCTATACTCCCATACCATACAAGTGGGAGTAGCAGGGGTCGAACCTGCAACCATACGGTTAAGAGCCGTCTGCTCTGCCAGTTGAGCTATACTCCCATGCACCAGATGATTTGCAGATTGAGAGGTCGAGGTGGGATTTGAACCCACGAGAAAATATCAGTTTTGCAGACTGATGCCTTCGACCACTTGGCTACTCGACCTCGTTCATCAATCTGATAGCCCCAACGGGACTTGTTCGCGGAGCGTTCTCCGAAGGAGTACCCGTATTGCCTGCTTGAAAGACAGGTGAATTAGCCCTTATTCGATGAGACCGTTGTGTGGGAGTGGAGAATTGAAACTCCATCATTGCTGCCCTAGCGGGGCTAATCGGACTTGAACCGACGACCTTTGCCGTGACAAGGCACTGCTCTAACCATCTGAGCTACAGCCCCATGACTCAATCAGCAATTCCCACTGTTGTAGGTCTCAATTGCAGGAAGCATAGCAGGATTGAATCCCGATCTCTTTTTGTATTTTGTTTGTAAGAGATACCAACTGTTTCTCATAGCAGGTTGAGACAACCTTGTAGTATCAGTTGAGCTACGCTTCCCTTCAAGACATCTGTACTTATGGCTGTCAGCACAGATTGATGAAATAAATAGGTGCTTTCTTATTCAGTTTTCAAGGTTCAGAAAAAGACTGATAAAATTTAGAGAAACAACCGACGTTCTAGGTGATATACCTGGCTAGTCTTGTGGATAGCTTCGGTAGTTTTCCGTTGATGAATACGTGCAGATGACCTTTGTTCTTGCTCTCTCAAAGGAGGCTGATTCGGTGTTTTATTTGACTCTCGCTTTGATCTAGGTTGACCAGGGAGCCGAATGAATAGTAACAACATGATTGTTTTGAGTTGGACTGAATCACTCCTCTTCTTGCTTCGATATATACATACTACAAGTATGCTACATAAATGTCAAGAGTGTAGTATAAAGTTTTTTTTGAGGTGTGAATGCCTTGTAAATAAAGGAATAGCGCTTAAATACTGCCTCGACTCGTCAGGTGAAAAGAGGCGATCGCTTTTCATCCCAATCAAAAAATTCCCTTACCAATGGGGTGAAGGAGTTAAACAAGTGGATTAATAGGAGTTAAAGGAAAAGCGATGCTACAGGCGGTGTTACCGCACATCACTCTTTTATTACTGGCTCCCTACCGTTCCTGATTCTGAGGGCGAGGGGTTTATCGACTGCACAAAGCAAAAGGCGATGCCGCCAGCAGTTATATACTCAAATTGAGGAGTGGGAAGCGCTGATACGGAAGCTGGGAGGAAATGACGTGAGTGAATCGTCAATTTTGCTTGTTTTGTAGTGGATGAGAAGCTAGCTGAGCCAATGACCGCAATCGCTTCGGTTAACTGAACTGAATCAAATACCTAAAACAAGTTCATTGCTTCCTCCCAGATCATTCTGGAGCCTAGGAATTACTTGAGTTTTGCGAACTTCTGCTTTCACTGGATTCCCTTTTTGCCCTGTTCAAGGAAAAATTAAGGTAGACACAAAGGAAATCCTCTGGAGAAATTGATGGACGCACCAAAATGTCACAGATGCGGGGCAGATTTAGTTCAAATCAAACTGACGGAAGATTCAGAAATCGGTTGGTACTGTGTAGGTTGCGACGCTGACATACTTGGCGAAAAGGAAGAAGCGGCTACCGAAATCGACTTAGATAGAGAATAGTGCTTACTTGGGCTGGATTCGACCATTCTTATCAATCGTTAGGCGAGTCTTGGGGAAATTACTCTGAGTCAACTGGCGGATTAACTTGACACTGCGAAACTGCCGATCAGGATAAGGTATACCTTGCCCTGTTAAATGAACAGGGATAATCTTGCCAGATACAAAATCTCCCTGGTTATTGAGTTCCGTTTCCAAAACCAGGGAGTAGGCAAGTTGTGCTTCAGCAGAGAGGGTTCGGTATCCCATAAAATTGCCTAAAGAATAAGCAATTAATTTGCCTTTATAAAGTTCTAAGGCTCTAGGAACGTGAGGACCATGCCCCAGAATTAGATCAGCGCCATTATCAATCATGGTGCGAGAAAACTGCACCATGTTTCCTCGATTTTCTCCAAAAAAGTATTCAGTTTGATTTCTGACATTCATCGCCCCTGTTCCCTCAGAACCTGCATGAACAGAAATCACTACCATATCAGCATTTTTACTGGCTTTTTGTACTAGCGCTTTTGCTTCTTTTAGATTGTTGAGACAATTGTGATAGTTAAAGTAGCTAAAGCCAATCCAAGCAATCGATAGTCCTTTTCGTTTAGCAATGAGAATTTGACCTTTTTTACCAAGGGCTTTAATGTTAGCTTTTTCAAGATTGTGAATGGTGTCATTAAATCCTTGACGAGCGAAATCAAAGGAATGATTATTAGCAACACTCATCACATCAAACCCAGCTTCTTTTAAAATCTGGGTATAACTTGGAGGCGTGCGAAAGGCAACAATTAACCTCCCACCTAAACCTTTGGGAGAGTAAGGATAATTTGTTAACGTACTCTCAAAGTTGCCAAATAATATATCAGCTCCTTTCAGAAGGCGTTTAACGCCTTGAAAGAGAGTTTTACTACGCGAGTGGAGTCGATTATTAGGGTAATTTGTACCAGGAACGATGTCTCCAACGGCTTTGATTTTGATAGTTACAGCAGGGGGTTCTGGCTTGAGATGAAAATCAGGTAAAACATCAGTTACAGGCTCAACGAAGGAAAATTCTTGAATGTATTCATATCGCTTAGCGCTCCCATAGCCCAAGCCAACAAAGAAGCTGAAAGTGCCAGCAAAGATTAAAACATACGCCTTCCGGCGCGTCGTTCTGTTGGAAATAGCAAGGAAATTTGACACCAACTAGAGAATGTATGCGATGGTTGGTCATTCAAACGCCCAATATTAGCACAGTGCGATCACAAAATGTTCTGCGCTAACTGAGCGAAACTCTCACAACTGCATATGAACCTCTTGGTTACCTCTATCCAGTGGGTAATTACTAGATGTAGACAAAGGAACAACAGGCGGCAGGATAATCACCTGATAAGAACACTAGTGCAGTATGGCGGAAATAACTATCCAGTTGAAAAAGGTTAAAAAGCTTACCTTGCAAGCTTTCTTGCCTTCGGCTTTCTGCCTTCTTGCACTAGTGTTGCACTCAGGGGGATGAACCCAAGGAATTGCCAAAATCTTGCTAAAGATGAGTTGACTCAAATTTAGCGCATCAAGTCTAATAAACCCGATAGATTTCCAAGGGTTTAGCGGCATGTTATCGACTAAAAGACTAGCTATCTCAAAACTTACAGTTCGTCGGAACCGCTGGTTTGAACGATTAATGGCAATTATTGCCTTGGTGAACTTGTGTTTGGTGTTTTTTGACCTCGGCTATGTACCCTGGCGTGACTTCTACTTTCAACAAGTGCCGAGTTTAATCCAGATTTACGACCCAATTAAGGGGATTGAACCTCATCGAGAAACACAGAACTACCTGAACAAGGTAGAGCAACTGGAAAAATTGGTGTTGCAGACAGGGGTAGAGCCACCTCAGGGAGAAGAGTTGCTAGCCGAATTACGTCGTCTTAGTAACCAGATGATTGAGGATAACCCGTTTGCGTTGGCGAATAAAAGCGGCACCCTAGAAAAGATTAAAAACTAAATACGCGATCGCGTTGGTGAAGAATCGGCTCATAAAGCCTTTGAAACCTTTTGGAGTCAAGGTTACTTATCCCATGCCGGTTGGCAGCAAGAGATTGGGTTTTTTAATATTGAGGTTCGTCCGCTAATCCAAAAGAACTACTATCGCCGCTTGGGAACCAATGGCAAATTTCTTAATAACTTCTGGCTGATTGACTTACCCTTTGTTGTCCTATTCGGCTTAGAATTTCTCGCTCGTAGTTTCTATATAAGTCGCCAAAATCCTCGATTAAACTGGCTTGAAGCGATGCTGCGGCGCTGGTACGATATCTTTCTCCTACTACCCGTTTGGCGGTGGTTGAGAGTCCTTCCCGTGACACTTCGCCTGTATCAAGTTGAGTTACTCAATCTGGAACCTGTACGGCGGCAAATCAAATATGACTTTATTGCCAATTTTGCTGAGGAACTAACGGAACTTGTTGGAATTCGGATGATTGACCAAGCGCAGGAGTCGATTCAACGAGGTGATATTGCGCGTTGGCTACTACATCCTGAGACTCGCCGCCCTTACATCAATATCAATAACACTGATGAAGTAAAAGCGATCGCAACTCGTCTACTCCACCTCAGTGTCTATGACGTACTCCCCAAAGTCCAACCAGACCTTGAAGCTTTACTCCATCACAGTATTACAACGATCCTCAACCAGTCGCCTGTTTACAAGCAACTACAGAATGTCCCTGGTTTCAATCAATTACCAACGCAGTTGACTGAGAGACTAGTTGCAGATCTTTCTGGAACAACCTACAGCACCCTAACAACACTATTAGAAGACCCTGTAGCAGCAGAACATTCTAACCGTCTTATCCGAAACTTCAACGAAGCCCTACAGATAGAACTACAGAAGAAGCATAACCTTCAAGAACTGCAATCTCTACTCGTAGATATGCTTGAGGAAATCAAAATTAACTATGTCAGAAGCTTTGCGGAAGGAGGATTTAGTAAAATATTAGAGGAAGCGGAACAACTCCATCAAATTCTTCATCAATAGGAAGAAGGTCGCTAGCCAGGTAGATGTCATTAAACGTGGGAACTTGTTCATCGTAGCGATGGACTTTCTTAGTGTCGGCAATGGACAAGACAATTCAATATTACCTAGTGCCTTGCATCCAATCCCTATTGACTTAGTCCTCAAACTGGATTAGGACGAATGTCACTGAATTAAGCCCTGAACTAAAGTACCCTACCCTTCGGGAACCCCTACGGGGAACGGGAACGCTACTCTTCGAGAACGCTTCGCGAACGCGAACGGGCTAAAAGCTAAAACCCGTTAAAACGGGTTGAAAGGCTGATTTAGTAGGCTTTAGCTTGACATCGCTTTGATGGGTGAAATCTATTTCAAGGCTCTTATGTCAGTGCCCTTCGGATTAAGACTCTTGACACCAAGACGTGCTACAACAAGGGAGATAATTTAGGTACTAGTAGCCAGTTTGTCAACACAAGCTTTGCCTATGCACTCTATTACTCTTGATCGCAATCCCTGTGTTTTACTCGTAGAAACAGACGAAACGTTTGCTGAACGCCTAAGTCTAGATTTAAGAGAAGCCGGATACCATACTGTTGTTGCTCCTGATGCGACCACGGGTTGGCATCAAGCCTGTGAACTCCAGCCGGCAATGATTGTTGTAGATAGGGCACTCTCAGGAGAATCAGGGCTGAGGTTGTGTTCTCAAATCAGAGGTACAGGTTCTCGTGTACCGTTACTTCTGCTCATGGCTCGTGACACAGTTGATGATCGAGTGGCTTGTCTAGAGGCTGGAGCTGATGATTATTTTCTGAAACCTTATCGCACTGAACCATTTTTGCAAATGGTGCGCCTCTATCTTGAGCCAGAAGTAGGGGTTAGCGAACAGCTAAGGTTTGGGGAATTGATTTTAGACTTGACGACACGCCGAGCTATACGTGGTGGACGAGTGATTGACTTGACCATGAAGGAGTTTGAACTCCTCAAGTATTTGATGGCTCATCCTCGTGAAGTATTGACCCGTGAACAAATTCTCGAAAATGTTTGGGGTTATGACTTCATGGGAGAGTCAAATGTCATTGAAGTATATATTCGCTATTTACGTCTCAAGATTGAAGATGAGGGTGAAAAGCGCCTGATTCAAACAGTACGGGGTGTTGGTTATGTGTTGCGGGAGGCATAGAGTGCTAGGAAACGTTAAGTAGGTTGGCATAAACAAAGATAATGCTGGCAATGTGTTATGGGGTACAAGGCTTCTCCCCTAACGCGAGAGAATCTATCGCCTGTAGGTAAGCTTTGAGTGTTTGTACTTATGTTTAATTTGCCTACCGACATAGAGGTTAAATAGTCAATTTTATTCAAGGCATCATCTATGCGATGTGTGAACCTTGTTAAGGCTGTTTTCTCGCTCAAAACTCATCGTTTTTAGAAGTCCCAAATTTCAGTAAGCAGTCCTGCTTCCCAGAAGAAGGACTATCCAGTGGTAAAAGTGTAATGAAAGGTCAAATCAGTTTATTAGGCATAACGCTGTGTGTTGTACTGATGGGTTGTGTTGCCTCAGCACCAGCGAACGTTGGAAATGGAACACCATTGAAATCGGGTGAACGACTGCCACCTCCTCCATCTGTCTCAGCGCTACCCAAGGACTTAGGGCAAATGCTACCGATTACTGCCCAAGCTCAGATGGCAGGTCAGCGGATTTTGCTAGAAGTGACCCGGACACCTCAAGAGCAGGCAATAGGGCTGATGTATCGTACATCACTAGCAGATGATCGGGGGATGTTGTTTTCCTTTGTTCCACCACGACCTGTCAGCTTCTGGATGAAGAATACAAAAATTCCCTTGGATATGGTTTTCCTCAGAAACGGGGAGGTAAAAGCGATCGCGGCGGATGTTCCCCCTTGTACGGCAGATCCTTGCCCAAGCTATGGACCCCAAACACCAATTGACCAAGTGATTGAACTCAGAGGCGGACGGGCAGCAGAACTGGGACTTAGGGTGGGCGATCGGGTGAGTGTGAAGTTCTTAGATGAGAATATCACCCCCCCAACCTCCTCCAATTCTTAATTTTTGTTGAAATTATTAAAATTTTCACTGAACTTGTTGCAGTTCTGCCATAAAAGTAAGCTACCCTTTCGTAAGGGAGAGTTATAAAGAGTTCAAACTCAGATACTCTATAACAATTAACTGCCTCCAACCAGATTCAGAAGCTGAGCAAAACTGCGAAGATGTTACGCTAACAAAGCCTTAGCGATGAACCGCTAAGCATTGGTGTGAGGGTTGTCTGAGTAAGAGCGTACATCGGTTGATGAATCTTCCAATTTACAGATGGCTTTTATTAAAGCGCTGAAGTAAGAAACTATACAAAGGTTTGCTAGGAACTGCCAAGTTTCAGTTTCCGTAACCAGAAAAGTCTATCTATGTTTCCAACATATAGTGTTGGAAGTCTAAGCTAGGGCTGTCTATTTAAGCGGCTATTTCTTGCCGACAAAAAATGTAGAAGGCAAACTTAGCTGATTTAAATCTCAGTTTGGGAGTGATTTGAAACACAAGTAAGAACAGTTCTAACCTTCAATATAAGGAAGGAACTGAAGAAAAGTAGCCAGATCACATACTGTCTACTAGTAGATCAAGAACGTAAGCCATTAATTCCACAATAGAGCAGATTATGAGGAGGTGAAAGTAAAGATGGCACCTGCAACTTATTCTAGATTTATTCGCTTTCTTCAGGAAGAATTAGCGATTTCCAGAGACTCAATTGCGATTGCACAACGCCGTCGTGAACAAGATCCAGGTCCTTTGCCAATGATTCTTTGGCAGTATGGATTGGTAACCTTAGAGCAACTTGATCGAATTTATGACTGGCTGGAGACCGTTTAAGACTGGAAGAATCAGCGAGGAGCAAATTGATAATGTTCAAATGCTTATGCCTTTGGGTGAATCTCAACCCCAGGCAAGTCCAGACATTGTATGTTCATTCACAATTTATCCAATACAAAAAAGAGCGAGTCACCCATTGACTCGCTCTTTTTATTAGCGTTGTTAGCTAGTAGATAATTTTCAACATGTAATTAACTTGCACATCAGCTTAGAAGCTCATGATTGAGCAAACACTCTAGCTGCTGCGGCAATACCAGCCCCTGGTGTCATAGATTCGTAGCCCAGTTCCCGGAGAGTTGCTTCAAGCGCCCCAATCGCCGCAAGAATATCGCGATCGCTAACAAAGCCAAGATGTCCGATACGGAAAATTTTGCCTTTATAGTCGTCTTGTCCACCAGCCAGAGAAATATCAAAACGCTTCTTCATCACAGCGCGGATTTGTTCCGACTCTACAGATACAGGCGCAACCGCCGTAATTGCAGGGCTAGCCGCCTCATCCGGTCCAAACAAGGGTAGTGAGAGAGCTTGTACCGCCTCACGAGTTGCTCTCATCAGCCGTTGGTGACGTGCAAAGATCGATTCTAAACCTTCCGCTTGCATCATTCGCAGTGCTGCTTGTAGCGCCACAACCAAGTTAACTGGGGGGGTAAAGGGATTGCTATTTTTTGCCGCTGTTTTACTGTATTTGCCTAAATCCAGATAGAAGCGTGGCAGCTTGGCTGTTTTGTAAGCTTCCCATGCTTTAGGGCTAACACAGACAAATCCTAGCCCTGGAGGAATCATATAGCCCTTTTGAGAACCAGAAGCAACGACATCAATTCCCCATTCATCTACTGGCAGATTGACTGCACCCAAGCTGGTAACCGCATCAACAATCATTAAAGCTTCGCCATGCTCTTTGACGTGACGATTAATCGTTTCCAGGTCGTTGAGGACACCAGTAGAAGTCTCAGAGTGAGTAATAATGACAGCTTTAATGTTCTTTTCGGTGTCAGCGGCAAGCTTTTCGCGAAACTGCTCTGTGTCTAATGGTTTACCCCAATCCGCTGTGATTGTCTCGACTTCTAGACCAAAGGCAGCACTCATAGCCGCCCAGCGATCGCCAAATTTTCCGTTACTTCCAACCAAAACGCGATCGCCTGGGCTGAGGAAGTTGATAATGCCCGCTTCCATCGCGCCCGTGCCACTCACCGTTAACACCAAAACATCGTTCTGGGTTTGGTGCAGCCATTTGAGGTTTTGGGTGACCTCTGCCATGATTTGGCTAAATTCGCCGCTCCGGTGTCCAATTGGGTGCTTAGACAGCGCCAGTAATACTTTTTCCGGTACTGGCGTTGGACCAGGAATCATCAGCATATGCTTGTCGTCCATTTTGTTGCCCTCTATACTTCTCGCTTCGCATAATCCAGGATCGCACAACTCCTCTAGACAATGGCTAGTTGTTAGATAAAGTAGAAATTCTTAAAGGACTTTCCGGCAAAAATCAGGAGCTTGACAAAATCTATCTAACAACTAAAAACTTACAAGCCCTACACCTGCGTACTAGATGCTTAATGTTTAATTACCGACTTCGGGCTTCTGAGCTAGGGGAAGGACATCGGGAGAGTGTTCTGGCTCAAAACTGGCACTGTTGAGAGACCAGCGGTACTCAATTGGTAAGTTGGCTCGGATGCAGGTTTGCTCCAGTTGCCTCTGCTGAGCTAGGGCTTTCCGAAGTGTGCTGATTAATTGATGAACTTGCTCTCGAACTGCGGGTTTCTGATTGACAGCAAATGAAGTTTGGCGCTCTAGAAGTTGGAGAAGCAGTTCGTAATGGACATAAGACGGAAGGGGAATTGGCTCCATGAAACCTGGTTTACCTCAAATGGACGAATCTGCGACAGCGAGTCTTTGAGCATCAGTGAGGCTGCTAGCCTTTCGCGCCCTATGGAGCGAGTGCCGATGAGCGCAAAGCCTTTTACTTTTCATTATCACAACCAACAACGGACTCGTGACTTATAGGTCACGGACTGGAAAACAGACTGGCGATCGCTGTACTTGGGTCAGGCTGTTTCACCAGTGACTCGCCAATCAGAACGGCAGCCGCACCCGCAGATGCTACTTGCTCTAAATCGGCGCTTGTATGCAGCCCTGACTCACTGACGACCATAATGCCACGCTCCTGTAGCTGGTTTCCCCGTGCTGCTAGGATTTGGCAGGTCGTTTGCAGATCGACCGAGAAATCTTCCAGGTTACGATTATTAATACCAACTAGGGTAACGCCATCTAGAGATAATACGCGGTCTAACTCAAAGAGAGTATGAACTTCGATTAGGGGCATCATGGATAGAGCATTGGCAATTTTGACAAAGTACTGAAGGTCTTGGTCTGACAGAATTCCAGCAATTAGTAAAACAGCGTCTGCTCCGTAACTACGGGCGAGATAGATTTGGTAGGGGTAGATGATGAAATCCTTACATAAGACAGGCAAATCAACGGCAGCACGAACATTTGCCAGGTTTTCCCAGCTGCCTTGAAAGAATTTTTGATCGGTTAGCACGGATATCGCACTTGCTCCCCCTTGGTTGTAGGCATGAGCGATCGCAACGGGGTCAAAATCCTCTCGAATCACCCCCTTACTGGGAGATGCTTTCTTAACTTCTGCAATCAAGGCGGGACGAGTTTTCCCAGAAGATAAGGCTTGCCTGAAATTGCGGATAGCTGGCGCAGTCTGTACCCGCTGCCGCAATTCCACTAAAGGAACACGTTCCCGCATCTGGTCAACTTCCGTCTCTTTGTGCCAGACAATTTCTTCCAGAATATGGCGTGGCTCAGAATCTGGAACAACTACTTGATAGCGAAATATATCGAGGTCAATAGCTGGATTGGGTGGACGTCGGCGAATTTTCATCAATTGGTCATTGGTTGTTAGTTGTTGGTTGTTGGACAAAAGAGAGCTATGGGGCTGGGGGAAGAAGACTCCTTGTGCCTACTAATGACTACCGACAGCTCGTTTGTAAGCGTCATCCAGCACTTCCGACAGTGTGGGATGAGCATGGACTAGGGTCACGAGGGTATTGATCGATTGCCGCAGGGCGATCGCATTTGAGGCTTCGTGAATTAAATCAGAAGCATGGATACCCAGAATATGTACGCCGAGGACTTCGCCTGTATCTCTACGGTAAATGACTTTAGCAATACCTTCAGCTTCTCCTTCTGCGATCGCTTTGGAGTTTCCTTTAAAATACGACTTCACCGAGGCGACTTCAAACCCCTCTTTTTCACCTAGTTCCTTAGCTGCTGGCTCAGTAAAGCCTACATAGCTAATTTCTGGATGCGTGAACGCCGCTGCTGGAATACTGCGATAGTCCACAGTCCGGTGCCGCCCACAAATATTTTCTACAGCTGCAACGCCTTGTGCTGAAGCCGCGTGAGCTAGCATCAGTTGCCCTATTGCATCACCGATTGCCCACAGATGAGGCACAGGCTCCCCGGATGATAGCACCGCCATTGTCTCATCAACACTAATAAAGCCCCGCCGATCTGTCTCAACACCGACAGCATCCAGCCCCAAATTTTTGGTAGCTGGAATTCGCCCAGTTGCGACAAGGCAAGCGTCTACTTCCAGAACATCCACGACTTCTTTGGTTTTAGCATCGGCGAGTTCTATCACGACGGGTGTTCCCGGTGTTACCTTCATCGCTAACACCCCGACATGAGTTTCAATATCACGGGGAGTAATCAGAACTCGTGTCGCCAATTTAGCAATATCCGGGTCAAAAGTCGGCATTAGCTGGTCTAGCGCTTCAATCATTGTGATTTCTGAGCCTAAAGCTGTATAGACATCAGAAAATTCCAGACCAATGTAACCACTACCAATAATCGCAACCCAATCTGGTATCCAATCCAGCTTTAAGGCATCATCACTTGTAAAGACGGTTTTGCCATCAATCTCAATTCCTGGTGGTACAAAGGGAACTGAGCCAGTGGAGAGAATAATATCTTTGGCTGTGAATGTTTTTTCGCCACTGTCTGTCGTAACTGTTACTTTTTGTTGTCCAGCTACCTTACCCCAGCCTTGGATAATATCAACGCCCAAGCGTTTTAGGCTATTTGTGAGATCGCCACGAATCTTAGAAACAAGATTGTTCGCGTGATTGGCGATCGCTTGTCGGTCAAAGGCAACATCTCCCACCTGAATACCTAGTGCCTGAAGGTGGTGGGTATTGCGTAACTCCCGTACTCTACCTGATGCTGCCAAGAGCGCCTTTGATGGGATACAGCCACGATTGACACAGGTGCCACCCATTTCAGAGGCTTCAATAATTGCGGTTTTCAAGCCACAGCTAACAGCATGTAAGGCAGCACCATGTCCACCTACACCTGCACCGATTATTACCAAATCGTAATCAAATTCCTGACTCACATCCATTTCACTCATCCCGCATTGCCCTCCTTATTCTCAACTTGACCAATTGATGAACGCAAGTCCTTGCTTGAATTCATTCCACTAAGGCTTATAGCATCTAGTTAAGAGAGTTTTGAGTTAAAGCTGGAAAGACTGGCTGTTCAACTCATAACTCACCACCTCGACTCAATCACCAGCCCTTTGTCCTCAGCCCTTTTATTTATGCCTCATTTGTCATTCAAACGGCTTCAAAGCCAGTGTTGTATTGTAGAAGTTTTAACCGAGTTTGCTCCAATTAAAAGCCGTCTTTATAGGAATTAAACATTATGCATGAGCATCCGCAAAATCTGAGGACGTCTGCCGCTAGAGCTTTTATGGAGTCACTTGACCAACTACAGAATATCTTGGCACAGGAGAGTCAAACCCCTGAGCCTGAGTTTCAGCTAGATGATAGTCATTCCTCAACCAGTGAGACTGACTTAACGGTTTGGGAAGAAGCAGCCGCTGACATTGAGCAATTCTTTGGCGAGACTCAGCTACCGGAAGAAGGCGGATTGAAGGATGAGCGCTAATCTCTCAACCGGAAGGAGCATCTAAAGACTAAAAAAATCGAAATTCTATTGAAACCTAACATCTAGCCTTCCCTGCCTCGGCGTTGGCGTTTGGCTTCGTACAACATCAAAGCGGCTGCGATCGCAACATTTAACGACTCTACCCCTGGCATTAGAGGAATTTTCACTTGCCGATCCGCTTTAGCTGCCAAGTCCGCTTTTAATCCGGCGGCTTCATTACCTAGCAAAATCAGGGTAGGACATTGTAGGTCGATGTCCCAATAATTTTCAGTGACATCTGGGACTGTCGCGACGATTTGTATGCCTTGCGCTTTGCACTGATCAACGACGTCGTTTAAATCAGGACTAACTACCATAGGAAGCCGAAACCATTGACCTGCTGAGGAGCGCAGTACCTTGGGATTATCTAAGTCCACACTATCTGTACTTAGCCATAGACGTTCTGCACCCGCCGCTGCTGCCGTGCGAATGATTGTTCCTAGGTTACCTGGGTCTTGCACCGTCTCCAAAGCGAGACTGATAGAAGTCACTATCGGTGAGGGATGGGATTGTGTGGAGTCAAGACCAAGCGATCGCATTGCCGTTGCTATAACACCATCGGGATGAACGGTTGTTGCGATCGCATTGAGGACTTCTGGACTCACTATTTCTGCCCGTTGGCATCTTCCAGAGATATCCTGCCAAAGTTGCGGATGCGATCGCAGCCATTCAGGGGTACAGCAAACTGTAATCAATGGATAATCTACGGCATAAGCTTCCTCTAGTAGGTGTGTACCCTCCAACAAAAACAGTTGCTGCTCTCGCCGCCCTTTGGCTTTGTGCAGCTTCCTAATTTCCTTCACTAGAGGATTTTGAGTACTTGTCAGCATGAATTAGGGATTAAGAGTTAGGACTGAACTGATGGTTAGAAAGTGAGAATTTTCAACTTACCAACATTTCAACCCTTAAAGCTTCCAGCTTTCAGCTCTTTTTTCCCATCCCTAATCTTCAAAATGCGGAACCCGGGACTTGAACCCGGAAGTCTTTGCAGACACTAGAACCTGAATCTAGCGCGTCTACCAATTCCGCCAGTTCCGCTCTTTGTGGAGTTATTTCTCGCACAATTTACTATCATGCAGCAATCATTAGACATTCGTCAACTATATTTTTTTCCTGAGGTGTGAACAGGAACAATGTAGAATGCAAAGCTAACGGATTGCTGAAGTCCCCTTGAAGGTTTGTCTCTAATTCACTCACGAATTGCTAAGAGCGCCTTCTTGCACGACTTCTTACTCCTCCTTGACGGAAAGGCGTTATTTCTGCGAAGTTGCACTAACTTAACTTGATAACCAATCTAGACATTTGCAATCTTTCAGGTAGAATCAGAACCAAATTTTAAAAAGTGCTTGCGTCAAGACGCTGCTAATTGGAGGATAGACCCATCAATCACTCTCTGAGCCAGACAGAAACCCCTTCTCTGCCCGAAGAAGACAAGTCAGTTTTACACATTTGGGGCAGAACCCCCCTACATGGGCATGTCAAAATTAGCGGAGCCAAAAACTCTGCCTTGGCAATCATGGCAGGAGCATTGCTTTGTCCCCAAGATTGCCGATTACGCAACGTGCCGTCTCTTGTCGATGTGAAGCGTATGAGCCAGATTCTCTTGGCTCTTGGCGTGAAACTAGAACGCAAGGGAGACATCTTAGACATCGATGCTCGTCACCTCGAACAGTCAAAAGCCCCCTACGAGTTGGTCAGTCAGCTACGAGCGAGTTTCTTTGTGATTGGCCCAGTGCTAGCGCGGTTAGGAGTTGCTCGTGTGCCCCTACCCGGTGGCTGTGCTATTGGTGCTAGACCTGTAGACCTCCACGTTCGAGGTTTACAAGCCATGGGAGCCGAGGTGCAGATTGACCACGGAATGGTACACGCCTACGTGGGTGGCAGTGGTAGCAAAAAGTTGAAAGGGGCAAAAATTTATTTGGATTGCCCCAGCGTAGGGGCAACCGAAACCCTAATGATGGCAGCAACTTTGGCGGAAGGAGAAACGACCATTGAAAATGCTGCTCAAGAGCCGGAAGTTGTAGATTTGGCGAATTTTTGTCGTGCGATGGGAGCCAGGATTCGTGGTGCTGGCACAAACACCATCATTATTTCCGGCGTTCCCAGCTTACACTCGGTAGACTACTCCATCATTCCTGACCGAATTGAAGCAGGGACGTTCTTAGTCGCTGGGGCAATTACCAACTCGGAACTCTCTCTTTCCCCAGTTGTCCCAGATCATCTCACGGCTGTTATTGCCAAGCTGCATGAAATTGGTTCCAGGGTAATCACTGAAGAACCGAACTGCTTACGAATTGTTCCTGGCAGGATACGAGCCGCTGATATTGAAACCTTGCCTTATCCAGGGTTTCCCACCGATATGCAGGCGCAGTTCATGGCATTGTTGGCGCAGAGCGAAGGTGATAGTGTCATCACTGAAACAGTGTTTGAAAACCGACTACGCCATGTTGCAGAACTCAATCGCATGGGTGCGGATATTCGCGTAAAAGGCAACAACGCGATTATTCGAGGTGTGCCAAGGTTATCGGGTGCCCCTGTTGTGGCAACAGACTTACGAGCTTCTGCGGCATTAGTGCTGGCAGGACTAGCAGCAGAAGGAAAAACGTCGATTCAAGGGCTACATCATTTGGATCGAGGTTATGACAATCTAGAGGTGAAGCTACGGCAGTTAGGCGCTAGATTACAGCGAGTGCAAGATGAGGCAGAAGTCGGGCAAGTCTCGGCAGATCCAAGTAAAGTTACTGCACTCCGACCCGAATAAGTCTTGTACATTTAACTGACAGAGCGAATCAAACATCAAAGGCTGGTAGTAGGGCGCGTCGTGACGCACCCTACTACGCTGCTCTATGTCTAGGCAAGCACAAGCGCATTGTTGACAAAAATCTTGTGGGATGGGCATCTTGCCTGTCTTGACGGGAGCAGTTAAATGTGGAATAGCTTACTAATAATGCTACCAGCGCCCTATTCAAGCAGGCTCTTAATTGTTGAGTGCTAGCTAGAAGTCAAGATTTCTGAGAGTGCTTGCTTCACGGTTGGATATTGGTAGTCAAAGCCTTTACTAATCGTTCTTTTGGGTAGCACCTGTTGACCTTCCAAGACGACCTTAGCACCTTCTCCTAAAAGAGCTTCTGGAACAAAGCTGGGAACTGGTAACCAAGAAGGACGATTGAGAATTTCTCCAATCGCCTGACAAAGTTCTGACATCCGTACTGGGTTCGGCGCCGTAGCATTGAAGACACCCTCAACATCCGGTTGAGTAATGGCGAACAGGATGAGGTTGACGATGTCCTCCCGGTGAATCCAGGAGAACCACTGTTTTCCTGTACCGAGAGGACCACCCGCAAAGAGCTTGAAGGGAGGTATCATCTTCGCCAGTGCGCCTCCATTCCCCAAAACAATCCCCGATCGCAGAATTACCAACCGTACCCCAGCTTCTTTAACTTTTTGAGCTTCCGCTTCCCAGGCTTGACAAACTTCGGCAAGGAAGTCGCTACCAGCAGGACTCGTTTCGTCAAAGCTAGCCGTTTCACTAGTGCCGTAGTAGCCAATCGCTGAAGTGTTAATTAACACAGAGGGTTTAGGGTTAGCGAGTGTGATGGCTTCTACAATTTTTTGCGTACCGACGCGACGACTCTCAAGAATCTCCTGCTTGTGCTTAGGTGTCCAGCGATTTTCGGCGATGGGTTCTCCAGCAAGATTCACCACAGCGTCACAACCTGCGATCGCTTGTTGCCAAGAACCTGATTTTGTAGGGGTATAGGCAACGATTTCCAAGTTTGGGAAGGCGTTCAAGGCAGTGGTTCGGTTACGAGTTAGGATGAGCGGCTGATGTCCCTGTTCCTGGAGACGCTCCACTAGACGGCTACCAACAAACCCAGTTGCTCCAGTAATTGCTACTTTCATTAATTAGTTACTCTTCTGAAATCCCTTTAAAAAATTGAATCGAGCGAGTTTTCGAGGTCATGTTAAAACACAAATAATATTAATGCCAGTATACAAAACGTGACATCCTCCCAACGCCTAAAAGCTTTTCTTACCCATGAGCAGATAGCAATTCATCTTTCCCCGTCCCTTCACTTGGACAAGCCCCCGTTCCTCAAAGAGGAACTGCTTTCGTAAACACTTATAAGTTGCTTCGGTGACCTGAATGCTACCAGGAATCCCGTGAGATTCCATACGGCTAGCAATATTCACCGTATCACCCCACAGGTCGTAGATGAATTTTTTTGTACCAATAATACCTGCAATCACAGGGCCTGTGTTGATACCAATGCGAATGCTAAGGTCTTTACCCGTGTCGGCACAAAATTCGTTAATTCTAGTTTGCATATCTAGCGCCATTGCTGCGATCGCTTCAGCATGGTTTGGTATATGTTTTGGTAACCCTCCGACTACCATATAGGCATCGCCTATCGTTTTGATTTTTTCTAAACCATGTTCATCGGCGAGCTGGTCAAACTCTGAGAAAATCACATTCAGGATTTCAACCAGTTCAATCGCAGGAGTTTCTGCCGCAAGCTGCGTAAAGCCGACGATATCGGCAAACATCACCGTTACCTCGGCATAACTATCAGCAATTGTAGTCTCTTCCTGTTTCAACCGCTGTGCGATCGGCTCAGGTAAGATATTCTGCAGTAGACGCTCTGACTTTTGCTGTTCCAGTGCCCATGCCTTCAAGGCAGACATAAACTGTCTTGCTACGGCGGCGGCGACAAGTAATGCCAGCAAAACTGCCGCAAACAGTAAAACTCTTGCCCAATGGATTTTATTTGCGATCGCGCTTCGTGCTCGTTGAACTTCTGCGTTGGCTACCCCAACCAGATTCTCTGTAAGCCTTGCAGAATTGATATCAATGTTTTCACGAATTTGACTGAGAATTTGTTGGTTGAGAGCAACAATCTCTTTAACAATTACTTCGTACTTATCTAAATCATCTAAAGCTAGACGACGCTCTGTAATATCTAACTTTGAGCTAGCAATAATACCATTACGTAACTGTTTTGCCGCTTCATAAATTGAATTGATAATGGACTCTTGACGGGTTAGGAGATATTCTTTCTCAAAAGACCGCATTTCCAGATACAAAACCATCAACTCTGGAGTATTAGCTAGCTGAAGCCTTTCGCGTAATCTTGTAGCGTTTTGCTCAAGCTCGGAAATTTTCCCAACATCAGCCATCCCCAATTCGCCTACTAAGCCAACAGCTCTGTCAAAATCACTAGAATACTGATCGACTAAAGCCACATAATCTAAAACATCAGGGTTACTGCGGCGCAGAGCAGGACTTACATTGTCACTTTCAAGTAGATTTTGTAGTTCACTGCTGATGTTAAGGACGGTTTTAATCTCGCTGCGGTGTTTCTGAACATATCGCTCGAACGCTTTAGCAAAACCTTCACTTGACCAAAAGACAAAGAAATCTCTTTCCAATTGCCGAGCATTTTTTAAAGCCGCGTCCATTCTAAATACTAGACGCTGTACCTCAATTCCTGTATCAATTACTGCCTCTGTCTCACTTTGTACAGCATCTAGTGAAACTAAACCCGTGATGGCTACCGTACCAAGCAGCAGTAGTAGGGCAATAAATGCAAACGTAAATTTTGTAATGATGCTAAGCTTACGCTGAGATAGAACTAGGCGCTTCCATAAATTCATTGAGGATGTTAGGTATTCAGTATTAGATAATAGGTATCAAGCATTAGATCAAGTCAGCCATATTTGATAAAAGCTAAGGTAGGCAATCGGAACCTTCCCTACACAATGTTTCAGTAGTCACCCCCAGAGCCATAGTGCCATGCTTCGAGCCAACGGCGGCAGTAATATTGTGGGATTGGCGGTAGCGTTTTTAATGACCCACTCATTAGCTGTCCCAATGGAGACAAGCCACTATAAATACCCAAATTGATATAGTGTACTATCCAATCTAAAAGCGTTGTCAACCCGACTTGAGGAATCACTGGCAACACAAGTCTGGGTTTAGTCAGTGAGGTTAACAAAAGCGTTTTTGACAACCCGGAAAATTGCACAACATCTTGTAAAAAAGGGTGTAGTACATCATCTCCTAACTGCTCCATTGCCTGAAATACTCCAGTCAGTAATTGATTGATTTGATTGGGTGATAGTTGTTGGTTGATACCAACGCTCATGGCTTGTTGAAATAGCCATGTGACAGCAATATTGGGTTGATACGGTTGTAGCTGGGCAAGAGCATTGCGACTGAAGGCTTCACTGTTCAACGCCTCATCAATTCCTATGGTGAGACGCTTTAGATGTCTTACCATCGAACCAAATCCACCAAAGCTCACGGGTGATTGACCACCACTACTATCACCTACTGGCAAAATTCGATTCCAAGGCATCCTGATAGGCGAGTTTCGGTAAGACGGAAAGAAGCCAAACAGTACCCGCTTCCATTCAATTTGTGACAACTCCACGCCTTGGTATTCT
Organism: Symplocastrum torsivum; assembly: GCF_059505465.1. Lineage (NCBI taxonomy): Bacteria > Bacillati > Cyanobacteriota > Cyanophyceae > Oscillatoriales > Microcoleaceae > Symplocastrum > Symplocastrum torsivum. The sequence goes on along the minus strand of NZ_JCACKQ010000062.1, from coordinate 4,165 downwards.
GGCAGAAGGCGCAAGTATTCCTCAAAAAAAAACTCTAAGCTAGGGCGTTCTGGGTGAGCATCTAGGTAGGTGAATAAATAAGTCGTTCTGCCATCCCGTGCTGGAAACGCTTCCCAGAAGTATTGACACTGATTCTGGATTGGTGTGAATGAGACAAGAAGATCGCCCGTTTCATTCTTGGGAAAGCCTTGAGCGCAGCTACCAACAACGAGGCAAACACCTTCTGGTTTTTCCCCAAGACGCGCTTGTTGAACAATTGGAGAAAAACTGCCCATCGCGTCGATGAGCAAGCGTGTCTTCAATCCACTAGCCGCTTCAACAAGAACACCATCAGGATGAACCGCTGCACCATTGAAAGCTGTTTTTTCAAATAGCTGACCCCCAGCGTCGAGAAACTTTGTCTTTAGAGTATCAAGAAGAAATACTGGGTCAACTCCAATGTTGAGAACATCTCGTACCCAGAAATCCTGCCCTTCAAAGAAGCTAATTCGAGCGGGGTTATATTCAGTTGCGATCGCTTTTTCTAGTTCAGCGTCGGAGAGTAATTCCAGTTCCAAAAATACCTCTAGCTCTTTACGAGAGATATTCCACTCTTGGTCTCTACCTCGTAAAATTCCTCGTTCGAGTAAGGCAACTCGCCAACCTCGCTTTTGTAAAGCCGCAGCAATAAGAATTCCTAACGTGCCACCACAAATGACGACATCCCAATCCACAGTCCCTAAAGGCTCATTGCTTTCTTTAATCACCTGTGGTGGTGGTGCTGTCTCGTTTCGCAGCACCCAATAACGTTGATCAACACCCCGAAGCTGCTCAAGGACATTACCCGGTAACTGGGAGAGAATTTGTTCGGTTTGGCTCATGGATGTGTCGTTTGCCCCAAATGCTCCCTCTCAATCCTAATCGTCATCGGTCTTGTAAGTCAGATCTATCCTACTAAACGACCTGTTCTTCCGCGTCAAGGATTGAACGTAAAGCAAACTTGATTTATGTAGACTAATCTTCCTCCTCAGGGCATCTGACTCAATGCCATTACTGTATTCTGACCCCCAAACCCAAAACTAAAACAAAGTACCGAATTTATCTCAGCTTGGCGAGGCGTTGTCACAAAATCTAGATCAAACGCTGGTTCCTTCAACCCTACACAGGGCGGTAATTGTTGATACTTTAATGCCATTAGACAAAAAGCGGCTCCCAATGCTCCAGAAGCACCTAGGGTATGACCCGTTGCTCCTTTGGTAGAACTAATCGGAACCTGATGAGGAAACAACCACTCGATTAACTGGGCTTCATTGTGATCGTTAAGCTGGGTGCCCGTCCCGTGAGCATGGATGTAGTCAATATCAGTTGGTGAAAGATGGCTACGTTCTAGACATTGCTTAACAGCGGTGATGGATGCGATGGTCGCTTTGGGAACCGCCTCCGGCATCGTACCGCGCTTGCTTAGTCCAGTGTTATTTCCTGGCTCAGGCGCACTCACATGATAGGCATCACAGGTCAAACCAAATCCTAGTACCTTGCCATAAATGGATGCTGACCGTTCCCTTGCCGATTTAGCTGACTCTAGTACCAGTACCGCTCCTCCTTCACCCAGTACCAGCCCTTCCCGATTTTGGTCAAAGGGATAGGAACCAGTCCGAGCCAGAGCGCCCATTTTGTCAAATCCGGCTAACGTCAATGGTGTAATTGGTGCTTCTACAGCCCCGGCTAGTACCTGCTGGCATTGACCACTCTGGATGAGTTCAAAGCCTTGTGCGATCGCCCAAATTCCAGTTGCACAAGCTGCCATTGGTGCCAGTACAGAGGCTCTTGACCCAACTTTACGAGCGGTAGCGATCGCAGCATAGTGGGGAAGGGTATCTAACCAATGCTCCAATTTGGGAATTGGGAATTGGGAATTGGGAATTGGGAATTGAGAAGAGTATTGAAAGTCTCTTTGTCCCTTGTCCTCAGTTTGTAGTTTCTTTGCCAACTGCTCCCATGAGGCTTGACAGCTTCGGCTTGAACCAATCACGATGCCACAGTCTGGTAGTGGCGGCACTAAACCAGCATCCTGAAGCGCCTCTGCCACAACTAGCTCAGTCAGGGTTTCCAATGATGTTGGAGTATGACCGATTAGCGCTAAGGGTCGGGAGGGAAAATCCGGAAAGGGTTGGTGTTGTTGAATGGCAGACTTGCCTCTGAGAAGACTCTGCCAGCTAGGTTCTAGCCGACCTAAAGCTGAGGCAAGACCGATGCCAGTAACAACAACTTCCACCAACCCTACGCTAATTCCTCGAATCCCTATGAGGAAGTTTGTGGCTTCTTAAGGTTCTCAATGCCCTTCGTGACCTCAGCTGACTCAATGCGATCGCCTTGCTGAATCTTGTCTACAACGTCCATGCCTTCGGTGACATAGCCAAATACAGCATAACTACCGTCCAAAAATGGCAACTCTGTTAGAGCGATGTAGAACTGTGAAGAGGCTGAGTCGGGTGGCGATGAACGAGCCATGGCTACAGCACCACGAGTATGCCTTAACACAGGAGGCTTAGAAACACCAGCCTTCTCAAGCGTTTTGCTGTAAATCGGTTCTGTTGCACCCTCAGGCTTGATTTCTAGAGGGACATAACGTGCTTGCGAGGTGTCTGGGTCAATAAAACTCCCTGTCCCTAAACCCTCAACTGGAAAGCTTGAGTCTTTTCCTTGAGGGTCACCACCTTGAACGACAAAGGGTTGTGGCTCCCGTACAACTCGATGAAACACAAGACCATCGTAGACACCGCGTTGAACAAGGTCTACAAAATTTCCGGCTGTAACCGGAGCGTCTGTTCCATTGACTTCAATGGTGATGGGTGAGCCATTTACTGTCATCACTACCGTTGCTTTTCCCTCTAGTCTAGGTAAGGTACTTAGCTGCGGACTGCTAGCTTGAGCTACGGGGGTAGAAGTCGTTGCAGCGGTTGAAGAGTCTGTCGAGCTTTGGGAACCCGCCTCTTGCCTACTACATGCCCCTATAACTAGAGCCACAATAACCAAAACTAATGATAACCAGCGCTGGATTTTTATCTGCATCTCAAATTTACCGTTCTTGTAGCTATAGCTACTGAATCATCTTAAGCAGATATGTGCTTACTAGGGCGGAATTTAGTTACAAGCCTTCAAGGGGAACTCCAAAGAAACGAGCAAGTTCTGCTCCTTGATTTTCCAGTTCTGATAAAGGGAGTGGTTGTCCAACGCGCGTTAGAGGAACTTCCCGGCGGTCTTTAGCGCGAAGATAGAGTGCATTGCGAGGGTTAATCCCTTCTCTGATGTCTACTCGAATCGACTGGACATCTTGTGTACGGCAGCTAAACTCGATTTTACGGTTCTTACCGGGAAAGCCCCACCGAAAAATGTGAACCATACCCGTGTCTTTGTTGAACTCATTGTAACCACCACCTACATCCAAGACGATAACTAACCATAAGTAGAGTGCTAGCAATAGAGCCACAACGCCGTAGAACCCCATAGCGATTCCCTGTGGGATGAAGACTAGCTGAGTTGCATCACCAGCCGGAAGCAAGTTTACTTTTAGGTAACTGGAAAGCCCCGCTAAGAGAAACCCTGTCCCCCCAATGGAGACTATTGTCGCCCACCAGTAGTTACTAAAACGGCGAGAGCCTAAGACTGGTTGACGGATTACGCGGTTCTCTTGTTGGGTTGTCGATGCTGTCATGAAACAATCCTGCCCACTCAATCTCAAGATTTGAAAAGATGCTCTGCCATTACTATGACATTTCTGAGCAACCAGTAGAGTACGAGATGGGAAACTCTCCTCTTTAACTAAAAAAATTCTGAGGAAATATGTGTCATTTTGTAAAATCTCTAATATTCATTATTATTGTATTTGGACGCTAAAAGCCTTTTTCCCCTTAACAGGGATTATCAGGATAACAACGTAAAAATGTGATACTTTAAGAAACATTAAGTGACTGCTAGCGGAAAGCTAGCTTGTGGTAAGGATGCTCGACACATCCTTTGAGGCGAAGTTTGTCATACTAACCGAGTCCTCAAAAATTCCACAATTCACAATTGTGTGGAAGTGTCAACATTGGAATCCTTGTAAATCATTAATGTAAGAGGATTTGAAACTATGACAATCGCAGTCGGACGTGCGCCAAGTAGTCGAGGATGGTTTGACGTCGTC
>NZ_JCACKQ010000061.1:0-40447 GCF_059505465.1 Symplocastrum torsivum | reverse complement strand
TGGATTGAGGTTGGTAATTGAATGAAAACCAATTTGATTACGCGAACCTCTCCCAGTCCCCTTGGAACCACAAGCGGTAGAGATTCGGCGGCACCTTCCTCCGATTGTGCGGTCAGTAGCCGAATCTCTGGCTCGACGCGACCCAGACAGTATACTGATATCAACTGGGTTTGGCGTAACCTGCTGACACAAGGAGAGCGGGAGAAGTTAAGGACGATCACGCAAACTGAACAACTTAATTTGCTCTCTCTAGCTCCAGGTGCGGCTCAGGCAGAAGTTTCGACAGCGGGGGCAGAAGTGGTAGAGGTTGTCTTTGCTCCAGGTGACAAAGTACCTCATGCCGAATTTGGCGAAGGGATTGTAGAGCAGCAGATACGAGATATGGTATTTTGCCGATTTGCCTGTGGTAAGCGTTCGCCTAGGGTTTGGGAGGTGCATCTCACATAAACTTATGTTTGTGTTGGGTATTAGTTGTAACTAGCTTTTGCTACTAACTAATAACTGAGTATTAGCTACACCAACGAATTACCAATAAAGCGGATGACCCACACCCCAAATATCAATGGGAGATTTCAGATGAAGCCTGGGTTATTACCCAGTGGTGCCAGTGCAATGGCTTTTACACGCTCGAAAATGGGGAGACTTTTTATCCATCTCAGGACGTTCGTTCTGCTTGAGTAGCCACTGTTACTATACGAACTCTGGAGAGGGAGGCTCTCGCTGCTCCGTTCCATCCTCGGCGAGTTCGAGGAGAGCGAGTTGTGATTGCAAATAAATAATGAATTTGATATTGGCTAATCATCCTTAGCCAAAAAATATTTTCTATATGAAAACTATCGAGTAAAGGACTTCTAGCAAACTCCTCTATTAAGGTCGAAATACTACAGTCTTCCTCCTTGGCTTTGGCATCTAATCTAGTAATTCCCGTTGGGGTAATTGTTAGGTTTAATTTTTGCTTTCTCTCGTCATAAATTAATCCTTCGCCTCGCTTTCCTTTCTTGCCTTTGTGAGAAGGTTTTTTTCGGTATCTTGAATCACCAGAATCTTGTTTCCTAGCCATTTGCAAGAGGTTAGTTTATGAACATGAGCTTATTTTAGGCGAAACTGGACAACCTCTTGAGAAAAAAGGCTGTGTTACATAGACTGGAAACCGCTTCAGACATAACTTTAGTTTATCCGCCTTAACGGATAATTTTGGGGCGTTACATAGCTATGTAACCGAGCTTATGTAACACTTGCTCTACAAAAACGCCTCGCTCTTTGACTCAACTTAATTCCTGTAATCCTTACTATCTCTAAGTTCTGGTGACGTTCCAAGCACTACCTAGAGGCGCTCTCACGTCGATTTTCCATACCCCATTGTTCTTAAGGTACAGTGTGCAAAAAAAAACAATCATTCTACTGTCCAAAACTTTACGGACAGTCCATAAAGTTTTGGACAGACCGTAAAGTTTTGGTAGTTCATAAAGCTTTGGACAGTCCATAAAGTTTTGGACAGGTAAAATAAGAACAATAAAGGCATAAACACCATTTATTAGTGAGTCATTAGTGAGAGAGTTCATGACAAAAGAGGAGTTCTTAATGCTTAGCTGTCGGGCTTTAGAGGCAAAAACAGGAATCGGCAAAACCCAGTGGAACAACTGGTTTCGAGAGGAGAACTCACCCACACTCAAGACGTTACGGGATACCGCAAGAATAATGAAAATGCCGCTGATAGATTTCATTGAGATCTTTGTTGCGCGGATTGAAAAGGCTCAGCAGCGGCAGTTAATTGCTCAGGAGGCAACAGAGCCTATAAAGGCTGCCAAAGAGTTCTCTACTAAAAAGGAGTACAGAGTCGTCTACCGTCCTTACGCAGTAATGAGACTAGTAGATGTTGTAGAAGAAGACCCTGGAAAAGCAGCCGATCATTGACTTCATTTCATGTCGATCGTGGGAATGCTTGAGAGAACAAGCTTTTCTTAGCTGTTCTTTAGCTTAACGACTAAAATTTCTCCATCAGTATACAAAGGCTTTATAGAAAAAACTCTTTTAAAACAACTAATTATCTCCCTAAATTTGTGCAATTGTCACTTCAGTGACTCCTAAGGGGTCTAAGTGATGACCACTCAAACCCCTTGTCAACTAACTCCCCTTAAAATCGGTCATTTCGGTTGAGGCGGTTGAGGCAATACACCTTGCAGTTGTTCAACACTCCAATCAGCCAATTCCTTAACCCGTTGCTCAGCCGCTTGCAGATGAAACTGGAACTGCGGGCAATCCTGACACTTGGGAACTTGCCCAACCACCAAACAATCACACTTAAACACAGGACGTTCGTGGAATCGACGCTTGCAACGACAGCAACCGTAGCGCTGTTTGCCATTTTCAACACCGCACTTGACGAAATCAGTAGACTGACAAAAAGGACATTCACGTCCGTAAACCCTTGGTTGATGCCCATGTTCAACCAGCACTTGCTGAAGAGCCACCTCAGCCCGCAGCTTGATAAGAGCGAAATCGGATTTAATCATTGGATGCTCCTCCAGAGCTAGGCTTTTAACTCAATTGATTTGACAAGTCCATTAGCGACCGTAATGCGCTCGACCAACCGGGGAATCACCGCCATCCTTTCATCAGCACTCAGCAGATTCCAAACCGCTAAATTATTTCCAGCTTGGATAATTTCTTGAGCCGTCTTACGCTCCAAAGAGCGCTGGGAAAAAGGATTCAGCTCGTCCTGAATTTGTTGGCGGATATCTTCCTTGAGACGTTCTAACTCGTTCGAGTGCATCTGCATCTTTTCCAAGCTGGCTAAATCCGCCTCCAGTTGCTTGAGTTTCTCAGTGTGCTGAGGAACGACTTGGGACATGTCATTTGGTTCAACGACAATTACCTGAGACTGCTGTAAAAAGTACTTGCTCAGTTCCTCCTCAATCAGGTGTTTACGAGTGCCCTTCAAGTTGTTACAAGTTGTTCGTGCGTTGCGGCAGGCGAAGTATTGGTAGACTTGCTGACCATCCTTGTAGTACTTGGTTTTTGTGGTTGCTTTGGCATGGCACTCAGCACAAAAAACTAAACTCCGAAGATAGGAAAACTCTCGGTAGTTATCAACACTCTCTAAATCCGCCGTGAAAAAGTTTCCACCAACATGACGGGCAGTGAACTCAAGGATTTGATGAATCTGCGCCGCCTGTTCCGGCGTAAGTAAGCACTCTTGGGGATGCGTATCCCGGACAATCTGCCACTGCTCCGGCGGCAAGTGTTGTCGTCTCCCATCGGGTAACGTCCGGCGCTTCTGGTAAGCCGTATGTCCCTGTAGAACCGGATTTGTTAACCAACGTTTTAGACCAAGCGGGTTCCAGTGGAAGATTTTGTCATTACCATTCTTCTTACTTCTAGAGCGCTGGATACCATATTTGTTAGCAATGCGCCCAACGGCTTTACTAACGCTTTGAGTTTCCAAGAAAAGGCGTATACAGTCCTCTCCAAGTTGTGCCTTAGACAGTCCTGGTAACGGCTCCAGCTCGAATTGGTAAAAGTCTTGGTAGTTAGCCGGACGCTCCTCTAACAGACAAAGAAACAGAGTACGATCCAGAGCATAGCGTTCGTTAACCGTGGTGTAGGCAAAAGGGATACAAGAAGAAGCGAGCTGTTGATTGCGTCGGTGCTGATTGCCGTGGTGTACCCCGCTCGGAGAGTTGATCCACCTCCATCTCAGCAAAACTTGCTAAAAGATTGAGCATGAGCCGTCCACCGGCATTACCTAAACAGATGTCTTGATCTAACACCCGCAGGTTGACCTCGTACTGTTGGAGGAGATCCACGCATTTGCGAATGATTGCAATACGTCTGCCTAAGCGGTCGATGCGAGTGATGATAACTTCAGAAACCTCACCCCCTTGAATCAGGGCTAATACCTCCATTAGCCCTGAGCGATCATCTTTTTTGCCACTTTGAACATCATAAATAATCACATCAGGCTTTTCATTTTCCAGGCGTGTGAGTTGCTGTTCAAGGGCATGAGAATTAAAGGCTTGTTCACGAGAGGAAACCCGTCCATAGGCAACAGACTTTTTTTTCCTAGGAGTTGTTGAAGGCTCGGAATCTATTGGTTTAAAGCCACGTGGCGGTGGGAGTTGTGTCATGATTTGTTAAGTTCAATTAGTGGGTAGTTATTGACAAAAGAGCAGCAAGAATTTGTGCATCACCAGGAGGAGAGGGTGATGCACAAATTCCTCGCAAAAACTCTTGAGTAAAACGCGACAAATCTCTTTTTTGTCAGGTCACTACTCTGGCTTTTGGAGATTTGGTTGAAGCCGTAAGTTCTTAAAAGGTCTAGAGTTGATGGTGTTTTGGGTAGGAGAAAACTGGCCATAAGGTGTCCGGGTGTCTATCAACAGAAAGAAAGGTGCTATAGACACTACCAACCCGGACAGTTAGTCAAGCGGTTTTTTTGAAATTGTAAAGAAATATTAAGCCCAGAGCCAAAGAATATAGCCGAGTGGGTCTATGACTCCTTCAACTCGTTCCACCTTGTTACTTGCCCTTTTCTTATAAGGTTGTCCTCCACGCCACTCGAACGTCGAGACATGTAATTCTTTCCCAGCTTTCAAAGTCTTGATGTAATCAGAGAACCGACGGCTGAGTTGCTTTTCCCCAAGTTGCTCTTTGTCATAGAGTTTTCGCAGGGGCAGGAGCCACTTATCCTCCCAGCCAGCATTCTTCAAATATTTAAGATAGTCTTTTTTCATCTGTGGGTAAGGCGGTCTCAGGGAATTCCCTGGTAGCCACTTGGTCTTTTCCAGAAGCCGTATCCGCGCAGAGATGTTATCTTTTTGTTGTGCCTTAGATAGCCAATAGGGTTCTGAGTTCATTGGACCTAATTGCCAAAGCACTAGGAAATTCTGCTTTTGAATTTCTCTGAAGAGTTCGAGCGCGTTGTTAAAGGGGTAGGGAATCTTTTTTTTAACTGTCCACTTTTTGATGTGTCGCTCTCCCATAACTAGCAGTCTGAGTTGAGCTACGTCCATATTTGTGAGTAAGTCCAGGTCTTCTATAAGGTTTTTTGGTAAGTAACGTCCGAGAACTCCTTGTTCTTCGATTGGGTTGGGAATCACTCCAAAAAGCTTATAAGCCAAAAGGACTCCTCTTGCCTGCCAGTAGTAATGCTCGGTCTTGAGCCAGTAAGCCTGATTCTGGTTTTTGGGGATGATGTTAAGGGAAGGAATAATTTCTCCGAACGCGTTGGCAATGTTGAAAAACCTTCTTCCAATCGGAGTGTCTGGGATGTATATCTCGGATGTGGGAATCCAGGGTCGCTCAATCGAAAGTCGCAAGTCATCTAATGTGGCTTTTGCCATCCATTCATTTAAGGCTGCTATTACAATTGGCGACTCTTGAAAAAATTCTTCATATCTCTGAAAAAAATACTCTGGGACGAGAATCAGAGGTAATTCCAGCAGAGCTGGTTGCCGCTGAAATATCCGTTCCGCCCAAGCTCTTTTTTCTTCTTCTGTAGTTGGAACTACTCGGTCAGTCAGGACTCTGTAGGAGCGCACCACGGGTTTCAAGTGAAGCGAATGGTTCAGAATCAGTCTACTGCCTTAACCGACGTTAGTACAAGTGTTCGCTAACCTGAACCATCCTAAATTCTTTTGTGCTGAGTCGTCGCTCATTATTTTTGTGTCTGGGATGGGGAAGCCGTCGCCACAGTACAAAAGGGTAAAAGAGGGTAAGCTCTCAACTGTCACACCGTTCACACGCAACTAGAACGCAATAAGAATCTTTATTGAGGATGGAGTGTCATGCAAAAAGCGCCCCCTTAAAGGAGGCGCTTCTGATTAAGCTAGATGCTTAAGAATTAGCCATTGATAACTGGAGCCGTCAGAGCAACAGGAGTTGCCTCACCAGCAGCTAGGTCTAAGGGGAAGTTGTGAGCATTGCGCTCGTGCATCACTTCCATACCCAGGTTGGCGCGGTTCAACACATCAGCCCAGGTGCCAATCACACGACCCTGTGAGTCAATGACCGACTGGTTGAAGTTGAAACCGTTCAGGTTGAACGCCATTGTGCTGATGCCCAACGCGGTGAACCAGATACCGATGACAGGCCAAGCCGCGAGGAAGAAGTGCAAGCTGCGGCTGTTGTTGAATGAAGCGTATTGGAAGATGAGACGACCGAAGTAGCCGTGAGCCGCAACGATGTTGTAGGTCTCTTCTTCTTGTCCGAACTTGTAACCGTAGTTCTGTGACTCGGTTTCGGTTGTTTCACGTACCAGTGAGCTGGTTACCAAGCTTCCGTGCATTGCACTGAAGAGTGAACCCCCGAATACTCCAGCTACACCTAACTGGTGGAACGGGTGCATCAGGATGTTGTGCTCAGCTTGGAACACGAACATGAAGTTGAATGTTCCACTGATTCCCAAGGGCATTCCATCAGAGAAGGAACCTTGTCCGATTGGGTAGATGAGGAATACGGCGGTTGCTGCTGCTACAGGCGCACTGTAGGCTACGGCAATCCAAGGACGCATCCCTAAACGGTAGGAGAGTTCCCACTCACGTCCCATGTAGCAGAATACGCCGATGAGGAAGTGGAAGATTACGAGCTGGTATGGACCACCGTTGTAGAGCCACTCATCTAAGCTAGCGGCTTCCCAGATTGGGTAGAAGTGTAAGCCGATGGCGTTAGAAGAAGGAACTACTGCACCAGAGATGATGTTGTTTCCGTAGAGTAAGGAACCAGCAACAGGCTCGCGGATACCATCGATGTCTACTGGAGGAGCAGCGATGAAAGCGATGATGAAGCAGGTGGTGGCGGCAAGCAGTGTTGGAATCATCAACACGCCGAACCAGCCTACATAGAGGCGGTTGTCGGTTGAGGTTACCCAGGAGCAGAAGCGTTCCCATTGGGAAGCACTGCGCTCTCTTTGTAGTGTGGTTGTCATTGTTTTATAAGTGCGGTTGACTTGTGTAGTCGGAATTTGATGATGTATTCAGAATAGTCGGGAAGTTTAAGTTTTGTAAAGATTGTTAACAATAGCGTTCCTTATCAGAGTGATAAGTCTGGCTGATAAGGTGTCTTGACTTGAGGCACTGCCCTGTTAAAAGGTATTAGTTTCTAATACAGTTGAGTATCCGCAGCGTGGCAGCGGCGGCATTGTTACATCGTGCCGCCAGATTAGGATTAAAGGCGTTTTCCGTGGTCTAAAAAAGAGTGCCGGGGGTGGAAGCAAGTTTGAGAATGTGCGATCGCTTCTCGGCGCTTCATGAGTTCAAGAAAACAAAAAGCCCTCACGCTTAAGGTGAAGGCAATCATCAGGGTGCATCTACCTCTCTCCTATTCGCTATCACAGTGGTTAGATCAGGAGAAATCAGTCGGTACCTCTAGAAGTACTTCTTAGAAAAGCTTTTTGGAATTGACTTCAAAAACAAACCCCAGTAACCGTCTGGGGTGGGGAGATTATAAGAATAATTCATCGAACAATGCTGTCAAGGCGGTTTCCCTCTGGAGGAACTAGCCTAAAGAGCTAACGGAAAACGCAATCACAATCATTAAGCCAACGAACACAGTAGCGAACGCACCTTGTAGAGCGTAGCGGCGCTGCTCCCATACGGCTGGGTACTCGGCTGTGTAAACAGCGACTTTCGGAGCGTAGTTGTTGAGGATACCGTCTTCGTTAACTGTGGTGAACATGTCGTTTTCCTCGTTGCCCTGGTGTGTTAGGGGTTTATGTAAATAAATGTAACTGACTATTTACAAAAAAGCAAGGGGTGAGCTAATGGATTGGGTTCTCTCTCCAATATGAAATCTCTCACTGACGGGGTAAACCTTCACGACAAATGTAGTGAATGTACTCGGCAATTCAAGGAATACTCATCTCCCTTGGGGTATGCCGCTGAAATGAAACAGCCAACTGATTCATCCAGTCCAATTTGTGGATTGTCCACTCCTGACTGACTCAGCACACCGACCTCTACTCAGACTCCTAAAAATCGCTCAAATCTTTTCCACTATGCATTCAAGAGTTGCCGACACTCCCGTCAACGAACTAAGGCGATTAGCCGTTAAACAACCATAAAGGTTTGCCTGCACAAGCCAAGCTCTCGGACGCTCACTTGCGCTTTACAGTCGAATTGTTGACGACTCTGGAAGGAGGTGAACCCAACACCAAACTTCTATAAGAGTCATCACCGCCGTCATTCGAGCCAGGAGCCGAGCTTTTACCGTGAACGCCACCACCACCAACTCCCTACATCAAACTTCTTTCTCAACCGACAACGCTCCGGAAAATTCTACTGTTACTGACACAATGGCGTTGAGTGAGCTATTAAAAGAAGAACTGATACTTCAGCTTGGTTCCCTACCCAGCAACGCTCTTCTCGTAATCAACCGCATCGTGGTAGAAGTCGAACGGATTTGTACCAAGAGTGAGCGCATCCAAAACGGCGGTGACGTTCGTTCGTGGGAGTTAACCTTGGCACGTCATCGTCTCTCTAAGTGTATTGAGTACTATAAGTTGGGTTCAAAGCAAGGTCGTGTGGAACTGCACAGCCACCTCAGCGTGATGATATATCGTCAGGTGGCACCTGAAAGAGCGCAGTTAAGCTTTGCGGCTCGATACCTCTTAATTGAAGACTTCTTGCAAGACTTTTACGCCGATTCCCTCAAAGCCTTGAGGCGGGAAAATTATTTAGCTGACAACTACACCCCGCGTACAAGAATCGAACTCGCTGAATACATGGCGTTTACTGAACAATACGCCAAGCGACGAGTGATGACGGGTTATGGTGCTGTGCAATTACTGGTACTTAGAGCGAAAAGCTTTGCCAAACGCCAACCCAGCGATACAGTCATGGACATTGAACAGGTGACCGAGTTTGCCAAAGGTGAAGAAGCACAGATGCAAAACCGCTCACCCGTGATGCAGCAGGTGCGAGAGCGTCTAGTTGCTGATACTCTTGACCCTCATGATACGGTTGTGCGAGAGCGCGTGATTGGTGAGCTGGTGCAATACCTAGAGTCTCAGGGTCATAATGATTGTGCGGATTACTTAATCTTAAAGCTGCAAGACTTGGCTGCCCCGGAAATCGACGACATCTTGGGTTTAACACCACGCCAACGGGATTATCTGCAACAGCGTTTTAAATACCATGTGGAAAAATTCGCTCGCTCTAGTCACTGGCAACTGGTACACCAATGGTTAGGTGCAGAACTTGACCAGAAGTTGGGACTTTCCTCTCCGCAGTGGGAGGCATTTGTCGGTCAACTTGACCCGAGGCAACAGCAGTTGTTATCACTCAAACGGGCGAACCATAGCGATTTTGAGATTGCTAAAGCGCTGAAAATTACACCGAAACAGGTGCAAAAGCGCTGGAGTCATCTATTAGAGATGGCAAGTCTTGTCCGCAACAAGGCACCAGAGAGTTGCAATAAAGGCATTAACCACTCAATCGCTGCCTAATTCCCCGATTTATAAAGTAATAGAGGTTAGTTGTGGGGCGAACGGCGACACTAATGTCGTGTCTGCTCGGATGCGAGCGCTTTTGGTGGGTGAACATTAGCCTGAGCAACACTATTAGCAAGATAAATCATTCAATCTCAATAGTTCTGGGTTAGTTCTCAATAACCTCGGAAAAATCGGTACTCGATAAGTTGTTTTTTCGGAATTAGCCCTATCAACGATATAACGTCATTAGAGCCATTGTCCTAGGTTGCGTACTGTGAGATTATCGGTATTAGTTAGTGTGAAATACGTCACCATTGATAATTTTGGCGAAATAACATCAGTGAAATAGCTTCAGTCCCGTGATTTTTGTGTCCCAGATAAACATCTCTCTAATTCAGACAATCTTGCCTGGGGTGCGAGGGTACGAAAGAATCAGAGTGAAAAAGGACAAATTGTTCGGGGGTTCAAATGGAACTTAAGCGCTCCAGGTTACTCCCCAGCCCGGAAAACCTGCCCGACCGTCAAGTTCAACTCAGGGAACGAGGGTGACGAGATTGTCTCACCTTCCCTGAACTGTGTCACCAGATACTCACCCTTGACAAAGTGGTAGACACTGATAGTAGGTCGCTTCGGGTTGCCAATGTACCGCAATCCTCCGTTTTTGAGAGATTAAATTGACGGCTCTACCTTTTGAATCTAAACTTCTTTTTGGATAGGTGGCGATACAGCCATTTGAATTGAAAGCTAGAGCGATCGCTTTCAGGCGATGTAACTCCCAAGGGTAATCGAATGGTGAACGTACTACCTTTGCCCGATTCACTCAGCACTTGTATGCTACCTTGGTGTGCTTGAACAAGTGCTTTTGCGATCGCAAGCCCCAATCCCGACCCACCTGTGCCACGAGAGCGATCGCTATTCACTCGGTAGAAGCGATCAAAAATCTGCGTTTGCTCAGATGGCGCAATGCCAATGCCTGTATCGCGTACTTGAATCAATGCTTGATGGTCGTTGCGATCTAAGACAACTGTTACCTGACCCTCGGCAGGGGTGTATTGGATAGCATTAACGATTAAGTTAGAAACTAGGCGATAAAGTTGCTCTTCATCACCCACAACGTTCAGTGGATTATGTGTCTGTACCAAAGAAGTCAGCGCCACTGATTTAGAGAGTGCCAACGCGGCAAATTCCTCTACTAAATCGCTGACAAGATCATTCAGGCAACTCATCTGACATCGCCTTGGCACGGCTTGTTGCTCCAGACGAGCCAACAGCAGCAAATCGGCAACTAGCTGATTCAGTCGCCGATTCTGACGTCCTATCGTATCGAGTATGTCCTGCACCTCTTTTTCATCCAACTGAGGCATTGAGCGTGCTGATTCTACCGTCGCCTGTGTTGCGGCTAGAGGTGTCCGAAGCTCGTGGGCAGCATCCGCTGTAAACTGTTGGATCTGTCTGTAGGATTTGTAAATGGGTTGCATCGCTAACCCGGCTAACCACCAACTGGAGATGCCTACCAGAATCAACGTTGTTGGGCTACCCAACTTCAAAATCCATTTCACGTTATTGAGGTAGTCGTTGAAGTCTTTAAGACTCCGCCCTACTTGAAAATACCCCCAATCACGATTGGAGCGAGTATGCAGGGATAGAGAAATTTGGTGATAAACGTTACCTTTGCCATCTTCTAGAGTTTGCCAGCGTTCCTTGTTTAATACTTCGGGGAGTCCCTCTGGATGAACACCCGCGATGGCAATCAACTGTCCTGAACTATCAAAGAAACGGACATAGTAGTTGCCTTGGTTAACGGCGCTGAGAACATGGCGAGAGGAACTCAACGGCTGTGTCATACAGTTATCGCCTCGATGACAAAGATTGGGTAAAAGCTCCTCTACAATTGGCTCTAAGCGTCCGGGTTGGTTCAATTTCAGTTCAATACTGTCATGCAGCGTCCCCGCTACAGACTCCAACTCACGGTCTAAGGCTACCCAATGGGCGTGCGCGATCGCTTCGTAGACACCGAGTCCAGACACGCTCAATATAAAACTCATGACTCCTGCATACCAAAGAGCCAATCGCCAGCGAGTCCGGTTAAACAGTTTATTTTGATGCATCTGGATTGAAGCGATATCCCATACCATGCAACGTTTCAATCAAGTTCGACCAACCAAAAGAAGCCAGTTTGCGACGCAACAAACGCACTTGAGCTGCCACTACATTACTAATCGCTTCTGCATTCACTTCCCAAAGCTGATTCCGAATCTGGTCACTGGTAACAATCTGGTTGGGGTGCTTCATGAAGTACTCCAACAGTTGGAATTCCTTAGTAGTCAGGGAAATAATCTGCTTTTCACTCAAGGTCTTTTGAGAACAAACCGTGCGGGTACCGTAATCTAAAATAAGAGTGCCAACCGTTAGCTGTTGCGGTTGGAGTTGAGGCGATCGCCTCTGCAATGCCCGCAAACGTGCCAGCAGTTCTGCCATCCCAAACGGTTTCACCAGATAGTCATCCGCGCCAGCATCTAGCCCAGCGACCTTATCTTCCATTTGGTCTTTGGCTGTAAGCATCAAAACTGGCAGAGGGCTGTGCTGCGATCGCAGTCTATGCAGTAGCTCTAATCCTGACAGTCCTGGCAGTAACCAATCGAAAATCGCCAGCGTATACTGGGTTGCTTGGTCATCGAGAAAGTTCCAAGCTTCTGTCCCATCAAGAACCCAGTCAACGACATACTTGTTCTGATTCAGAACTCGCTTGATAGCCGCACCCAAATCAGGCTCATCTTCGACTAGCAAAACTCTCATAAAATCGATAGTTATTGATTAAAACTAAAACGACCATCTACCTTTTGTCCGTCAATGTCCGAAGTGACTTTTACCTGATACTGACCCGATGCATTTCCGGGAAGTAAAGCTGCGTAGTGTTTCCCTTCAGCGTCATAGGTAAGGGGAAGGGTCTTTTGAGTCCCATCAGGTAGCTGAACTTGAGCCGTTACTTTGGCATTAGGGATTGCTTCGTGATTGTCGCCTTTCTGCAAATAAAAATCTAAATGAGTTCCGTTATCTTCTTTCTCAGGGACAAACTCCAAATGGTAGGGTCCTGACTCAACAACTTGACCGCCTGCTAGGGGTTTGGCTGCATGACTGGACGATCCTGCTTTAGCGGCATCAGTTGGTTGTACTGTTGATTCAGCGGGTTGGGTAGTTGTCGGGCTACTATCTGAGTTTGTGGCTTGATTGTTGTTACCACAAGCTCCCAGAAAAATCAGGCTCACACTGCCTAGAGCAATCAACATAAACTTGAGAGATTTCATACTTTTGGTTCCTGACACTAAACAATTGCAAGTTTCTTTTTCCATAAGAAAATAGCAGCACTAACTCAAAACAGAGATGGTGCCGCTGTTTGGTAATTCGAGCCTATCCCCCTGCTAAAAATTCATAAGGGAATCTACACGCATTAGGGGGCAGCAAAGCTCACTTTCTGTACTCATACCCCTTCAATCCTTTTCAGCAACAGCGTTAAATCACATCAACTCTCCTTAGAGTGACACCCGAAAATGAAACCCGGATGAAATTTCAAAGGGTAAAAGGAGAAAGTCCTATCTGGATTGATTGCTCTGTCCACCCATCATTCCCGGCATATTGTTCATCATGTTTTTGCAACAGCTACATACCGTTTGGTTTGGTTGCTGTGGCGTCTGGTTCGTTTGCGCCGTTGTTTGGCCCGTCTGCTCTTGAGCCAGTTTTGCCTCATTGGTACTGGAGGCTGTAGTAGGTGTCACGGTCTCATTGTGAGTGTCTGCTAGCGTTGGACTCGCTGTCAACGTTAGCAATGCCATACAAGCGATCGCACCACTCAATACTGTTTTAGCTCGTGTAGTCAGGCTCATCTTTTACTCTCCGTGCTTGTGTGAATTTACAAATTCTTAGCGAACTAAAGCCATACTAGACTCTCTAGTCAAGTGGAGAGTCAAGCCAGTCATTCAAGAAATTTGCATAACCTGCTCATAAATCCTGGCAAATGAGGGCAAGACAATTACCTCTCAAAGACGGCTTTGACTACCTTTCCATTGTTAGAAACTGACGGTATTTGTTTAGGCACTAAGAATTTCCCAAACTTGGCGTACAACGCTGGTAATACCATTAGCGTTAATGCTGTAGAAGTAAACAACCCACCCAGCACCACTATAGAAAGTGGTTGCAGAATTTCCTTCCCTGGTCCACCCTCTACTACCAGGGGTGCTAAACCCAGTGCAGAGGTGAAAGCCGTCATCAGGATGGCGTTGAGCCGTTCCATCGACCCAGAAATCAGAACTTCTTTAAAGGGCATCCCTTCTGCAAACTTAGTATTGTAATTGTCCACCAGTAGCAGTCCATTACGGGTGGCAACCCCAAACAAGGTAATAAAGCCAACTAGAGAGGCGATGGAAACGATGCCTCCAGTCAAAGCGACCGAAAATACTCCCCCTACCAAAGCTAAAGGCAAATTAATCATGATCGCGGCGGTAGAGGGAATAGATTTAACAGAAAGGTACATGATTACTGTAATGACGACAAAGGCTATGGCACTGGAAATTAACATATTCTGGGTGGCTCGTTCTTGGGCTTCAAATTGTCCCGCATACTGGATATAGTAACCAGCTGGAACTTGCACTTGTTGCTTAACTTTGTCTTGAATTTCATTCACAACAGAACGCAAATCTCTCCCCTTCGCATTAGCCGCCACAACAATCAATCGGGAAACATTCTCGCGGTTGATGGTATTCGGACCCGTGCCATTATCAATTATTGCAACTTGGGCTAAAGGAATTTTTTGATTGTTTGGAGTATCAACTAGTAAATTGCGAATGGCATCCAGATTTTGACGAGCATCTGGCTTTAACCACACCACGAGGTCGAAGGTTTGTTGCTTTTCTAAGACTTGGGACACGACTCGCCCATTAAGTGCTGTTTCAATAATTTCAGAAAGTTGTCCGACCTGAAGACCATATCGAGAAGCAGCAGCTCGGTCAAATTTGATTTGGATCTGTTCAATTGGCACTTGGGGTTCGAGTTGTAAATCTACGATTCCCTCAACCGTTTTCATCACATCATTAACTTGTTGCCCAATGATGCGAAGTTGTTCTAAATCGGGTCCGAAAATTTTAACGGCGATCGCACTTCTGACTCCAGACAAAACTTCATCCATCCGGTGAGAGATAAACCCCCCAATATTAGGCGCAACCCCTGGTAATTTGGCAAATTCCTCCCGTAGCTTCTCAATCGTTTCCTCCCGGTTTTCCATTCCGGCTTCGCTCAACTCGATGTCCAAATGCCCCAAATTGACCCCCCCTGCATCAGCATCCCCTGGCGCACGTCCCGATCGCAACTGCACGTAGGGAAATCTGGGGTCACCCTTAAGTGCCTCTTGAATTGCTCCTCCAGCGCTATTGGTAGTCTCTAGAGAGACACCAGGATATAGCAGCACGGTATTCACCAAAGTTTGCTCCTGAAACTCTGGTAAAAACACCCGTCCAAACGAAGGAACAATAACAATTGCCGCCACAAAACTAGCAATAGCGAGGCTCAAGATGATTCCAGAACAACGCAGAGAAAACGTTAAAAGGGGATGATAAAGCCGCTTAAAAAATCTCGCTACCCAAGGTTCCCGTTCTGGCAAGCGACCGTGAGGTAGTAAGATGGCGCATAAAGCCGGAGTCACTGTTAAAGCCGTCACGCTAGAAGCAATAACTGCCGCCATATAGCCCAACCCCATTGGAATAAAAATGCTACCTTCTACGCCAGTCAAAGCGAAAATTGGGGAGAAGACAACGATTGTAATGATGGTGGCTCCGAACACTGAGTCGCGTACCTCTTGGCAACCTTCAAATACAACATCCAAAACGGGACGGGGGTTGGGAGAATATTTATTTTCCCGTAGAGAACGGAAGACATTCTCCGCGTCTACAATCGCATCATCAACGGCTGAACCAATGGCTACTGCTAATCCTCCTAAAGTCATCGTATTCAAACCTTGTCCCAGCCAATTGAGGAGTAGGACTCCGATTAGCAAAGACAAGGGAAGAGCCGTTAGACAAATAGCAAGGTTTCGCCAATTCATCAAAAATGGGATAAGGATAAGGGCAACAATAATGCTGCCTTCAACTAAAGCCTCCCTCACATTCTCAATAGAAGAATCGATGTAGTTTTCCTGACGGAATGTAGCAGTAACTTTTATATCTTTAGGTAAGCCTGCTCTCACCTCTTCCATTGCCGCTTCAATCGCACGGGTGACAGTGGGAGTATCGGCAAGAGGCTGTTTATTAATCATCACGATAATTGCCTTTTGACCGTTAAAGCTGCCATCGCCGCGTTTGAGTTCTGCACCAATTTGTACGTCAGCGACATCTGCTATGTTGACAGGCTTACCATCGCGAGCCGTAATTACCGATTGCTGTAAGTCTTCGATCGATTCAATCCGCCCAATACCCCGGATTAGCTTTTCTCGGTCAGGGGTGATTAAATAGCCACCCGGAGCATTAACATTGGCAGCGGATGATGCTTCCACAACGTCTTCTAGAGAGACATTAAAGGCTTTTAGTTTCTCTGGATCAACTAATACTTGATACTGGCGGATATCGCCGCCATACGCTACCACTTGACTAACCCCAGGAACAGCCAAAAGACGATTGGTTACTTGCCAATCAACAATACGCCGCACTTCCATTAGGGACGTTGTTTGGGAGGTGAAGGCATATTGGAGTACAGTGCCGACAGGGGAGCTAATCGGAGAAATTTGTGGCGTTTCCACCCCTTCAGGAAGCTTACTTGCCGCTTGCTGTAGTCGCTCTGTTACTAACTGGCGAGCTTGATAAATATCGGTTCCCCAGTTAAAAATGACTTTGACAACGGAAATCCCCGCAGCACTAGAAGAGCGTACCGCTGTCACTCCTGGTGTCCCGTTAATCGCACTCTCAATCGGTAAAGTTACCAGAGATTCCAATTCTTCTGGCGCAAGTCCGGGGGCTTCGGTTTGAATTTCAACTTGGGGAGGGGCAAAGCTAGGGAAGACATCCAGCGGCATCTGGATGATCGTGCGAAATATCCAAAAGGTAACAACAATTGTACCGAGGATGACCAGCCAGCGTTTAGCGATCGCCCATTTGATAATAGCGCTCAGCATCTTTAAGTATTAGCTAAAAATATACTTTTGAGTTAAGGAGCTTTTTTAATTCAAAACTCATCACTCGTTTAAGAGCGCGGTTCTTGAGGCTCGTCATGCTCCCCAAGACGAGAGCTAGAATGAGACGCGATCGGCTGCTTGGAGTTGTTGAGATGAGGCTCTGTTTCATAGCTAAGGGCGTTGTACTCCATGTTGCCTACGGACAGCAGCCGACGCTGAGTTCGACGTGCAGCCCACGAAGCTCCAGCCAAAAAAGTGCCAACAGCGATCGCACCCCCAGTAGGAATGACCAACCACCAAGGAAGCTCAGAACCCCTCTTGTTAGAATCAGTCGCCTGAGAGGGTGCAGGAGCCTGATCATGTGCATCGTCGGCATTAGCACTGCTACCACCTCGCAATGATTGAGCATAAAGTTGAGGCGCACGCTGGGTAACTACCAAATCCCCCTCAAATAGACCTGTTTTCACCTCAACCATGTCTGCTGACGTTTGACCTAACGTGACTTCAACAGGCTGATAGGCATTGCCATTTTGGAGATAGACTTGTTTCTTGCCGTTCGCCTCAACCACGGCTGAAGTAGGAATGGCTAGGATAGCTGCCACTGTTCGATCTGTTAGGACTTCTAGTTCGGCAAACATCCCTGGTTTGAGTACTCCGCCAGGGTTGTCGAGTTCCGCTTTCACTGGCACCACCCGCGTTTCGCCTTCCACCACCGAAGCGATCATGGCAATCCGTCCACTGAAGGTACTCTTAGGCAAGCTACTGACCTTGACACTCACCCGTTGACCCGTCTTTACTTTGTCTAAATCTTTTTCGTAGATATTCGCAGTCGCAAAAACACGATTGTCATTTACAATCGTCATCAGCTTGCCGCCCGCATCCTCGAAGGCTTGACCGAGGGTAACTTCGCGATCGCTAACTGTGCCAGAGATGGGAGATGTCACCGTCACCAGTCCTTTGTCATTGGCACGAGTTCCCAATTGTTGCAGCCTTGTCTGATAGGCGGTATCACTCAGGCGGATACGGGACTGGGCTACCTCAACAGCAGCTTGGGCGCGTTTGAGTTGGTTCTCTGCTTCCAGAACTTCCCGGCTACTCGCTGCCTTGACGAGTTGAGCCTCGCCTTCTCTCAGGTGCGATCGCGATTCCAGCATCTGGCGTCGTGGCAGCGCTCCTGCACTCACCAAACCTTGGTCTTTGTCATATTGTTCGCGAGCTACCTCAACTTCAGTGCGAGCTTGTTCGATTTCAGCAGCGGCAATTTGACGTTGACTCTCTAGATTTTGTTCGGCTAGTCTCAAGTCCGCTTGAGCTTGCTGTAAATCGGCTTGAGCCTCTGCTTGTTTTTCCTGGGATTCGACGCGCAGTTCCACTAAGTCCGGTGCAGCTAGGACAGCGACAGGTTGACCTGCTCTCACAGAAGCACCAGGTTCCACCAATAGCTCAGCAACTTTCCCTGGAATTGGTGCAGTCACCTCGACTTTTTTACTGGGCAGGGTTTCAATCTGACCTGTAGTTTTAATCCCAACCACTAGCTGCTGGCGTTTGACTGGCTCAACTTTAATTCCCAGCCGTTTTGCGATTTCGGCATCAACTTGAATAGAACCAGTCGCTTGACTCGCTTCATCTGTGTGTTGAAATTCGTTACCATGACCGCCGTGAGCTAAAACAGCTACGGGAGTCGTCAGGAGGATAAGGCTCAGGAGTGCAAAAGAAACGCAACCAAGCGGCGCAGGGAGTTGGGAACGGTCAGACTGACGCATCATTGGGAATGTCCTTAAGTACCGAAGGAGCTAAAGTAATGTCAAAAGAAAGGCAGTAAAGAAACAAGTTGCATAAACGGCATAGCTAAAAGTTTTCGTATCCCATTGAAGAACCCCCCCATTAGCGTGAGGCGTTGCCTATTAACTGGAGAGAACGCAAGTTTCAAGGCAGCGCTGCTGCACTTACTACCCAGTTTTCCACCCAAAAATGAAATCACGATGAAATGTTCCTACCTCATTAGTAGGAAATCGTTACTACCTCAACAGAAGGTGAGAGTATAAGTCGTGAGAACGTTTTCTTGAACGAGTAATGACCCCTCATCGAACCGACTCTCAGGCTCCGGATAACCTGAAGCTTGCTGCACCCGTGCCACTCATACTGCATCCAGCAGCCGTTTATTTATCGGGGTTGGGGAAGGGGTCACAGGCGACAATCCGTTACTCCCTTAACTGTATCGCCGAATTGCTAACGTCAGGTGAGTGTGATGCCTTGACCCTAGATTGGTCAAAGTTGCGCTATCACCATACTGCCGCAGTGCGGGTGGCTTTGATGGAAAAATTTGCACCGGTGACAGCGAACAAAATGCTTTCTGCCCTGCGTCGAGTTCTTCTGGAAGCTTATAGACTGGCTTTGATGGAGGCAACAGATTACACAAAAGCTGTGGATTTGCCCAACATTAGTGCTCAAAGCGAACCGAAGGGGCGTGCCCTCACCGAATCAGAAATCGCGGCGCTCTTGAAAACTTGCGACTCACAAAGGGCCATTGATGTTAGAGATGCCGCAATCCTCGTGATTTTGCGAGGGACAGGAATACGTCGGGCGGAACTGGTTAAGCTGGAGCTATCTGACTTTAATCCCACAGAAGGCGCGTTGGAGGTACGCAAGAGTAAGAGGGGCAAAAGCCGTAGAGTGTATCTGCCGAGGTCAGCGATCGCGTTTGTCGAAAGATGGCTATTAGTTCGGGGAAGAGAACCGGGTGCGCTGTTTTGTCGAATCCGTAAGGGAGGTCGCTTGCAGCTAGACCACATGCATCCTGATGCTATTTGGCGGATACTCCAGAAGCGGGGTGAGATGGCTGGTTTGGAGTCGTTCTCCCCCCATGATTTTCGCCGGACGTTCTGCTCTGACTTGCTGGAAGCTGGGGTGGATATTGTCACGGTGCAGAAACTTGCGGGTCATGCTTCGCCCCTCACTACTGCTAAGTATGACCGTAGGGGAGAGGAGACCAAGCGCAAGGCTGTGCAGAATTTGTCGATTCCTCAGCTTTAGAAGATAGAAAAACCGAGCAAAGGGAATGCTATTGTTTACGCTAAGAACAGAAACCGAGTAGGCGTTCGTGGCAAAGGTCATATCCATCTTCAATCAGGCTGGAGGTGTCTCCAAATCGACGGTGACGCACAATCTTGGCTACCACCTTGCCATCAGAAAGCATAGCGTTCTCCTGGTTGATATGGACCCTCAAGCCTCTCTCACCACCTTTATGGGGTTAGAGCCGCCTGACCTGAAAAAGACGATGTACGATGCCCTGTCGAAGGAAGAGCCACTGCCCATTGAGAAAGACTTAGATGGTCTGGATTTAGCCCCATCCAATATCCTTTTGGCGGATTGTGAGCAGGAGTTGGTACTTGCCTTAAAAAGGGAGGAGCGCCTTAAAGAAGTCTTGGCTCTCGTCACAGAGCAATACGATTTCATTTTGATTGATTGTCCCCCCAGCCTAGGCCTATTAAGCTTGATTAGCTTAGTGGCATCGAATCATGTCCTAGTACCGATTGAAACCCAATACAAGGCTTTTAAAGGGACGGATTCACTTCTCAAAACAATTAGTAAAGTTCAACTTCGGCTGAACAAATCTCTACGAATAGCCGGCTTTGTGCCTACTAAGTACGCTTCCAGAAACTCGCTTGATCGGCAAGTTCTAGAGGCAATGCAAAAACAGTTATCACCCCTAGCTCCAGTCTTTTCTCCCCTCCCTACCGCTACGTCTCTGGCACTCGCTTCAAAGAAAGGAGTACCTCTAGCCCTGTGTTCTGGCAGCAGTAGGAATCAGCCCATTCTCACTTTGTTTGACGAGCTAGCGGAGGCAATGGAAGAAGTATGACCTCCCGTAAGCGCTCGACTCGCTCAGATGATGACCGGCTAAATCTCAGGAATACCAAGTCGGTCGGGATTGTCAGCCAGTTGGAAGAGGACGTTCCTAATGCGGCAACAAACCTCCCCCTCGACAAAATCTCGCTCTCTCCATCTCAGCCACGCAAGTACTTTGATCGTGAGAAGATGCAGCGGTTGGCGGAGTCAGTCAGACGTGACGGTATCCTCCAACCTTTGTTGGTACGTCCCTTAGCAGGTGAGTGCTTTGAATTGGTAGCCGGAGAGAGGCGGTACAGGGCAGCCGAGACGATGGGATTAACTGAAGTCCCTGTCACGATTCGGGAAATGTCAGACGACCAAGCTAGACAATTCGCCCTAGTCGAGAACCTGCAACGGGAAGACCTTAACCCAGTAGAAGAGACAGAAGGCATCTTAGGACTTTTGGCGCTCCGTCTAGAGAAGACTGTTAAAGAGGTTATCTCTCTCCTGCGGCGCCTGGAATTTGAAGTGGGGGGGAAGGCTACCAATAACGTTATTGGTAGTGAGGACTCGTCAGCCGTGGTTGAGGTTTTTACCAGCTTAGGACGGATGAGTTGGGAGTCATTCGTTAAGAATCGGTTGGCAATTCTGAATTTGCCATCAGAGGTTTTGGAAGTCTTGCGCTCTGGTCAACTTGAGTACACTAAGGGGAGAGCAATTGCTCAAGTCAAGGATGAGTCCTTGAGGCAGCAGATCTTGGAAGAGGCGGTTACACAAGGGCTATCTCTTAACCAAATTCGAGAGAAGATTAAGGCGTTGAAATCGCCTGACTCGCTCCAGCCACCGCCAGAAGCAGAGGAACTCCGAAAACAGTTGGGGAAACTTAACAGACTATCAAAGAAGTCTAAGGCTTTAGAAAGTTTTAAGACCAGGCAGCAGGTAGAAAAATTGCTGTCTCAGCTTCAAGATTTGTTGTCTGAATAATGAGTAATTGAGAGCAAGTTTCTCTAGTTAATTGCCGCTACACCGGAATAAATTACGAAAGCCTCCTTGCGGAGAGTAAAATGAGCGCCACTCGATGCCGGAGGAAGTACTCGATTGCTCCCAATTTTAAACCCCGGCACTCGTATCCTGAATACCGGGGCAGATTTAGATCGCTGAGCCTGTATAAGAGATTTCCAGTTTCCGCAGAATCAATCTGATGCTGTGAGGTTTTTCCACTAAACTACCTCCCCACACTCAAAGGAGAGGGCAGGATTTGAACCGGCGTCTCGCTAGCCTTGTTCTACAGAGAATGATACAGGGAACGAGTTTTCAGTCATCAGCTTGGAGCAATAGCTTGAGCTTTATTGTGAGCTTAAGGCGCTAGGGTGGCTTTACCATTTGCCTACCCCCAGATCAATGGCTAAATCAACTAGCAGATAGACTGGGGGGCAGGATTTGAACCTGCAAATACCCTACTCGCTAAAAATGAACTTGTACTCCAAATTCAGTGTAATCTAATCGGCAAATAGATAGCTAAATATTGCATTGGCAACTTGTCGCTGCTGCACTTCCCTACCATTGGCTTCTTCTCTAGCTTGAATCACGGCTTTTTGTAACATATCCACTCGACGCAGCATTAGATTCACCCGATCTTGAGGAAGTGCGCCTGAGAACTCAATTAAACTCCAGGTTCCTTCTACAACATCTTTGGAAACTTCTTTAATTTGAGCAGGGTGATGTTCCGTTGCTTCATAGGCAACAACAAAATCAGTAATTTTTTTGGTTTTCACAGTTTCTTTTGGATTGGTGACGTAGCATCCTCGATTGGGGTCATGCTGCCAGTCTTTGTCAATTGAAAGTACGGGTAGCGACGCAATGAATGTCTTCACATCCTGAAGCTGCTTTTCGAGAAACAATAGATAGGAGACAG
Source organism: Symplocastrum torsivum (assembly GCF_059505465.1). Classification (NCBI taxonomy): domain Bacteria; kingdom Bacillati; phylum Cyanobacteriota; class Cyanophyceae; order Oscillatoriales; family Microcoleaceae; genus Symplocastrum; species Symplocastrum torsivum. The sequence goes on along the minus strand of NZ_JCACKQ010000061.1, from coordinate 18,121 downwards.
GGACATCTGAAACAATAGTCTGTCCCTCCACGCTCACAGAGGCTCTAGCCTCTGTATTAGCGTAGTCCTGAGTAGCGGCTAGGTCTAAAAATTCAGCACAAGATTGCACAAACTTTTCGATCAAGTCATCAGCCTTCAGCGTCAGTTTCTGTGATTCAGGAGGATAGACGAATCCATCCTCTTCTCTAGGCTGATAGGTTCGGCTCAATCCTTGAAACAATGCACTCTTGTGACACAGTTGAGATACCTCTGTTTTACCCTTATTGGCATTGGCTTTAACAGATTGCAATACAGCGAGCAACTGATTTAGCTTCATATAACCCCCTTTCCTGTCAACTCAATTATTGCCCAGCCGATAAACCTGACCCGTGAACACCGGATAAGCCTTTATCGGCACGCTGGCTGGGCAGTTCTGTGAGTAATATCAGTGGTGAGCGCCAAAGAAACTTGCAAAAGTCCTTTCAAGTAGGCGTTTTAGCGTTTTCCCTTGTCGGGATTGTCCGGTTAGGCGACATTCGCATATTTCCCGGTTCCTAATGTTTCGATTAACCCTTCATCAACAGCAGCGCAACGCAAAGAGCTGTGCGCTCTGATTAGGTGAGTCAATGCTTTTTCTTGGCTTTGGGCAATTGTTTTGGAGGTTGAAAGAGGTTGACAAATACACCCTAAAATCCGAAGTTATTTTTGGACAGCTCAATAGCGGCAGATCACAAATGAGTTTCTGCCTGAGCCTTATCTAAGTAAGCTTTCAATTTTTCGGCTAACACTTGTACATGGGGTTCTTGTAACATGCCAAGGTGGGTACCAGGAACCTCATGGCGCTCTAATCCTCCAGTAGCAAGTTCCCCCCAGCCCAATTGAGGGTCACGGTAAGAGCTTATATCGATAATCTGATCTCTAGACCGGAAGAGGGTTACTCGACCAGGGTAGACTTGCGGTACATAGTTTTTTGATGCCTGATTGTTTTCCTGTTGAAAAGTGAAGTCTTGAAGATTGTCAGGCAAGGGTCGTCCGATACCTAGGTAAAACTTGCAGCCAATCTCGTTGAGGCTATGATTGAGCTTATCGTTGAAACTCTGGATTTTTCCCTTCACGTTATCCTTCGCCTTCTTTAAAACATAGATGGGTCCGAGTTTTAAAAAGTTATTCCAGTGAGCAGAGAACCGCTCACCGCTTGATATTTGTTTGACTGCCTCTGAAGCGTATGTATCGAATAAGGCTAGCAGCGCTACCTTTTGACCTTGCGCGACTAGCTGCTGAGCCATCTCAAAAGCCACACTGCCCCCAAAAGACACACCAGCCAGAAAATAAGGTCCCTCGGACTGGAGAATCCGCAATTCTTTAATATAGTGAGCGGCTAGGTCTTCAACCCGATTTTGGGGAGCATATTTTCTATCCATAATTTGTGCGGCTAGTCCATAAAGGGGTTGTTCTAGACCCAAATGATGTGCCAAAGGGCGGTAGAATTTGAGACCTCTGCCAAGGACATGGATACAGAATAGAGGCGGTTTGGAACCATTAGGTTGAATCACTATCAGTGAGGAACAAGGCGCTGACAATCCCGACTGATTCAGAAGGTTAGTTGCGCTCTCAAGCTGCATTGTTGATTTCTTCTGTTCTGAGCTATAGTCTTGTTGGTTGAAAAGGCTAACTAGTTCCTTAATAGTCGGTGCTTGGAAGAGGTTAGCTAGAGGGAGATTTCTGCCCAATTTCTTCTCGATTTGTGCGAATAGGCGTGCAGCCAGCATGGAGTGCCCCCCCAATTCAAAGAAGTTGTCGTTAATACCGACCTGTTGTCGTCCCAAAACTTCAGCCCAGATAGCCGCTAAGATTTCTTCAGTAGGGGTGCTTGGTGCGACAAAATTATCTTCCTGTTCCCTCCGAGCACTATCTGGTATAGGTAGGGCGCGGCGGTCTATTTTCCCGTTGGGAGTTAGAGGCATTGCTTCCAAAAAGACAAAGGCTCCGGGAACCATGTAATCTGGCAGCTTGGCTTTGAGGAAGGAACGCAATTCCCTATTAGTAGGAGGCGATGTCTCTAACTTAGGAACAACATAAGCCGCTAGGAACTTGTTGCCAGGAATGTCTTCTCGGACAATCACCTCCACCTCCCGCAGGTCAGGGTGTTGTACCAGCAGCGCTTCAATTTCTCCCAGTTCGATACGGAAGCCGCGAATTTTCACCTGCTCGTCGATGCGACCGAGGAACTCAATGTCACCGTTTGGTAAATAGCGAGCTAAGTCACCAGTTTTGTAGAGGCAAAGTGCGCTGTCGCACCCCGATAGCTTCTCCGGAGCTGCTCCGCTAACGCTTGGATTGTCGATAAAGGGGTTAGCGATGAATTTCTGAGCAGTCAAATCGGGGCGGTTGAGGTAGCCTCTGGCTAAACCCTCACCACTGACGTATAGTTCACCAGGGATCCCAATGGGTATTAGCTGCAACTTTTCATCTAGCAAATAAACCTTCGTGTTAGCAATTGGTCGCCCAATCGGAGGAGCCACATCGGTTCGCGGTTTAGCAGGAATTAAACCGGAAGTAGTGACGACAGTGTTTTCAGTTGGTCCGTAATTATTTACCAGCTCAAAAGGAATGGAGGATAAAGGATAGTTATGGAGTTTGTCCCCCCCAGTTAGCAAAGTTCGCAAAGCTACATTAGTAGACCAATCCAACGACAGAATACTCTCTGCCAGTGGTGTTGGCAGAAAAGAGATGGTGATTGCATTCTTTATTAGCCAATCTCGAAGCTGCTGAGGGAGAACACGGGTCTGTTCATTCGCAATGTAAATACTTGCTCCCGCACTAAGATAAGGCCACAACTCCCAGACTGAGGCGTCAAATGCAGACCCAGCTAATTGAGTTGCCCGGTCTTTTGGCGACACAGCAAAAGTTCGTCGATGCCAGAAGACGAGATTCAACAATCCTCGATGTTCAACCAGAACCCCTTTTGGTTTCCCTGTCGAGCCTGAAGTGTAGATAACGTATGCCAAATTTTTGGGTGTCGCTCCGCTGAAGGGGTTTTCCTCGCTGTATTGGGCAATAACCTCCCAGTCCCCATCCAGACAAACGAGTGGGACTTGATGTTGAGGAAGAGACTCGACTAACCGCGCCTGGGTAAGTAGTACGGACACAGAGGCATCTTCTAGCATGAAAGCCAAGCGCTCTAGAGGATACGCGGGGTCGAGTGGAACGTAAGCACCACCTGCTTTGAGGATGCCAAGCAGTCCCACCAGCATCTCTAGGGAGCGCTCCACGCAGATACCCACCAAAACTTCTGGTCCAACGCCCAGCACTTGAAGGTAGTGCGCTAGTTGATTCGCTCTTGCATTTAGTTCTCTGTAGGTTAGCTGTTCCCCTTCAAATACCACCGCTACGGCATCGGGTGCTTGCTCCACCTGAGCTTCAAACAACTGATGGATACATTTATCCTGGGGATATTCTTTTGTGGTGTTGTTCCATTCCACCAGCAACTGATGTTGTTCGGCTGCTGTCAGCAGTGGTAAATCTGAGAGACGCTGTTGAGGGTTGGCGACGATACCTTCCAGTAAGGTCTGGAAATTCCCCAGCATCCGAGTAATGGTGGCGGCGTTGAAGAGGTCGGTGTTGTATTCCAACGAGGCTCTCAGTCCCTGTGCTGTCTCTATCATGAATAGGGTTAGGTCGAACTTCGCCGTTTTGCTGTCAATGTTCAGAGAGCTGACGGTCAGACCTGGTAACTCTAAGGCGGAGGTTGGAGTGTTCTGTAGAACGAACATCACTTGGAACAACGGCGTGCGGCTTCGGTCTCGTTCGGGCTGTAGTTCTTCTACGAGCTTTTCAAAGGGTAGGTCTTGGTGGGCATAGGCTCCTAAAGCTACCTCACGTACTCGACCGAGCAGTTCTTGGAAACTTGGGTTGCCAGTGAGGTAGGTACGCAGGGCTAAGGTATTAACAAAAAATCCAATCAGACCCTCGGCTTCCATCTGGTTGCGACCGGCGATGGGAGTACCTACGATCATGTCTTCTTGCCCGGTATAGCGGTAGAGGAATGTCTGGAATGCTGCTAACAGGGTCATGAACAGAGTGACCCGCTCCTGCTGGCTCAGGGCTTTGAGTGCCTTGGTTAGGTTTTTGGGTAATTCCAGAGATTGGTACCCACCCTGATAGGTCTGAACTGGTGGGCGCGGGTAGTCAGTGAGCAGTTGTAGTATGGGGAGGTTGCCATTTAGCTGCTGTTTCCAGTAGTCCCGCTGAGACTCTAGGACTTCACCCTGTAGCCACTCGCGCTGCCAGTGGGCAAAATCAGCATATTGGATGGGCAGTTCAGGGAGGGGTGAGGGCTTGCCACTGGAGAAGGCATCGTAGAGCGCTGCCAGTTCCCGTAAGAAAATATCGTAAGACCAGCCGTCGTAAACAATGTGGTGCATGGTCACGAGCAGCATATGTTCCGCTTCTTCCAAGCGCAGAAGTTTGACGCGAAACAATGGCCCAGTAGATAGGTTGAAGGGTTGTTGAGCCTCCTCGGCGGTAAGGAGTTGAGCTTCAGAAAGCCCTTGGTCTGGAGGAAGTTCCCTCAGGTCTATTACTGGCAGTGTTAAAGCTGTATCTGGGGAGATGACTTGCTTAGGTTGGCCATCCACAGATGGAAAACTGGTTCTGAGGACTTCATGGCGTTGGACAATTTCATTCAGGCTCTGCGAAAGTGCGGTCACGTTGAGTAGACCGGTTAAGCGAAAGGCAGCAGGAATGTTATAGGCAGGACTGTCTGGTTCCAATTGAGCGAGGAACCAGAGTCTAGCTTGAGCAAAGGAGAGGGGGAGGTTTCCGTCCCTTGGGACAGGCAATATGGGCGAAAGATTGGAACTAGTTGCCGCATTAGCCTTGTGCAGAAATGCCAGGATTTCTGCTTTGCGCTCTTTTAGCTCTTGCCGCAGGGCGGGTGTCAGTGTTTCTTTGGGAGCTTTATAACGCAAGCGATCGCCTTCGTTCCATAACTTCACGTCTAGACAGCGAAGCTCAGACAAAAACTCATCAATCGTTTTCATAGTTCTCCCTCTTCATAATCGCCCATTGTGTCGCTCTTATGAGCTTGCAACTCTTGCGCTGCCCAACGAACTGTCTCAAGGCGAGTGCCTAAGTCAGCCACAGTAGGTGCTTCAAATAAGGCACGCACGGGGAGTTCCACTCCGAAGGCTTGGCGCAAGCGAGAAATAACTTGGGTTGCCAGCAGGGAATGTCCCCCCAATTCAAAAAAGTTGTCATGGACGCCGACCTGCTCCAGTCTTAGGACTTCAGCCCAGATATCAGCTAGCTGCTGCTCTATGGAGGTGCGAGGAGCCATAAACTTGACTGACTGGTCTGGTCGTGACTGGTCAGGCACTGGTAGAGCGCGGCGGTCTACTTTGCCGTTAGGGGTTAGGGGCAGGGTATTTAGCAGTACGAAGGCTGATGGCACCATGTAGTCGGGCAGTTTCTGCTTGAGGAAGCGGCGCAGTCCATCAATAGTGGGTGTCTGCTCTGGGTTAGGTACGATGTAGGCTACTAGACGTTTATCGCTGGGGATATCTTCTCTGGCTATGACTGCGGTTTCTCGCACGCTGGGGTGTTGCAAGAGTGTTGACTCAAGTTCGCCTAGTTCGATGCGGAAGCCGCGAATCTTTACCTGATGGTCGAGGCGACCGAGAAACTCAATGTTGCCGTCGCTTAGGTAGCGGGCTAAGTCGCCAGTTTTGTAAAGGCGTTGCCCAGGTTCATCGCTAAAGGGGTTGGGGATGAACTTCTGGTTGGTTAACTCCGGGCGGTTGAGGTAGCCTCGGGCGATGCCTGCGCCGCCGATGTGAATTTCGCCTGGTACACCTATAGGAACAGGATTCAAATATTTATTCAGCAGATAGATCTGCATATTGGCAATGGGGCGACCAATCGGAACCTGTGTTCTGATTCCCGAAGGCTGACAATGATATACACTGCTCCAAACCGTTCCTTCTGTTGGACCATATTCGTTGAACAAAGATGTGTTCGCCAGCAGCTTGCTATGGTGTTCAACCAACTCTCTGGAACACGGTTCGCCTGCCACAATAACAGTACGAAGACAAGTGAGCTGTTGTGGTTCCGCTTGCTCCAAAATCAGGTTATAGAGAGATGGAAGACTCAATAAATGCGACACATGATGTTGAGCAATTAACTTTGTAAGCTGTAATAGCTCTTGTTGGAACTTTGCTGGTGGTAGTACAAGTATGCCTCCCTGGCACAATGTCCAAAAGATGCCCGCGATCGAACTGTCAAAGGCAAACGACGAAAGTAATAGGAAACTGGTGACGGGTTCGCTGTAATAAGAAATACGAGCACTGGTGGAGTGGACTAGGTTTTGATGGGTTACCAACACTCCTTTGGGTTTCCCTGTAGAACCTGATGTGTAGATTGTGTAGGCGAGGTTATCAGTCGTTACGCTGCTGAGGGGTTTTTCCTCGCTTTCTTGGGCGAGTACTTCCCACTCAGTGTCCAAGCAGAAACGGTGCCCTCCGTACTCAGGAAGATCTGCCACTAGCTTCTGTTGGGTTAACAGCACCGACACCTGGGCATCTTCCAGCATGAAGGCTAGACGCTCCTGAGGATACGATGGGTCTAACGGCAAATAAGCCCCACCAGCCTTGAGAATGCCTAGGAGTCCTACGACCATCTCTAGCGATCGCTCTACACAAATTCCGACCAGCATCTCTGGCTCGACACCCAATTTTTGCAGGTGGTGTGCTAGTTGATTCGCCCGTTGATTCAACTGGAGGTAGGTTAGCTGTTCCCCTTCAAAGACCACCGCGACGGCATCGGGTGTGCGCTCCACCTGCGCCTCAAACAGTTGGTGGATGCACGCCTCCAAAGGATAATCCGCTTTTGTGTTATTCAACGCCATTAGTTGCTGCTGTTGGGCTACCGTCAAGAGCGGTAATTCCCAGAGGCGCTTGTCCGGGTCAGCCACAATCCCTTCGAGTAAAGTCTGAAAGTGGTCGATCATCCGTGAGATAGTGCTGGCGTCAAACAAATCCGTGTTGTATTCAAAGCGACCAATAATCCCTTCCGGTCTTTCGTCTAGTTCGAGGGTCAGATCGAGCTTCGCCGTATCGGTTTGGATATCCAGCTGACTCATAGTCCAGCCACAATTCAAAGATGGCATTGGAGGTTCCAAAACAAACGCCACTTGAAACAGGGGGTTATGGCTTAGATTGCGATCGGGTTGGAGTGTCTGTATTAGCTTCTCAAAAGGCAAGTCTTCATGGCCATAAGCCCCTAGTGTTATTTCCCGCACTCGTCCCAGTAGCTGTCGAAAACTAGGGGAACCTGACATATCAGTACGCAACACTAGAGTGTTGAGGAAAAACCCGATTAGCCCTTCAATCTCCGGTCTGTTGCGACCTGCGCTGACAGTGCCCACCACAATATCTTCCTGCTCTGTGTAGCGATAGAGCAAGGTTTTGAACGCGGCCAGCAGCGTCATGAATAGCGTGACTCCCTCTTGTCGCGAGAGAGCTTTGAGCGACGAGGTCAGGTCTTTGGATAGTGTCAGACATTGCCTTGCACCTCGGAAAGTCTGAACGGCGGGTCGCGGACGGTCATAAGGCAGCTGTAGTACAGGCAGGTCGCCCCGTAGCTGCTGTTTCCAGTAGTTTAATTGACTTTCCAGAATCTCTCCAGCCAGCCATTGTCGTTGCCAGAGGGTAAAGTCAGCGTATTGTATGGGCAGTTCTGCAAGTGGGGAGGGTTTGGCGGTAGAGAAAGCTTCGTAGAGTGCTGCGAGTTCTGGAACAAACACGCTGTAGATCGAAACACCATCAATAACGATGTGATGAACGGTCAGGAATAACCTGTAGTCCTGATCTGCCAGTTGCATCAACGTAGCTCGCAGCAGTGGCCCAGAAGTTAGGTCAAACAGCTGCTTAGACTCCCTAATTGCCAACCGCAAAGCTTCGGCTTCCCGTTGGTCTTCTGGGAATTGTCGGAGATCCACTACGGCTAGGTTGAAAGTAGAGGGTGGATCGATCACCTGAACGGGTTGGCCATCTATCGTGATGAAGCGCTCGCGCAGGCTTTCGTGACGTTTGATGATTTCATTGAGGGCTTTTGAGAGTGCATCTACGTCTATAGCACCCCCAAAGCGAATGGTGAAGGGTTCATTATAAACAGGACTATTGGGTTCTAATTGTGCGAGGAACCACAGTCGCTGCTGGTTCCACGAGAGTGGCAAGTTTTGGTTCCTGGAAACGGGTCGGATGGGGGGAGCTTGCAAGAAAGGCTTTTCCTGATGACTTGCCTCGATGCGCTTGGCTAGTTCGGCTACAGTTGGAGATGCAAACAGGCTACTTATAGGTAACTCCACCTTTAAGGTGTCACGCAATCGACTTACAATCCTGATAGCGAGTAAGGAATGTCCGCCCAATTCCAAGAACTTGTTGTGGATGCCGACTCGCTCGATGCCGAGCACTTCAGCCCAGATTTCTGCCAGCATTTTTTCAACGGGCGTGTGAGGAGCCACAAAATCTTCTTCCAGATCGGATCTGGTGGGGTCCGGCACTGGCAGAGCGCGGCGATCCACCTTACCGTTGGGTGTCAGCGGCAGCGCTTCCAGCAGCACAAATGCCGAAGGCACCATGTGGTCGGGCAGTTTCTGCTTTAGGTAGCGACGCAGTTCACTGGCTGGCAGGACTTGCTCCTGACTGGGAACCACATAGGCTACTAAGCGCTTGTCACCAGGGCCGTACTCCTGGTCTATAACTAAGGCATCCTGCACAGCCCGGTTTTGCCTCAGCACTGCCTCAATCTCGCCCAGCTCGATGCGGAAGCCACGAATTTTTACCTGATTATCGATGCGACCGAGAAACTCGATGTTACCGTCCGGTAAATAGCGGGCTAAGTCTCCAGTTTTGTACAGACGTGATCCGGGTTCATCACTAAAGGGGTTGGGGATGAACTTCTGGGTTGTCAACTCCGTTCGGTTGAGATAGCCCCGCGCTAAGCCATCGCCACCGATGTGCAGTTCACCCACGACCCCGATGGGGATGGGTTGGAGAGACTGATCCAATATATAAAGCTGAGTATTGGCAATAGGACGACCAATTGGAACCAGACCTGATAGGGAGGTCTGAGTCGGAACCTCATAGATACAGCATCCAACAACCGTTTCTGTTGGACCGTATTCGTTGACTAGTCTAGTTTCAGGTGCGTGAGTCTGCCAGAATGAAATGCTCTTTTTCGACAGAGCCTCGCCACCGATAATTAAGGCTCTTGTCTGACCCGCCGCCTGCTTACTGGGTAATAACTCACTGAGTAGTGCTAGATGGGCTGGGGTGATTTTGACGAGGCTAAAATTACTTTGAGAACACAAGACGGCACTAAGAGCCTCTATCTCCTGCTTCTCCGGGAGGAAGACTACACTCTGTCCCACCAATAGGGGAGAGAATAAGCTGGTAATGGTCGCGTCGAACCCAATCGAAGAATGAACCGGAGAACCAACCCCATCGGCTACTGCATACGCTTTTATGCACCAGCTAAGATAATTGACCAGTCCTTGGTGGACAATCATCGTTCCCTTTGGTTTCCCGGTTGACCCAGAGGTGTAAATTATATAGGCCAAGTTGGTGGGATTAACCCTGCTGTTGAGATTGTCCTCACTCTCCTGAGAAATTACGCCCCAGTCTGTATCCAAGCAGATCGCCTCCGCACCCTGCTCAGGCAATCCAGCTAGCAACTTTTCTTGGGTCAATAGCACTGACACCTGTGAGTCTGACAGCATGAACGCTAGACGTTCTTTCGGATATGCCGGATCTAGAGGTACGTAGGCTCCACCCGCTTTGAGAATACCGAGAAGCCCCACCATCATCTCAAGCGATCGCTCTACGAAAATCCCCACTAAAACTTCCGGTCCCACCCCCAGTTTTTGCAGGTAGTGCGCTAGCTGATTCGCTCTTGCATTCAGTTCCCGATAGCTCAACTGTTTGTCTTCATAAACTACCGACAGGGCATCAGGTGTCAGCTCCACCTGCTCCTCAAATAACTGATGGATACACTTATCCTTGGGGTAATCTGCCTGAGTATCATTCCACTCCATCAGAATTTTGTGACGCTCCGGCTCAGATAACACAGGCAGAGCGGCAACGCGCTCTTTGGAGTCAGTTACAATGCCTTGCAAAAAAGTAGTAAACTGATCCAAAATCCTGACAATGCTGTCACCATTTAATGCCTCGGTGTTATAGAGCCAACAGCATTCTTTCCCCTCTGACGGAATGACCAAGGTCAACTCATTACCAGACCCAGCTTGGTGATAGTCTAGTTTTTCTACCCGTTCTACGACCACCGGAAACAGCGACTCACGACTCAGCTCAGACAGTGAACGAAGAGCCGGATACCTAGCTACGACATCACGCCCATAAGTCTTTTGAAGTTTCGTCAACTCCACTTGCTTCCTAAAAGCTTCAAAAACTTCCTCAAAATTTTGCTCGTAGTCTATATCTACGCGGCAAGGAACAATTGAGGCAAAAAAGTCTTCCAGTCCTCTCAACTCCCGTTGCAGCTCAACATCTCTAAATCCGATATCAAAACATCCTGTTCCTCCAATACGGGTTAGATAAGTGGCAAATGCAGCAAACAGAAAGTCGCCTTGATTCCATTCCGGCTGGCGCTCCTTTAGGAGGGTTGTGACCTCATGCGGTATGAACATCTTTACACTCGTGTACTGCTTCTGTTCCAAGTGTGATGCCGTCCGATTTGCATAGGGAACCGTGATGGGCTGTAACGTCGCCAGCTTCTCTACCCAAAAAGCTTCGTGCTTAGCGATTAATCCATCAAGCCTCTCAATACGCTTCGCGCTATCTGGCTCAATGTCCTTAAATCGATACCCAACTTGCAGTCCAAATCTCTCGACCAAATCTGGAATCGATAGCACTTGACCATCTATGGTTAGCACCTGGGACAGCACTACCTCGTTACTTGCTGTAGAAACTGTAAGGAAGCCAGGTTCAATCGCTGTTATCGTTCCAGGAGGGGACTCAGACAGGTCGCCTTTGACTTCGAGTTTGGGGATAACGATCAAGTTGCTCCCTATTGCCAACTTCGCCAAACCAAAAGCATTGGGGTAGGAACCAACACGTATTAAGCAGTAAGCCATTAACTCTTATCCTTTAAAAAATACTGCTCCAGCAAATCCTCCCCGCGAACGCCCATCTCCTTCACCATCACCTCAATCTGCTTGAGAACTATCGGCAAAGGCTTCGTCTTGCCCCGTTCCCTACGGTTCACTGACTGAAAGGACATCCCCAGTGTTTTGGCAAACTGCAATTAAGTCAGCCCCAGGCGCTTTCGGCTTTCTTTGATAAGCACAGCAGTGGATAGCGATTCAGTTGTCGGCATGGCGGGAATGTCTCCCAGATAGTCCTTATCGAGGCTAACCGAAAAGGCATTGAATCTCACCTGGTATATTCACCTAATTTTCTAAGCCAAATGGCGTGGACTGAGTATTTTCTAAGGGATAAAACTAAGCCGAGAGTTAGGTCTGTGTCATTAAAACGACCCGTTTCTGGTATAGTCTCGCACCTTATTAAAAAATGGCACTACAGCCTCTAACTCTGTACCAACAACTCGTCACTTAATCTACGTCACTAAAACCCCGGCTTTCTATCTTTTTGGGACGTTGTAGGCATGAGACCTTTATCAAGAATATTTCTTAAGACTCCGCTTAAAGGCATTAGCGTAGTAACAAATTTGTTACTACAGTTGAGCAACTGATAACCTTTCCTTTCACCTCGTAGCTACCTGTGATGTATTTATACTTATCATCACTATCTAACGTACTACAGCATATTTTACAGCTAGTTTACTGATTCTAATTCTCAACAAGTACTTAAAAACAGGCTCCGAAATTAGAAGTCTTGCTAAAACAACGGTATAACGTTAATTAATGGTTGATCTTTTATTATTTGAGCAACCTTAAGAACAAGATGAAGAACAACCGTAACGGTCAAGAAGCAAGGCGGAGCTATGCTGAACAGCAAAACCTGAAACGCCCGAATAATCTTTTGGTTTCTACGTCAGCAGAAATTCTTCTAGAAAGATGTACCAAACTTGGCACATCTTTTACCTTCATCACGGAGATCCGTGACCGAGCCGCTAATTCGTTCTAGATATCTGTGGGTTAGAGATCGTGACGCTAACGATGACCAGGGGAACAAATCTCCCTTTGTGCATAATTTTACCCAAGTAGTTAGTTTACCGCAAACAGCAGCTTTCTACTGCTGAGGACGGGAACAGATTAAGTGCGATCGCTATTGGCTAGGGAAGTTTATGGAGAAAGCCCTTTCTCTACTTGTTGAGCCTCAGCACTCTGGTTAAGATATTAGTGTAATTGAAACGCCATTTCTTCCGTCTCCAGTCGCGAACTTGAATATAGGAATCCCAGGATTGTTGATTGTTCATGGCTTCTTCCCTGTAACAAACCAGTACAACCATCCACTTCGCACTCTTAGCGAGTTGCCTGAAATTAGTGAATTGATTTGTAGGTGTAGATGCGGACCTGTACTATTTCCAGTGCTTCCGATGTAACCGATGACCTCACTCTCCTTTACGAATCGTTTATTTGTGCATCGGCTCAAGTGTAGAAGCTCAAATTCTAAACCAGGAAATAAATTTGAAGTAAACGAAACCACGGTTCCGCCTCCATAGGCATCTTGAAAACATTTCACTTGACCATCTGCGAGCGCATATAAAGGAGTACCCAGAGGTGCTGCTAAATCAACACTTCCGTGATATTCCGGCTTCCCATCTTTCCAATCTTTTCGCCATCCTCGCGCCGATGACACTGCGTATCCGGCTATCATATCTCCTGTTTTTGGGTCTGACTGCCACTTTTTCTCCCAGGTGGCGATAATCGCTTTGGTGTCTGCAAATTTCGAGACAGAGTTGACCGAAGAATAGCGATTCCAGATAGAAGCTGTGTACTCGGCAATGCTGGGATATTTACGCCCGTTACTGTACTGAGGTTTCGTGTTGTTCCAGAGTCGAGGTTGTCCTGAGTACCAGGCGCTGGCAACTCGCCTAATGATTTCTTCTTCGCTTCGCCCTGGTTCAGACTGTTGGTTTAGGTAAAGCCCTAGGCGATGTTTGACAATCTCGTGCTGAATCTGAGGTGAATTCATGAATTGACTATGACTAACCTCACGACCTAAAGCCGCTTTCGACCAACTAGGGATATTGCTTGGCATAACTTGCCATTTACCGCTGGCTCCAGAGTCACCATTGATGACGGTGTGATTCTCGTTTGACTCCTGAGTAGCGATCGCCTTCATCAATCTTTCTAGAGAAATTCCTTGTTTGGCTACAGGTTTAGTCTCCGGTTTAGGAGCTGGTTTAGTTGTTGGTTTAGCTATGGGTGGTGCTGGTTTAGCTAAACCTTTGTCTAAACCTGGCTGCACTTGCTCAGTATGAATCTGAGATTTTTCGCTACTAAAGAATCTCGCTACGGGTGATGAATCAAGACTTCGCATTACGCCAGTAGTAAGTATCGCTGTCGCGGCGATGGTAAACAACCGCTCACGAAGGTAGTCTCTGTCTGAACTTGGCTCAGCATTCAGAGCTTTGAGCAAATTGTTAATCTCTTTCTCAAGCTGCCAAGGATTACGAGTTTTGAGCGCGTGTAGGTCACGCTCTAGCCTGTCTATTTTGTTTGCTATAGATATAGATACACTGCTCATGATTACCTGCTGAGTAGATAGACGATGATGGCGGTTATCAGGCAAGCGCCGCTGGTAACGATGATTCGCTGACGCTTCAAACGTTTAACCTCCTTCCTGAGTTTGATAAGCCGTTGTGCTTCTTCTTCAGAGGGGTCACGCTGGGAGAGAAGTTTGTTGAATTTGATAAACTTGGGTCGATTGGGCATTACAAAAAAGCCCTCGACTCTCCGAGGGCACAAACTAAGGTGAACATTTTGGGTCGCCGCGATGTTAGACTTGCTTTGCTAGCTGGACAAGTTGAGCGGTCACGTTGGCAATGTCTGGCTCATCCACAATGTAGCGATCGCTTCCTCTCATTTCGTCTAATAGGTCAGCGCCGAATAGGTGTGCGCCACCGCCGCCGATGCAAGAACTCTCAATTTCTGGCGGTGTATAATCAGCTATTAATTCGCCTAGTTCTCCGATGTACCAGCCTTTTGCTGTCTCAATTGCCTCACCCAGAGGGGTATCCTCGAAGGCTCCCTGGGGTCGGTAAAATTCAGCACCGCTGTTTACAGCTTGTATAAATTGTGGGTCTTCACTGTTATCTATCCCGGCTTCTTGGGCTACCCATTCATAAAATAGTGATGTTCCTTTGCCATCAAAACTTTGGCTTCGATTGTCGTCAAAGAATCCGTAGGGGTCAACAAAGTTAAGAAGAAAAGTCCGATACCCAATGTCGTAACGCGCTGACCAGACTCCCTGAATTCCAGGATTTTCCGGGGTTGATAGGGCGCGATAAAAGCCGAGGTGATAGCCCTCCGGGTGAAGTTGCAAGCTCTTTATTATGTTAGACATCCGCCCTTGTGGAGTACTCCAAGTTAGCTCTCGTTGTACCTGTTTTAGTGCAGAAGCCTCTTGCGCTTTGAATTTGCCAGCAGTAAAGAAAGTAGTTACAGATAAATCAACTTCTTCCCCATTCCCTAACCCCATTAGGGTGAGAGCGAAGATAATTCTTAGGGTCAATTTGTCCATTTTGTCGCCGTGTAAACCGCTTACACCTCCTAGGCTTGCGCCTTTCATGTCAGTGGTGAAGGTCTTGCCCCTGTAGGTAACTTCTAAGTTTCCTTTAACAGGACTGCTGGCACGGGATGAAGAAACTCTTGTTTTACCCCTTGGTTGCTCTGCAATCAGGTTCAACATCTTTTCAATGGTGATGCCAACCCCGTCGCCAATGGTAACTAGCATTGCAACTTTCTCAAACAAGCTCCCGTTGTCTATAGCGATCAGGGGATTTTTGCTGGGCTTAACTCCCATGTCTGGAGTGAGTGAGATGTTGATTGAGCTGCCGCTATCAAAGCGCGTCATGCGTTGCTTGGTTGGTAAAGCTCTACTAGTCATAAATCTTCGTCGTCCTCTGTAGTAAGTTCTGGATTAAGTGCTACTTCGCCGTAGCGTTCATCTACTGCAATGCGGGTCTCTATGCCTTTGTCCTCAGCAAGCTTGAGCAGCTTGTCTTTAAGAGAGTCAAAGTATTTATCGAACTGTTGGTAGGTAGCTTGACCGACTAGCTCAATTTGCGATCGCAGCTTTGAGTGTCTTTCGTCTCTTTCCTCGGCTGGTTCTGAGTCAAAAATCCATTCAGCCTCGCAGACTTCCGGTTCGGGTTGCCCCTCTGGTATTTGAGTTTCAAACCAACATTGATACTCTTGGCTGCGCTTAGCTACCTCTTCCCAGTACCGGACTCTCAACGGGTAACGATGGTTAGCGATGCCGACTTTCTTAATGTCGCCTCGCTTGTATTTGCTCCAATCATCTGAGGGATAGGTAGTTCGAGCCGTGTTTAAAATCTTGGTTTTGATTTCTGCCACTCCCTCTGGAGTCAGACCATAAGAGTCCCATAGATAACCTGGGGGGAACTTGAAGGTCATTAGCTCTTTAATGTGTTCTCCTACCCTTGCCGCTGAGATCTTGAACACATTCTTGCTGGCATCTTCACGAGTTCGGTACAAGTCCCGATTCTTAGGAATGCCTAGAGCTTGATGCTCATGCTCTCGAAGTTTCCGAAATCCTGCTTTAAAATCCTCCTCCGTATCTGGGATGAGGTGGCGTAGTTCTACCTTTGTCTCCTCAGATTCGGCTTGTGTGGAGGGCTGCGGCTCCTCGAATTCAGTATTAACTGCATACACGTCCTCTACCACCTCCGCTTGAACTGAGTAGGGCGGTTCTGTCGGCGGTGGCACAAGCCCGTTAGTTTCAGGATTTCCCCGCGTCACAGAAAGTCCCATTTATCTCTTGTCTCCTTTAACGCTGTGCATAAGGCAATTGAGCAGGTTCATACCGCAGTAATTCACGGTTCCCTGATGTTGGGGGACTACCTCATCAGAACCGTTTACTTATATTTAGCACAGTTTTATAGAAATACAGTACATTTTTATAGAGATATCTCTGCGAAGAAATGAGAAAATGAGTGAAACTATAGAAACATCTGACTTAATGGCTGAAAAGTTCACCCTGACCTATTACTATGTCTCGCCGCAAGACTCTAAAAGGATTGAGGACTTTAAGAACTGCTCAGGTGATTCAGAGAAAACCTTGGTTACCCAGTATGTAAGGGGGTGGTTAAGCAGGAATAGGGATTACTACTTGGAGCTGGCTCGAATCGATGCAAATGCTAGAGCCATTCCTTTTAGGGAGTGGGGTGAGACTGTTGTCGAGGAAGGAATAGAAGCCCTGCCGGAATACAAGCAGGAAATCAAAGACATCCCTCTTAACCCACTGAGAGACGTAGCACTGTCCCCTGATGCAATTAGGAAAGGAATAAACTACATTGCTCTTGGCAGACAGAACCTAGCTCTACTCAGAGTAGGCATCCTCTACGACCGGGATAATGCCATAGGTTTCGTATCGCGTATCGTCAGGGAGCATTTAGCTCGGAACTGGGATAAGCTCTATGCCCATCAAGTAGAAGCTGAAGACTTTGAGAATTGGAAGTAATTGGAAAGATTAACAACAATGACTACGACAATCAACACTGAACTCAATCTAGAGCGTGTAAATCAGGCCATTAATGCAATCTTGGCAACATTGGGGGAGCCTGAATCTGATTTGCACAGTGAAGCACTTTCAGCTTTTCGTAGAGGTGATTACCAAGTTGTGAAGCGGCTGGCAGCAACTAACTTATCTGATTACTATTGCAAGGCTTTAGGCTATCTAGGTGGCGCACTAAAACTTACTCCAAATACTGATACCATCCTTGCCGAATCAGCACGAGCAGCGGCTGATTTTGTGCGTGAGAGAACGTTAGCCAGATTGGGGGCTGAGATTGCTAAAGCGTTAGGTTGATTAATTAATCAAAAGAGGTGATCGCCATGCCAATCGCAAAAATCCACTTACCGACCATCACGTCAATAGGTATCCTTGTTGTTTTTTGCGATCGCCTCTAGCAGTTCCGAATTCTCAGTGATGGCTCCATATACGGACATACCAAGACCTACTACACGGCTGATGCAGCAGAGAAAGCGGGTCAGGAGTGGGTAGGTTTGGGATGATAGGAAGCGTGAGCTTCCGTGAGCAAAATCAACTTACTCTGTACGACTCCAATTAACGTCTTAATGTCGGGCAATTATTGCCGGGATTAATCGGAGTTGGTTTCTACCTTGCTTACTTGCTACTGGAGTTTAAACTCCAGTAGCAAGTAAGGGGAAGAAAACGTTCGATAATCAACAACAATCTCTGGAAGTTAATCGAACAATGCCTCTATCTACCCTTTGTAAAATGGGTTTTATAGTTTTGCTTTATATTGCCACAAAAGCCTTGCCACAAAAGAGATTGAACTTTAGTTTGTTATTAAAAAAGACATCGGTTCCATGTCTAGCGATGGTGAGGCGTAAACAGCGAAAATAAAATAAGATACTGGTTATCAAAACTCAGTATCTCAATGTACAATCGTGTTATCTGGTTTTTCGACTAAAGGAGAAAGCCTATAGCCTAACTAAATTAAACAAGGATTTTCAATATTTGTTTCAGATTTCACGGAATGGCTGGGAAATCATTTCAAAGGATCTGAAACAAAGCTGACCTTCGCTTTGATTTTAAGTTTATCACAAGCGTTGGAGCTTTGTATGCATTTTCGAGCAAAAAGTAAAAGGCAACAGCGAGAGCTAATTCCTTTAATTACTTGAGAAGTTGTATTAGCCAAGTTGCGCTGTTAGCGCAAGACAATCGCTATCACCAAGACAAAAATAAAGTATCTTCACCATAACTCATAATTTCCCCTGTCTTCAAACTGCAACTCTACTCAAGTATATAAAGAAGAATCACTCTAGCTGAGCCACCGCTATACACAATAACGAGGTTCAGCCCATGACAAGTACAAGTAATCAGAATCGAAGCACAACGCAATCCTTTCTAGAGTTTGACCAAGAGCAAGCCAATCAGCAACTCGAATTATT
>NZ_JCACKQ010000060.1:0-41035 GCF_059505465.1 Symplocastrum torsivum | reverse complement strand
CCCTTTTTGCTTCCTTTTTTAACTGGTCACTTATTTCCGCCTCGCTGCACTAGTGATTCAGTTTTCCATCATCTCGTCATCATCATCGTCATCCCCAAAGTTCTGGCGCAGTCCTCCAGGTAAGGCAGCAATAATTGCATCTAGCACTCTTGCTACGGGTATTACTTCTAAACCGACATCCGGTAAGGCTTGTCCTTTGGGAATAATTGCTCGCTTAAAGCCCAATTTTGCGGCTTCTTTGAGGCGGAGTTCCATTTGAGAGACGAGTCGCACTTGTCCACCTAAGCCAACTTCGCCAATCATAACTGTGCGGGGGTCAACAGTGCGATCGCGAAAACTGGCAACAACCGCGATCGCAATTCCTAAGTCAGCCGCTGGTTCTTCAACCCCCAAACCCCCAGCAGAGGCAACATAAGCATCTAATTTCGACAGAGGAATCCCAACTCGTTTTTCCAGTACAGCAAGAATCTGCTGCAAGCGATTGTAATCAACACCAGTAGCGGCGCGACGAGGTGAACCATAACTCGCAGGACTCACTAGTGCTTGTAACTCTACAACAATTGGGCGAGTTCCCTCACAAGCGACAACCGTGGCAGTACCGGGACTCATTTCATCCCGACTGCCTAAAAACAGCTCGGAAGGATTTAACACCTCCTGTAAGCCGTTGTCTACCATTTCAAAAATGCCAATTTCGTGCGTTGCTCCAAAGCGGTTTTTTACGGAACGCAGCAAGCGATGGGAAGCAAAGCGATCGCCTTCAAAATACAGTACCGTATCGACTAAGTGTTCCAAAACTCTTGGGCCTGCGATCGCACCTTCCTTGGTAACGTGTCCAACAATCAGCAGTGTGATATTCTCCCGTTTGGCTACCTGCATCAGCGCCGAAGTACATTCCCGTACCTGTGCCACAGAACCAGGCGCAGACGTTAATGCCGCAAAATACAGCGTTTGGATACTATCAATCACCGCCACCTGAGGTTTTAATGACTCCAATTCTCGGAGAACTTCTTCTAAATCCGTTTCTGGCAGTACATAGAGATTTGGATCGGTTGGAGTGCCATTACCATCATCTTGAGTTGCTGATTCTGATTCTGAAGACTTAGCACGCTTTTTAGAGCTACCATTAGAAGTCGTCTCCTCAACAGGCAGACTCCCAACACCCAGGCGAGAGGCTCGTAGCTTCACCTGTTGTCCGGACTCTTCTGCACAGACATAAAGGATGCGGTGTCTCTGAGACAGTTGATTTGCGACTTGCAGCAACAGCGTTGACTTCCCAATTCCTGGATCACCGCCAATCAACACCAAAGAGCCAGGGACGATACCCCCACCTAGTACCCGATCCAGTTCAGTGTAGCCTGAGGCAAAGCGCATTTGGACGTTGTTGGAAATTTCTGAGAACTTGATGGAAGATCTCGGTTGAGCTGGGCCTTTACTAGCAGACTTATTGTTGGAACGAGTATTGGATTGCCATCCCCCTCGGCTGATGTTAAGGGAATTTGGCGCGACAATCTCTTCTTCCAACGAGTTATAAGTGCCGCAATTTGAACATTTACCAAACCATTGAGAGGACTCGGTTCCACATGCACTACATACATATACAGATTTAGACTTGGGCATCCTGAGTTAAACGTGTAAAAAACTATTAAAAATTTTCAATGCTTCAACAAAGATTAAGAAAAGCTTCAACTAATGAGCAGACGGAACGTTGATGCCTTAAAAAACCTTGATACAGCGTAATATTTAAGTAGATAAGCTACTGATAAATTAACAATTCACTAACCTTCTTTCAGGAGAATTGAGTCACTTGGAAAATCATAAGGAAAAAATCCTCGTTGTCGATGACGAAGCCAGTATCCGCCGCATCTTGGAAACTCGTCTTTCGATGATTGGCTACGATGTCGTCACCGCTGCTGATGGGGAAGAAGCCCTAGATACCTTTCGGAACGCTGACCCTGATTTAGTCGTTTTGGATGTAATGATGCCCAAGCTCGACGGCTATGGTGTCTGCCAGGAATTGCGTAAGGAATCTGATGTCCCCATAATTATGCTAACGGCTCTGGGTGATGTTGCCGACCGAATCACAGGATTAGAGTTAGGAGCTGATGACTATGTTGTCAAGCCCTTTTCTCCCAAAGAGTTGGAAGCCCGGATTCGTTCGGTACTGCGACGGGTTGATAAAGTAGGTGGATCTGGAATTCCTAGTTCTGGCGTTATCCATGTTGCAAGTATCAAAATTGATACGAACAAGCGGCAAGTCTACAAAGGAGATGAGCGTATCCGGCTTACGGGTATGGAGTTCAGTCTCTTGGAGCTATTAGTTAGCCGCTCTGGAGAACCGTTCTCTCGTTCAGAAATTTTGCAAGAGGTGTGGGGATACACGCCGGAACGCCACGTTGATACCCGTGTTGTGGATGTCCACATCTCACGGTTACGGGCAAAGTTGGAAGATGATCCCAGTAATCCTGAGTTGATTCTCACAGCAAGAGGTACGGGTTATTTGTTCCAACGGATTATTGAACCGGGAGAGGAGTAAAGCGTTCGTCAGTTGTCCGTTACCAATGACTAACGAGCGTTTAACATGGCTAAACCTGATCAAAACTATGTACTGCGACAACTGCCGTTTGTCGTTGGTGGATTAGCAGGTTTCCTGCTGCTGGTAAACCGTTTACTCTCACCTGAACTCACAGATTCCCAAGCCCGCTCAGACGCTTTGGGGGTGATTGTCAGTGCTGTGTTGATTTTGACGGGATTACTGTGGCAGCAGGTGCAGCCGCGATCGCCTGATACTGTTGTTCTAACCGGAGAGCAAGGTTTTGAACTGTTACCAGGGCTACCAGATGAAGTGAAAACTGAACTCGCTTGGGCATCGCATCTGTTGCTGACAAATACCGTAACGCGATCGCTTGTGGTTTGGTATCAGGGCAAAATTTTGCTGCGGCGAGGTGTTTTAGGCATCAACTCAGAAGTCAAACCGGGAGCGATTTTAAAACGGGTGCTAGAAAAACAAAAACCTGTCTACCTAGTTGATCTGAAAATTTATCCAGGGCGCATTGAATTTGATTACCTGCCAGAAAATACCCAAGGTGTCATTTGTCAACCGATTGGCAATCAGGGGATTTTAATATTGGCAGCCAATGCTCCGCGCAGTTACACAAAACAAGACGAGAATTGGATAGAGGGAATTGCTGATAAACTGGCAAACACCCTCAGCCGATTTTCATTTTCAGATGATGCAAGCAGCCGCTGAGATTTAGATGTCTATAACAATTCTTTACTGGTTATTGATTTTCGTCATGCTCGTGGGTGTTGTCGGGGCTGTCGTTCCTGGGATTCCCGGACCCAGCTTAATTTTGGCGGCAATTCTGGTTTGGGGTGTCACTCAGGGTTTTAGTGGTATCACTTGGCCCTTAATCGCCATATTTGTGATTTTGATACTGAGTGCGGGAATTGAGTTGTTAGCCTCCTACTGGGGAGCAAAACGGGCTGGAGCCAGTAAATGGGGGCAATGGGGAGCAATTATCGGGCTAGTGCTGGGGTTCTTCGGGCTTCTGCCAGCGTTTCTGGTTGCTGGTCCCCTGTTGGGTATCTTAGTCGGGCCTTTGTTAGGAGCGTTTATTGGGGAATTTCTCTATCGGCGCGAGTTGCCTCTAAAGGAAAGAACCAAAGTAGCGTTTAAGGCAGGACTAGGGATTGTAGTAGGTTCCTTGATTGGTAATTTAATTGAAGGATTACTTGCGATCGCTGCCGTTGCCATCTTTGTTTGGGCTACTTGGCCACCCCCAGGATTGGGCATTTAGTAAGCTGATGTGCATTTAAATTCATGCTTTCTGACGATTCCCTGACCAATGCTCAAGCGAGACTTAATATTCCTGAGGAAGAAGTCTTTATCTTTCCTGCCTCGTTTGCTCAAGCAAGATTGTGGTTCATTGACCAATTAGTACCCGGTAATACCTTCTATAATGTGCCGACAGCACTTCGCTTGACAGGTTCGCTTAACTATACCGCCTTAGAGCAGACCTTCAACGAAATTGTGCGTCGCCATGAAGTATTACGCACTCGATTCGGGATAGTGGAGGGGCAACTTGTTCAGGCGATTCCTGCGGACATCGACGTACCCACATCAAGCATAAATCTCTCACTAGTAGATCTGCGGGAGTTACCAGCAGAGGAACGGGAACATCAAGCCAAACGGTTAGTTGCCGAGGAGTCTCAACGTCCTTTTGATCTAGCTGTTGGACCCTTGCTACGATTAATGCTCCTGAAGCTAGATGAGACAGAACACATATTGCTGCTGAATCTACACCACATTGTCTCTGATGATTGGTCTACTGGAGTGTTGATGCGTGAACTAAGCGCTATCTACACAGCCTTTGTTCTTGAAGTGCCTTCTCCTCTACCGGAACTTCCCCTTCAGTATGCTGATTTCGCCCATTGGCAGCGCGAGTGGTTGCAAGGGGAATTGGAAACTCAACTCGCTTACTGGCGGCAACAGTTAGACGGTGTTCCCATACTGAATTTACCTTGTGATCGCCCGAAACTCGCTTTACAGACTTACCGAGGAGCGACTAAATTACTAGAGTTACCACCAAGCTTGAATGAGGCAATAGAAAAGCTTTCGCAGCAGGAAGGGGTGACATTGTTCATGACCCTGCTGGCAGCATTTCAAATCTTGCTATACCGCTACACTCAGCAAGAGGACATTGCCGTAGGTTCACCCATTGCTAACCGCAATCGGAGTGAGATCGAAGGGTTAATTGGTTTTTTTGTCAATACTCTGGTGCTACGCACAGACTTATCTGGCGCTCCAACATTCCAGGAACTGCTAGGCAGAGTACGGGAGGTAACACTAGGAGCCTATGCTCATCAAGATTTGCCCTTTGAGAAGCTCGTGGAGGAGTTGCAACCCGAACGCTCCTTAAGTCGCCATCCCCTATTTCAAGTAGTGTTTGCCTTACAAAATGCCCCAACGGAGGCACTAGAACTGCCAGGGTTAACACTCAATCCTCTAACGATTGACTTTAAAACAACGCGCTTCGATTTGGAGTTCAACCTGTGGAAAGCTTCCGAAGGTTTTAGAAGCTTATGGGGAGAGCGGTGGGAACACTCAGAGGGAATTAGAGGCGTGGTGGTGTACAACACTGATTTATTCGATGAAGCCACCATTAGCCGGATGCTGGGACATTTTAAAACCCTGCTGGAGGGCATTGTTGCCAATCCACAAACGAAGATTGCAGAGTTACCACTCCTGAGCGTTGCTGAGTATCATCAACTCACCGTGTCATGGAATGATACCCTTGCGGATTATCCTCAAAACCAGTGCATCCATCAGTTGTTTGAAGCGCAAGTAGAGAGAACACCTGATGCAACAGCAGTAATCTTTGAAGACAAGCAACTGACTTACCGTGAACTGAATAGCTACAGCAACAAACTAGCGCACCACTTACAGAAATTGGAAGTAGGTTCGTCCGTTCTCGTCGGCATCTGCATGGAACGTTCTGTAGAGATGATAGTAGGTTGCTTAAGCATCCTCAAAGCCGGAGGAGCGTACCTGCCCTTAGACCCCAGTTACCCGCAGGAGCGTCTGCGGTTCATGATTGAAGATTCTCAGATATCCGTGTTGCTGACACAAGAGAAGTTGGTCGAACAATTACCGGATGTTGTCACCTGTACTCACCAAGATTCCCCAAATCCCAGAGTAATTTGCCTAGACACTGATTGGAATACTATTACCCAAGAAAGTTCAGAAAACCTTACCAGCAGGGTGACAAGCGATAACTTGGCTTATGTTATCTACACTTCTGGTTCTACAGGAAAGCCCAAGGGAGTTGCTGTTCCTCACAAAGCTGTCAATCGCCTACTATTCAACACAAACTACATAACGTTAGATCCGAACGATAAAATTGCCCAAGCCTCGAACACGTCCTTCGATGCAGCAACGTTTGAGATTTGGGGCGCATTACTTCACGGCGCTCAACTTGTTGGGATTAGCAGGGATGTAACGCTTTCTCCTCAAGACTTTGCCCGACAACTTCGGCAAGACGAGATTAGCGTCTTATTTTTAACCACTGCCTTGTTCCAACAGATTGTCAGAGATGTTCCGGATGCTTTCGCTACCTTGCGGTGCTTGCTATTTGGAGGCGAAGCAGTCGATCCTCGGTGGGTGAGAAAGGTTCTCAAACAGGGAGTGCCGCAGCAGTTGCTTAATGTTTATGGGCCAACAGAGGGGACAACATTTTCATCTTATTACTGGGTGCAGGACGTACCAGAAGAAGCAACCTCTATTCCCATTGGTCGCCCAATTACGAACACACAAATTTATCTGCTGGATGGGCAGCTACAGCCTGTACCGATTGGTGTTGTGGGTGAGTTGTATATCGGTGGTGATGGACTCGCACGAGGCTACCTCAACCGTCCTGAGTTGACTTCTTTTGCATTCATTCCGAATCCTTTTAGCCAGAACCCAGGAACACGTCTTTATAAAACAGGTGATTTAGCCCGATATCGCTCAGACGGTAATATAGAATTTTTGGGTCGTAGCGACGATCAAATCAAGATTCGCGGCTTCCGAATCGAGTTGGGAGAGATTGAAGCTGTGCTAAGCCAACATCCAGCAGTGGCAGAGGTAGTGGTGATTGTTCAGGAGGACATACCTGGGGATAAGCACTTAGTAGCTTATATTGTCCCAAATAAGGGGCAGGCACCAACAAGCTCCCAGTTGCGCCAATTCTCGAAAGAGAAGTTGCCAAATTATATGGTGCCTTCTATCTATATGATGTTGGAGTCCTTACCGCTAACACCGAATGGTAAAGTAGATCGCCGTCTTTTACCTGCCGTAGATACTCTCAGTCTTGATCTGAAAGAAGATTATGTAGCACCTCGGACGACTGTCGAGGAGGAGTTAGCAGGGATTTGGGCTAAGGTTTTGGGAAAACAGCAGGTAGGTGTTCACGATAATTTCTTTGAATTGGGGGGGCATTCTCTACTCGCGACTCAGCTAACTTCCCGAATACGCGATCGCTTTAAAGTGGAGTTGCCTGTACGCATCTTGTTTGAAGCACCGACTATAGGGATGTTAGCTAGACACATTGAAGCAATATGTTGGGCAGCTAAAAATTCGGATACTACGAGTTCTACGGGGAATGAGCGAGAAGAGGTTGAATTTTGATAGAGTGGCGAACCTAGTTGTTAAACTACGCTCGGTTAAACAAAGTGCGATCGCATCCAGCAATTACACTTCTTAGATTGAGGCGTGGCAGGCGTTGCTGAAAAAGTTTGGAGGGAATGAATGAGCGATAAGCTCTCTTCAGTATGCAACGCTTGTACGCTCATCAGACGACAGGCGAGTTCAGCTAGAACAGCTATTTTGCTCTCGGACGCAACTCGAAAGCGAAGTCAGCACGATAGAAACACACATCAAACTCTGCAAAAAAATTCATATGCCCAAGGATTAGTGGAGCTTCTCTAGATTCCGTCCAGGCAAATGCAAGCAGGACAGAGGGAAACTCGGCAACGGTTGCTGATAGTACCAAGCCTCGCGCCTCCATCCGAGCGAGATTTCCACTCAACTGAATTGGAACTGTCTGCTCCTCCCAAACTGCACCTAGTTGCAAGCCGAGATCGTAAGGCAATACATTGACGCTTGCACCCGTGTCAAGCAAAGCCATCGCTTCTACAGAACGGTTGCTGTAGGTCAGCGTTATTGGTAGATACGGCAAGGTGCTAGAAAGACCAAGGCTGTTGGTACACTCGATGAAAGGAAATCGCTTGCCGTCAAGCATCGCTTTTTTGCTTTGCTTCCGCTAGAAGATCTGACAGCGTTTGAGCCGCTTCATGAGCATCGTAGGGCGACCACACAACAGCTTCAGTCGATGCTAATTGATTGAGTAAACCTTCTTGAGTCTGATGATTAGCCGGCTCAAGTTCAAAACCCTCTTCTTTTGCTACTGCCAGTAGAAGAAAATGGATGAGTCGCAGCTTGTCTTGGTGAGATAGCTGATTGACGGCAGGCAGTATTTCAGAAAGAGGCATAAGCTTACAGAATAATAACTGTATCTATTAACCTAGCTTAAGTAGAAATGGCTTTTGTAGCTTATTGGATGAGAGCATTCTGTCAGGCACGATCGCACCCCCTCATCCTGCCAAGCGCGTGAAGCGTAGCTATCCCGTAGGGAATCGCATCCAACAATCACACTTCTCAGCTTGAGGCGTGGCAAGCGTTGCTGGAAAGTTGAGAGGGAATGAATGAGCGATAAGCTTTCTTCGGCATACTTTGCTAGCCCATCCTCCCTTCCGTTTGCACCAACACAGTGTTTGATGGCAACACATACACCCTTCCGATGCTTTCGCCTAAAATGAGGCTACAACAAAGTTGCTAATAAACTAACTGCTCTATGCCCGAAATCGTTGAGATTCCTATCGAATTAACCCGATTCCAGCTTCCCCAAGCGGTTCAGGCACGCTTACAATTTTTGTTGGATCGTCAGGACGAGGGCTATACACTGTCTCAGGCAGAACGACAGGAAGCAGAAGGACTTGTTGAACTGGTGGAATTTTTATCTCTACTGCGTTTGCGATCGACACGGGTGATGAAGCAAGCATAGATGGCAACAATTCCAGCTTCCCTCCGTCGATTAGTAATTCAAAGAGCAGATAACCGTTGTGAATATTGCGGCATTTCGCAAATTGGTCAAGTAGCAACTTTCCATATCGACCACATTGTTCCTGTCGTAGCTGGTGGCGAGACGATTGCTGAAAATTTGGCTCTTGCTTGTGTCTCCTGCTCACTTCGCAAGGGCGCACGGCGAAATCTTGAGGACTCGAAGACGGGTGAAGTTGTCTTCATTTTTAATCCTCGCCAACAGGTATGGAAAGAACCCACAGTTGCTTGCGCCCTTGATTGATGAACAATACACAGTTGTTATTACCAATCCTCCATTTGGTGAGCAGCTAAAAATCAAAGCGTCTGATTCAAGAGCGGCAGGCTTCACAATTGCTAGGGCTGCTGCCATGAGTGGAATAAATAACTATGTTGATTTGGAGATCGGTTTAATTTTCCTTGAACGTGCTTGGAGATTGCTGCGTCTTGGTGGTCGTGTCGGAATTGTTTTACCCGAAACATACTTTTTTAGCCATCGGTATCGATGGTTAACCGAATGGCTAAAAGAGCGTCTAGAGCTACGAGGAATGCTAAATATTCCTATGGAAGCTTTTCAGGAATTCTGTCGAGCGAAAACAAATTTCTACATTTTTGAAAAAATTGGGCTAGGTATACAGCCTGCTGTAACTGATTTAAATCAAGGATATGGCGAGGATAAGAATTTTCAGGAGGACAAATGAGCGTACCTAAACCGATTTGCGGGCAGGATTGGTAAATATTAATCCTACTAATCAAGTTCCACTTCAAACGGCTGAAAGGTATTGGCGTAGTTCTACGTCAGGTTTACTAGCCTATGACTTAATTTGCCCTGAACGTGCTAGCCGGAATATTGGAGATTTTTGTATTCTTATGCCAGGTCAAGAACAAATTCTTTTGACTAAAGAAGTTATCATTTTACGAGCTGGAGATAGAGCATATTTTGATCAATTTTATTTGTTATGGGCAATGACACTAAAAATTGTCCGTACTCAGTGGAACCGGATAGTATTTATGCAAACAAACCGAGAGGATGTAGGAAAACGCTATTTAGAAATTGAGCTCCCTCTTGCTCCCAATCAGGCAAGAGCGAATGAGGTTTCTGAGATTTTTCGGCGTTACTTTACAACACTGGCTAGTGAGAGAGAAAGATTGCGTAATTATTTGGATACAAGTAAGGCACATCATTTCTTTATTTCAGGTGCTGAGCAAATACCTGATATAGATGAGGAAATTGAACAAATGCTAACCCCTTAATAGGACGATAGTTTGCCATTGCCAGAAGCGTATCGATTACGCCACCAAAGCTCAGACCATTTTCATCGGGTGCAAAGATGGGTTTTGTGAACAGAAAGCTAGCCCACAAAGAAGGATGGTTAGAAAGGTCAGTAATCACTTCCTTGCCATCAAACTCATTGAACCGACGCTGCCAAACTAGTGCAGCAAAAAGTTCTTGAGGAGAATAGGATTGGGCAATCAATTGGATTTTATACCGTTTCTCGCTCTGGTGAGGTACATCTTCAAAACCCAAAGGCTTGATATCCAAAATCTCGGTGTACCTCAGTTACATGGGAAACGCTATAGCCCTCTTCTGTCACTCTCCGAAAACTTTTGCCATTGCTGAATTCTAGAACTAACCTATGGTAGGCGATCGCAGACTTTTTCCTTCATAGAAATTGATCAGAGTAGGGAAATTGCCAAAATTAGATGGGCAAACGCTGTATTCCCTAATATACCTCCTTTGTAGAAAATATTAATAATAGGAAAAACCGGAGAGTGACAGAAGAGGGATAGCTAAGTCAAGCATCCTTCTGCCAAACTACTTTTTACTATTCGTTCATAGTGTAAAGCTGGAAGAAGAGTAAGCGATCGCATACAAGCGAGTTCATAATCTACCCGCCCCAAAATGCACAAACAAAAGCGTTTATTTCGTCTGACTCTATTATTATGTCTCGTCGCTTTGCTGGTATCGCTCTGTCTCAACGCGCTCCTGTTCCACCAAGCGAAACGCTATTACCTGCAACTCAACCAAACCAATCTAGATCCCTTGGGGCTAAGCACCTATAGTGCTGACTCCCTACCACAGGATGTTCCTGCTACCTCCACAGCAACCGTGGTATTCCTTGGCGATTCGCGGGCTGAAATGTGGTCTACTCCAGCAAAGCTCAAGGGCTTTTCTTTTTTCAATCGAGGCATCAACACTCAGACTTCAGCCCAGGTATTGGGACGTTTTGACAAGCATGTTGTGCCATTGCGTCCCAATATTATCGTTGTGCAAGTTGGGATTAACGACTTGAAAGCGATCGCGCTATTTCCTGAGCAAAAAGCTGCCATTATCACCAACTGCAAAGCGAATATTCAGCAGATTGTCGAACGTTCGCTCAACACTGGGGTAACCGTTATTTTGACAACTATTTTCCCTATTGGTCCGGTACCGCTAACCCGCCAACCGTTTTGGTCAGCAGATATTGCTCAAGCGGTAATGGAAGTAAATGCTTACCTGTATTCGCTAAAAGCAAGGGATGTTTTGATTTTGGATGCCTATTCACTCCTTGCACAGAATGGTCAAGTGCAAAGCAACTACGTTCGTGATACTTTGCATATCAACGAGAAGGGGTATCAGGCGCTCAACCAGGAGCTAACTCATGTGCTATCTACCTGGTTGACGGACAAAAGTCTCAAGAAGAAGTCATAAATCTCATAGCAGAAAGCCGTCAGCTATCAGCTATCAGCTATTTTGTTTTCCTTGCTCTATCTCTTGTTTCACGCGCCCGAACTGTACCTTATCCAATTGAAAACTGCTACAGTAGCTTTTCGCCGTATTTCCCCATTATTCAGGGGTAAGCACCGATGTCACTGGCTCTGTTGCGATCGCTTCTAAATCAACAGACTGCAACAATTCCAGCCATTGAGCATTCAGCGCTTGATCGTTCGGCTTCTGGCGACGAAGTTCGGCAAGAGTCGTCACAGCCTCATACCAAATGCCTGCTTGTGCATAAAGATCTGCTTTTTGCTGAGGTGTAGTTGCTTGGTCTAATTGAGTTTTGAGTGTTGGGTTCAGTGCAACCCGTTCTACCCAGCCTTCAACAAAGGTTGGTTCCTCTGGATTGCAGTAAATCAGGAAGTACCAACGATACCGTTTACCAACCTCTAGTGGGTCAACAGTGGGCGGAAGCTGCAAGCCAACAACACCAGGCACAGTTCCCGACTCAGTGAACTGGGTTTGGTAAATATCGTTGCCATCCTCATCTTGTAGCACAAACTCCACAGGACGAGAGGATGTAAGCGGATAAGGAACATAAAACCAGAAGGTAGGACGCTCAGCAACCGTTAAACCATAAACGGATTCTGATGTAGTTGGGGTTGTGCTGGCGCTTTGGCCACTGGAAGTTCCCTTAGTGACAGGCATCAAGGCTGTCAGAGGCGTGGTTACACGAGGACATCCTCCACGAGCACGGCTTGCCTCTCCTGTCCGACTACCGGGTGCAACTTCATCAGGTGCTGGAAAAACATTGCTTCCCCCGCCAAAGGTGCGACCATCGGGATTACCTCTACCTGGCAGCGTTGGGTCTTGAGCGTCGGTTCCCCCGCCAATGGTTGGATCGGGATTACCTCTAGGTTGTAGTATCGGAGCTTGAGCCAGTTGTATTTCTGGGCGGTGGTAGGGTAGCTGTACCAGTATGTTGTTGCTGTTATTAAGGACTAATCTGGTAGCGGCTTGACCTGGCAGCAAGAGGCTTGATGTTGATAGGTATGTGCCTGTCGCTGGTGAAAATTCTGATATAGCTGTGTAGGCTTGCGCTCGTGTAGTTCGGCTTGATAAGGACATAGCGCCATACATGCCTACTACTGTCAAAGCGATCGCTAATATCTTTTGCTGTTGAGGAGATTTTATGTACATCATATTTAAATGGCAAATGTAGATTGCTGTCGTTGAGCAAGAAAAGTGCTGTAAGCGGCAACGCTGACACTAGTAGACACTAGGGCAAGCGCTGATGGAACCAGCGGCACCCAACCCCCCTGAATTAAAAGACCAAAGCAAAGACCATATAAAACGAAAAGAGTTCCTCCCACTAGCCCCCAACGTAAAAAGAAGTGAGATCGCCAAGAAAATAGACCACCAGTAAGTGCCCATCCAAAAATCCACAGAGTTTCACCCCACTCTGACCAAACCCACAATAGAGGTCGCTGATCCAAAACAGCGCTCAGAATCTGACTGACCATCTGTGCATGAACGACTACCCCCGGCATATCCTGGTACTGCCCATTGCTGTAGGGCGTAAAGAAGTAATCCTTTGCGCTGGGAGCGGTAACACCGATAAGAACAATCCGACCTTTTACAGCATTAGGATTGACCTGACCATTGAGAACTTCAGTGAGAGTAACGCGCTCCGCAACCTCTATAAGAGAGGGGCTAGAGCGATAATTTAACAACACTTGATGACCTCGTGCATCCATGTTGCGGTAACCGCCAGCATTCGGTTCCAAGGGTTGAAAGACTGTAGTACCAAGCTGCAAATACCCATGACTAGAAACTTTGGGTGAAATTCCCTCTGCTTTCAGATAGCGAAAGGCTAGCTTACTACTGAGAGCATAGGTGGCGGTACAACTTGATGCCGGAGGCGGTTCCATCGCCAACAGATGACGACGGAGAACACCATTAAAGTCATGCACAAAATCAGTAAAGCCCAGATTCTCTTTTAGGGCTTCTGGCGGAGGTGACTTACCTGGGTCATTGAACTGCGGGTTGCTGACTTTGCAAACCGTAATCAGGCGATCGCTTTCTTTCAAGCGCTTAGCTAAATCTGGATACTTGGGGTCTACAGGGAAGTCATGGTAGATATCTAAGCCAATTGCCCGTGGCTCGTAGGATTCCAGTTTTTCCAACAGTCGTGAAAGCGATCGATCAGACAGTGAACCGCGTCTCGGTTCTTGTTTTTGTGCTTGAATATCTTCTTCTGTAACAGTAACTACTAAGAGTCGCGAATCTACCTCTTCAGTGGGTCTACTAACCATCAACTGGTCAAAAGCTTGCAACTCCATAGCTTGAAATAAACCGAACTGCCGCCCTACCAGGATTAGGGACGTGATGACCAAGCTCATCAAAACTACTTTTACAAAACCTTGTCTACCTTTTAAAGCGTTACGAGGCGATCGCTGTCTGATTCTGAAGCCGTCCTTATCAGGCAGTCCAGGAACAAATGGCGGCTCATCTGGTGGAGTAGGTGGTCTCCAGGGACTGCACAACTGTTCCCATGTCGGGGGTAAAACGGCAGGATTCTGGCAAATTATCGGTAACCAGGTAGCACAAGGAAATTGATCTTCCAATCCTTGCAACTGTTCTCTCGCTTCCCGCACTGCCAAATAGAAAGATTCACCACGAGCATAGGCAGCTAAAAAATACTTTAAAAACTTTTGACAAATTCGGTCAGGCACTGGCTCCCGCATGACAATGATTTGCGGAATCTGTAAATCTGCTAAATTCCGTGCCAATCCTAAGCCATCACAAGAGTTAAAAATCGCAATCTTTAAACCTCGCTCAACGGCTTTTCTTAAGGCAAACCTTAATTGGTCAATTGTTAAACTATCAGTTTGATTAAGAGAAATCTCACCCTTTTCACAATCCGGTTGGCTGGAACTATGCCCTGCAAAAAAGAGAATATCCCAGCTTTGCTTCCACAACTCTTCTGTGAGTTCCTGGCGTTGCGGTTCTACAAGAAAACTAATTTCTGCATCGGGCAATTGTTCTAATAAAAGCCGATCAGCTTG
Organism: Symplocastrum torsivum; assembly: GCF_059505465.1. Lineage (NCBI taxonomy): Bacteria > Bacillati > Cyanobacteriota > Cyanophyceae > Oscillatoriales > Microcoleaceae > Symplocastrum > Symplocastrum torsivum. The sequence goes on along the minus strand of NZ_JCACKQ010000060.1, from coordinate 26,634 downwards.
CGTATTAATGCCAGTACTGTCACCCAGAATCGCTAAAATTCTCACTTTAGTGTGAGGTGAAGCGACTGGCTTTATAAATTCATAAATAGGCGCACTAAGAGCAATCTCTGCCTTCGGGTAGCGATCGCATAAATCCCACAGATGCCAAGGAAGCCGCCGCAACCAGATGTTTTCCGTTTGAATAATCAGCCGAACTTCATCCGATGGCATTAACTGTTCTAGTAATTTCTCTCGGATCGGGCGAAATGACTCCGAGTGTAACCAAGCATTAAAGCGATCGCGTAAAAGTTGGGCAGCATTCGAGCAAATCTCAAGTTTGGAAACATTCGTTACTTGGGCAACTGAAGCTTCTAGCCGTGAGCGCAACCCTAACCTTCGATAAGTGTCGGCCCAACCTGTATAAGATTGGGGAATTTCAAGAGTAGGCGGTAGCCGACCTGTAATTTCAACAGAAGCAGGTCTGTCTTCCTCTCCAACCCGCAAGGTTACGGGAAACCCATTCTCGAAGCTACCTTCACCAGCAATTAAGACAACTAACTTACCCACGACAGCCTCTCCAGATGAACGTAATGGTGTTGCACTTACAATCAAGATGATGGAGTGGTGAAATCCTATAAATTTATAGTTCTAACCATCCATAGGCTATGCAACTCCACACCAATGCTTCCCTTCAGACATATCCTAAAAACGAGAATGGAGGGTAGGCATTGAGCATCCATAGTTCAATCAAACTATAAAATCTTCCATAATACTTGCCTCACCAAGAGCAATCTTTACACTAAATTGTTCTCCAGGTAGACCACTGAATTGTAATTGAATGTAATTATCTGCACTTCTGGCTTGAGCTTCTAGAAAGACTAATCCCGACTCATCCAGCACAATCAGTTGCAGTAGTGGAGGCAGATACACTTGATTTCCGGCTGGATGCACCTGTAGAGTAATATGGCTTCTGCGTTCAGATTCAGGTTGAAGCTCAACAATTAGCGCGACCGGATGACCAGCTAATTGCATCCCTAAGTCAATTAACTTAGCACGTCTGATTCCAGCATAAGGACGCTCAATGTTAGCCAAAAGAGCGCTATCAGCACTTCTAAAACGACTTCTAAAATCAAAGGCAAGATCGGGTTGGGCGGGGTTCAAGACGGTTTCAATCGTTTGCCAACCCGTTTCAAAAACATTAGTTAGCCACTGGCTCAAGTTGACTCTTGTACTCCTTTCAACACTAGAAGCTGGAGTCGCTGTTACTATAGCTTGCACAGGTTGGGTCAAGTGTTCAATGTGATCGAATAAATCTTCAATCGGACCGAGTTGAGTAATGGCAAACTCATCTCTAGCCACTGTGGGAGTAAATCCCAACACTGTTGCCTCAAAAGAAGCGTCATCAATCTGGACTACGACATAACCAATCCGGTCTGACTGGACTTCCGATGGAATGTAACACGTTTGCTGATGGCTTCTAACTGGACGGCATTCCAAGCGCCCCAATCCTGTCACTTCCAGGTCAGCGACATCCGCACACATCCGCACAACAGGATTCCAGCTATCACTCACTGATAAATCTGTCGAAATCCCCATCATCTGCAAGTAGTCATTAACAACATAAGTCGCTAATGTATTTAACCGAACTTGCTCAGCTTTTTGAGGCGTAGGTTGCTGTGTTGCAAACTGTTCGGCTGTATGGCGTGCCGCTTGGGTAATTGGCAGTGGTAATGCGAAATCTTCTATGTTGTTGGTGTGGTAAGTCATAGTATTGTTTTTACTCTACAAGGGTGAATCTACCGCTCAACCTTAGGTACTCTCGGTGGCAGCGTCCTAAAAAGCACTCTCTACTATAGATATCCCTCCGATTCACCAAATTTACGCAGACGGGGTAGACATTGACGCTGATAAAAGCTGCTAAGCGTTGAAATGGATAGATTAAATTCTTCAGCTAGAGTTTTCCAACTCTCTTCTGGGGGCAAGCGCCGTAGGATTAGGACTTGGCAGGTCACCTCTGGATGATTGGCAATGTGGGTACGACACAGTTCTCCTTCTGGATCAGCTTCAACCCATTGCTTTACCTCTTCAAGCAGCAGGGGAACGTCTGGTTCAGCAGGCAGATTGTCCACTGGGTCAATCGTTTCATTTCCATCGCCTCCTCCCTGTCTACCTGCTTGAGCGGAAAGGGTTTTAGCTTGCTGTTTTTGAGTATCTATATAAAAATCTTGCAGTCGGCGCTTCAGGTAAAAATTTAGCCAGGTTATGACACTGCCACGGGAAGGGTCATAGGGTTCACCTGTATTTCCTTCGCAGATATTCTGGCAAAAATACACCCAAGTCTGCTGCAAGGCATCTTGGTAATAGGGAGTGTGTTCTCTCCACAGCTTGTTAGTAATCAGCCGAATCACCTGAGTTAAGTTTCTCTGACGGGCTGCTGTTCCACGTGGGTGACTACAAGCTGTTTTAACTAACTGACGCAGTCGTTCCTCTAGTTCATCCATAGGGCGTAATCACTCCTCCAGGTTTACACTTTGCTGATTTTGCCTTTGAAAAGTATCAATTGAGAACCAACTCCCAATTTCTTCAGGTTAAGGGTCGCCTGATTGATACTCCTACGCCATCATGCCAATGGAAGAGGGGTTACACCTTAACGGAGAGACAATTGTGTGTAGAAGTTCTGGGTGCCTGGGAACGGTTTCCAACAATATGTTCACGAATAGGTTCTTTAAACAAACTTCTCTGTATTTTCTACTAATTATCAAGCGAGTTTTTGCATCTTTTGAATTTCAATTGGAGATTCTCCCTCTTGCTTTATCTCCTCAGTTCAAGCAAGGACGAGCTGAACTTGTCGTAAAGTTTTGTAACTAGTTGCATAACTTTACGACACTTCCCAGACAAGTAAATAGAGCAAGTAAACATTGATAATAATCAAGTTCAGGACACTGTAGCAGTACCTCCAACTGCATTAGAGGCAGAACCTGTTGAGCTAGCGGCCAACGCGCAAATGCTTGAGAGTATTACCTGTGTGGCTGAACTTTCCTCAGAAGAAGGAATTCGCGATAGTAATGAACCGATGTCGCAAGTTACCAACATCTCACAAATTAGGACTAATGCACTGTAACAAGATATCGTTGTGATGAGCGTTTGCGAAAAGCTGAAAGCCTTCTATCGTCGTTGATCTGGCTAAGTGTGTACGTCCTGAACGGAGTGATGTCTCACCCGGTGACTGGGTGGATGAAGCCTTGCGATCGCTTGTTCAACCCTATGGTTGTATTGCTGGATACCTAGATAGCACTGGGCACTATGAGTTTGAAGTAACTTAATTCTATCCACCGACAAATAACACATTACACTTGTCCCAGCCTTCTACTTGATTGGGAACCCGAACAACTTTACTAGAATTTCGTGATAATCCCAATCATTGACGTGGGTAATTTCTGTGCCCAGTTTAGTTTTAAAAGCTTAGCTAGATTTCTTTGAAGACTAGGGGCACAGCTAATTGTGTCCCTAGTGCGTATCAATCGGTAAAATGGGATGTCTCCCTGTGATTTTATTCTATGAAGCTCAGTCGCTTTGATGATGTCAGGCAGTAGTACGAACAAGTCAAGACTTATCTCCTTCACAAGAAGCGTCCAACTTGGGTTAAACACTGTAGAAAATGGTGTAAAGCCCAGTAGATTGAATCTTAGGAGTGTCAAGCTGCTGCTAAAGTGACTGTCGTATTAACCTGACGAGGAGATGCAGCTCCCATCCAAATCTTGTCCCGGTGGGGGAGCTGAGCAAGCTGCTCTTGGAACCAGGCTTCAAAAAATTCACCGAGTAATCGTTGGCGTAAGGCGTCATTAAACTGTGCTGGAAGCAACTTTTCGAGGCGCACAATTACAAACCATTCTCCAAAGGGTAAAGGTTGCGAAACTTGACCTGGTTGACTTGTGTAGAGCAGCTCAACGAGCTGCGGGTGAAGAGTACCGAATTCAACAGGCCCCTGAAGTCCGCCCGTTTCCGCTTCTGGACCTTGGGAATATTGCCTTGCTAGTTCAGCAAAGGATTGCTCTCCTTCGGACAAGCGAAAATACAGTTCGTTGGCAAGCCCTTTGTCTTGAGTCCGGAGCAAAGAATAGATCGCCCGATCCAGATGGCTTTTTCGTTTGAGGAAGTAAGATTCCAGCTTATGACCCCAAGTTACTTGTTTGAATTTTTCTATTCTTAGCTTGCGTGTTGCCAGAAGTTCTAACTGTTCTTGGTTCATGCCGTAATGATTTAGCCACGCTTGCTTTTCGGCTTCACAAGTCAGTTGCCAATGCTCTTCAAATTGCTGGCAAGCCATTGCTATCTCTTCGGGCATACAGCTAATCGGTGCGATCGCCTCGTCAATAATGCTCTCACACAACAATTGAGGAACGATTTGGTAGCTTGCGAGTAGGGGAATCAGTTCTTCAGCCGCGAGTGTGCGATTACCGACTTTTAAAACTTTAGCCATATCTAGGTAGCTCCTCGTTAATTTCTGAGTTTCTGATAGTAGGTTTGAATAGGAGGCTTGAACTAACTTTCTCACCGCTATAAACTTGTCAGGGTCGCGCTGGGGAATTATGCTTGTCTTTACAAAACTTTAATTTTCCTAAGAAAACCAAAAACCTCTCAGAGTTGCGAATTTCTGAGAGGCGTTTGAATTAGTTAAACGATTTGACTTTGTCAGCTAGGAAATCACCAGCTCACACTTAAGCAAAGGGAGTAGTGTAGTGGTCAAAGGTTACGTTGTAGTTAGTCTGAGCACCGTTGAACGCATAGACTTGGAGGTAGTAGTTACCAGAATCATTCAGCCCCGAAATGACATCCGATGTAGTACCACCACTAGTTGAAGAACGAACCACCTCGCCCGCGTCAACGACGCGATTGTTGTTGGAATCGTTAATCACGCGGATATCCGCATCAGCCGTCAGTCCATTCAGGCGAATGTTGACTCCCTCAAACAAGCCAAGGGAGAAGGCATAAGTATCATTAGTGTCTAGGTTATCTACCCGTTGATTAGAGAAAGTGCGATCGCTGTTGAGGTCACCTACCCGCACTTCATTTGGTAAGAGATTGCTGGCAGCGGAAGTGTTGTTAGACACCCGAAAATCGTAACTGACGTCGCCTGAGCTACCTGGAGCGTATCGAGAAACTTCAGCAAAGTAAGTACCCCCTGTAGTAACGCGAACGTTAATCGAGTCATCGGCGTTGCTACCAGCAACTGAACTTCTAACTAGTCCCGATTGTCGGTCGGTGCTATCAAGGACACCATTGTTATTGACATCGCGGAACAGGCTGATATCAGCATCATCAGCTGCACTGATATCAGTGACGGCAAGATTCAGATAACGGGGACTGGTAGTGCTAGCCGTGCCAACGGAGAAGCGGAAGACATCAGTGGGTTGAGATGTAGATAAATTGAAGTTGTTGCGGAAAATAGGAGTGGTGCCAGCGGTGCCTAGATTGTAAGTAGCCATGATTTTCTCTTTAGGTGTAAATAGAGGTGGAAACTTCGGGAAAAACAAGTAGTTGATTAACCTAGTTGATTGAGGACTTGTTTAACTCCCTCTATTGAGTTATCGGGGCTAGTCCGAGGAGTTATGCCGCTATTTACAGAACTTTACAATTTGGGAAACCAGCCAACGCCGCAACGGCATCTGCGAATTCGCTTGAAAGTCAACTACTCAAACCTAGCTGGACAGCCCACTACGAATCAACCTCAAGTTGATGCGATCGCCAAACGCTCTTTCCCTGAATAGACATTGAACCGTTCTTCCCGCAAAAATCCCACCAGGGTAATGCCAAACTCCTTCGCTATGGCGACGGCTAAACTACTGGGCGCAGAAACAGCACAAACAATTGGCACTCCAGCCGCTAGACACTTTTGCAAAATCTCAAAGCTGGAACGTCCACTGACCATTACGATGTAATTATTGAGAGGCAGTTGGTCACTAAGTAAAGCGGAACCCACCAGTTTATCTAGTGCATTGTGACGTCCTACATCTTCTCGCACCGACAGCAGTTCTCCTTGAGTATTAAACAGCGCCGCTGCATGTAATCCTCCAGTAGCTGAGAAAACTCGCTGAGCCGATCGCAACTGCTCTGGCAGACTGTAAATCACCTCAACTGGCACTTTTAGTTCTTTTGAGATAGCTGGGTATCCCCGCAAGCCCAGAGTCTCAAGACTTGCTTTTCCGCAAACTCCACAGGCGCTTGTGGTAAAAAAGTGACGCTCCAGAGGCGACAAATCTACACTCAATCCTTCCCTCAGTTCGATGTTGACAATGTTGTAGCGCTGCTCACCATCAACATCTGGATCTACACAGTAACTGATGCGCTGGATATCGTCCCGGTTGCTTACCACTCCCTCACCATAGAGGAAACCTGCTGCTAGTTCAAAATCAGTCCCTGGTGTCCGCATCGTTACCGCTACTGTCTTTTTTGGCGAGACGAGACGAATCTCCAAGGGTTCCTCCGTTGCCAGTTGATCAAAACGCGATCGCATTTGACCATTCTCTACCACCCAGACAGTAGCTTTGGTTTTGCTTCCAGGGGGTTTCATAGAATGTACTCACTAGTTATCCCAAGCAATCATCGGTTCACTCGATTGAACAGCCAAAGTGAAGCCGCAATTCCAACAAAATGGGCTGCAATGGTGTTTGTATTTGCCTGCACAACAAACAAATCCGCTGGCTGAACAAATCGACTGGGGTCAATTGCCGTCAAAGCTCCTTGGAACTGAGAAAAAGACTTTGCGAGAATGCTGCCAATAGTCGCAAACGCTCCCAAAATAGTCAGTAGCATTCCCACCATATTTACAATCAGTCCAAGCCTGATTGTGTCCAAGGTTTTTGCTTTGCTGGGTCGCCCCGCTGCACTAGAAGCTCTTAGCTCTCTTGCAATGCGAGTGTAGCGGAAGGCAAAATAAGCGCCTACACCCAGCGTCACCAGCCCACACAGGGCGAAAAAGATGCCAAATCCAGTCCCCTGGCTAGCCGTTTGATTCGCTTGGCGACCAAAACTACTGCTAAAAGTGGCAAAAATCAAAATTACGCCTGAAATGACCCCTAGAACTAGCTGGAGCCAAAAGGAAATCCCGCCGATTGTGCGAAGCGTAATCGCAACTCGTTGGAGGGCTGGAGGGATTGAAGAAGCGTCAGGCTTTTCTCGCATTAGGGAACACAAGGGAGTGATGAGTGACCTATCTCAATCTCATTCTCTCGTGAAAACTGCCTGAATGTGGGCAGGGTTCCCCAGCAATCCACAAAGAAAGTCTGACAAAGACCAGTTCTCTTAAGCTAATCTATCTAGGAGGAGATTTTAATTAAGCTTGCTCATCTCAGGGTCTTTCAACTAAGCGGCGCGATTTTCTCTAAAAAACGTAAAGCACGAGAACTTTTCAATCAGGGTCGTCGTCTTCTAGGAGAACGTAGGTTCAGGGTAGCAACGTCCGATTCTCCCAATACCTGCTATTGCCTTAGCAGCCAATTGAAGAGGACACACAATTCTTCTGACAATCTAAAAACAAGGACTTCTAGGTTATTGAACAACAGCCGAGTGATTGCCCAAAGAACACCCGCGAAGCTAAGCACAGTGTTGAAGCACAAATTCAAACCGTTGCAAAGTCTAAGTAGGAACCCCTCGTTATTTTGTCGATGGCTTAACCCAGTACACTTCCATAAAATTGGTAAAGTTATCAAGAATATTTGGCATCCTAACCCGGAACTGACTGTATGAGCTATGTAGATCGCAAAAGCAGGTTCTTCTGAACCTAGCGTGGACTTCTCACGTCCTCACAAACTCAATGGTCTTATCCTCCGCAAGCTTGACTAAGGGATACCCCACCAAGACATGAAATTTTTGCTCTCACACCTTACCTATAGTCGTTCTGGCTTGCACTCAGGCACAAAAAGTTCATTATTATTCCTTAAGTCACAGTTGCGGCTTGACGACAATAGGCAAATCCTGGAGGAAAATGGGAATGTCTACAATTCCGATCAACCTGAAGGATAGCCTAGGTGCTATTGGATGGGGCTTTTAGCGACTTCGCTAAAATTGATCGTGGTCATTCAGCTGTGTTGCATCTTACTTTTCAAATCAACGAGTGAATCACACGCTCCTCAACGCTTTCACACCATCGGGTGTAAGGGCGCTTAACCGGCTGAGGATGCTTGGTTTTTGACAGACATGCGCGTGCGTGTGTGAGTTTTCAGGGGTGTTGAAGCCGTCGTTAGTTTCAGGAAAACTCTCCCATTCCAATCCGGTTGGGTGGGAAATTCAGCGGACTATGCAGATGAAATTTGAGGATATTTATCAGTTTTTTCAAGACCCTCCCCCAAACTATCTCAACAAAGAATTAGCAGTATGCTACGTTCTGTGTGTGCTTTTGCGAGGAGAATCTTATGGAACACAGCTCATCCAACAACTAGAACATGATTACCCAAGCCATAGACTTTCAGATACAGTCCTCTATAGTGCATTAAAGTTTCTCGAAGATTCAGAAGCTATCTCAGGGTACTGGAAGAAAGTAGAGGGACGGGGACGTCCCCGCAGGATGTATCAAATTTCTCCAGAGTGGCGCGATCAAGCTCAGGAACTTGCCAGTTTTTGGCAAGCTTACATGAGGGAAGACCGCAAAGCGATCTAAGGCTTTTTGCCGCTAAGGAAGAGAAAGGATAGTCAGTGAGGCAGTAAGCACTCCATAGAAAAACGCGGGTTCAGCCGCGTGGGGTGATGCCTTTTGTTTGGGAAACTTTCTCTTTAAGAGACTGCCAGCCCTAGTGGGCTGTCCAGCTAGGTTTGAGTAGTTGACTTTCCCGAAAAATTGAAGGATTAAGCTTATTTGAACTTGTCCTTTCTACCTTGAGGGCCCACTAGGTAATGGTTGTAATTAATGAATCAATTTTTTGCACCTGTTCACTTCTCTGAAGAATTGTGCGAACTCAGGGTGCATTAGAGAAGACGTTGTTCACTGACAGCTAACAACTCACAAATTGTAAAGTAGTAGCAAATGTTATCTGTCCTAAACAAACATCCGTGAATACAGTCATTCTTTCATCTACATTCCTGCTAACACTGTTGTTAGCAGTCGGTTTGTTCTTCTTCATCCGCGCTTCTGTTAAAGACCGAACGCAACAAGTGAAGCTAATTGCCCAAGAACCTGAAGAATCACTTGTGATTCGGTTACAGCAATACTTTGACCAAAGAGCTTACCAAGTAGCTGCTGTCGATGCCGCTACTCATCAAGTCACCTTCCAAGGGTTTGTTCGACCTAGTTGGCTGCTGGCAATCTTTTTAACTACACTCGCCGCAGTAGGCATCCTTTGTTTATCACTCGTTCTTTCTTTCCTCTACCCAAAACTTACTAGTGTTTTTCTGGCGTTAGTTTTACTAGCACCTGCTGCTGGAGTCTTTTATTGGAAAAAAGCCGGACGAAGCGAGCAAGTGTCCTTAAAAGTAGAAGCTATACCCACTCCAGACACTGTCACACAAAGTCTGCTTACCGTCACTGCCCATCGGGATGAACTACGAGAACTGCAACAAGCTCTAAACCTTAAACCCTCTTCTGAATCTTCCACTAGCCACTAACCGCAAAAGATTAACCCTACTCAAACCTATGCTTGAGTAGGGTTAAAGAAAAGCGCCTGTCACAAAGATTTTACCGGCAATGGATCAGTGACTTTGAGCTCCAACTACAGCTTTTTCTACGGGGGAGTCGAGTATCCGTAGACTGGGAAACAGAAAATGATTTTCTTCGACATATTGGGCCCCAAATAGCCCTTTTTCTGCCCAGAAATAACGGTCTGTAGTATGTTCGTTTCGCTTCACTAACAGCAATGCGGGTGGAAGTATCCCTTTAACTTGAATAAACTTTCGTGCTGCTGTGACCGGTTTATCTTCACCGCTTTCGAGATTATACTGAGGCACATGCTCCAGAATCTTACGCCCTTCCTGGCGGCGGCGACTTTTGCGCTTACGTCTTCTTGCCAACCTCTTTTACCTCCTCTTTCTGCTGACAGTTGTAATGTTAGTTACAAAAGCCGTCGAAAGTATATCTGCTTGAGTTCAAAATATCAACTTCTCTTCATACTTCTATACAAAACCGTTAAGCACTTATGCAGCAATGGTTAAGAGGGCTTAAAGAGGGTTGTAGAACCTAAATATGTTAAGGGGAATTCGTTTATTCTTAACATAGTGTAATACCGTGTAACGAGTTGTTAACTATAGCCAATGTGGTCAGTTTGCTGACAAGTTCGACAATATAGAAAAAGACCCGAAGATTGGATAGGCTTAAATTAACATTATAAGACTTGAGTTTGTAGGGTATGAGCTACGGACTTCTGGTTTATCCTTAGAGCTTGATGTTTAATTTCTACCTAGCCGCAACATTGGTTTTTAATTAAGCCTGCTGTCATAGATTCAGTTAACCTAACCTCATGTTCATTCCTGCCAGTTCAGAATTTGTCGCGCTATGTCAATCACAAGTGGCAGTGTTAACTCAAGGGTTGGGTGCAGCTAGTGGTGCTGTGTATTTGACAGAAGAACTGGTAGAGGGATCTGATGCAAAGCTAATTCCTGTTGTGGTTTATCCTGAAGCCACAGCGAGGTGGAACGACGAGGAGGCTGACTTCGTGTTGCCTGAGTTTCAAGGCAAGATTAAAACCATTCCTCGGTTATTGAAAGCTGCCCCACGCTTGCTTCCTCAGGCATCTGATAAGCACCAAGTGGTGGATTCAACCTCACCGGAGTGGGAAGAACTTTCCTTACAACAGCAGCGCCAAATTATTTTGCCCCTAATGCATGAAGGTGTTGTAATGGGGTTGCTCGTGACTAGTCGTGAAGATCGACCCTGGAATGAGAGAGAGAAGACAACAGTTGAACGAATTGCTCGAACTTTGACGATCGCATACATTATGGATCAGCGTCGTACTTGGTTTGAGCAGGAGTTGACCCAGCAAGGGCGGTATCAAGCTCAACTGCGCGATCGCTTAGATGACCTCCTACATCAATTTCGCAACCCTCTGACGGCTTTAGGGACGTTTGGCAAGCTGCTTGTGAAGCGATTGCTACCAGGGGATAAAAATCACGATGCCGCATCTAGCATTGTCCGGGAGAGCGATCGCTTGCAAGAGTTGCTGCAACAGTTTGAGGCAACCCTGGACATGAACGAAGCTGAACTGGCACCACTAGCACTTCCCTCTACAGCCAGCGCTGAGGCGTCTGGATTTCCAACGAGAAGCGACTACCCAGGAACTACCCCAACTCCCAATTCTCTACTACCAAGCAAAACTATCGTTCTGGAATGGTTTTCAGTAACAGATGTTTTAGAACCGCTGATTGCCTCGGCAAAAGCGATCGCACAAGAACGTAATCTGGAGTTACAAGCTGAAATTTCTCCTAACCTGCCCTTAGTGCAAGGCAATGCTAAGGGATTACGAGAGGTACTGAGCAATCTGATCGACAACGCCTTGAAGTACACACCAGCAGGTGGCGAGATTGACATTTACGTTGGTGTCTTTGCACAAATACCTCAAAATGATTCCTCCCTTGCCTCTCCTCCTCCCCTGCCCTCTTCGCCAACATCACAACGTCTTGCAATTACCATTAGTGATACTGGTCCTGGAATTCCACCTCAAGATTTGGAACATCTGTTTGAGCGGCATTATCGAGGTGTGCAAGCAACAACAACAATTCCTGGTAGTGGTTTAGGGTTAGCGATCGCGAAAGAACTGATCGAACAAATGCAGGGTGAAATTGAAGTATTCAGTCCTGCACAATCTATCTGGACGGCACAAAGCTCAGAATCTGCGATCGGCACGACTCAAGACCATTTAGGAAAAGGTACAACCTTCATCGTTTGGTTGCTGATACAATAACCAGCTATACAACCAACTGAGAGCTGTTTGTTGATTGAGCAGGAACCCAGTGACAATAGATGAATACCTAACGAAAGGACACTAGGCTCCCGTTCCTAATACCAACAACCTAAGCCGCAACAGAAAGCTCTGCAAGGCTTTTCACTTCAGGTATAGTCCGCCCAACGGCAGCCGCTATGGGTCGCAAGCTGTGAACTAAATCCACCATATCTTCTAGAGAAAGCGCCTGACGAGCATCCGAAACAGATTTTTCAGGTTCCGGGTGACACTCAATAATTAACCCATCTGCGCCACACGCGACAGCAGCTTTTGCTAGTGGTGCTACTAATTCTCGCTTACCAACCGCATGAGACGGGTCTACAATCACAGGCAAGTGGGTCAACTGCTTAAGTGCAACGACTGCACCTAAATCTAGTACATTGCGGGTGTAGTTATCGAAACTGCGGATACCACGTTCACACAACACGACATTAGGATTGCCATGGCTGAGAATGTATTCTGCTGCCATAACAAACTCCTCAACCGTAGCTGCGAGTCCTCGTTTCAACAGTATCGGTTTTTCCGCTTGACCTAGGGCTTTAAGCAAATCAAAGTTTTGCATATTCCGACTGCCAACTTGTAGCATATCGGCGTAAGTAACAATAGATTCAATTTGAGCAATAGACATTACTTCTGTCACAACAGGGAGGTTGTGACGCTGGCGCACATCCGATAAAATTTCTAATCCTTCGATGCCTAATCCCTGGAAAGCGTAGGGAGATGTCCGGGGTTTGAAAACTCCTCCTCGTAGCGCTTGTACGGGTGCGTGTTGCAATTGAGTGGCAACTGTCTCCATTTGTAAGCGGCTTTCGACAGTGCAGGGACCACCAATAATTACAAATTCTCTACCACCGAAGGCAACTTGTTCTGAAAGCTTGACAAGTGTCTGGTGGTCAGAGTGAGCAGCGAGTGTAAGTTTAGCGTTCAACATGGGAAAGACTCCTTTGTGAGATTAGATGGGCAAGAAAAAACCCGGTTCCTTGGAAGGTTCCGGGTTGTAGTGAAAAGCTGGCGCGACTTTACTACCCGGAACACGTTCTGGGATAAAAATAAAAGCCGTAAAACCAGCTACCAAGATAGGTTGTCACGTCATTACTCCTGTGCTTGTTCGCCTTAAAAAACAAAAAACCGCAGATTGTGTTCTGCGGTTCACCGGGCATTCCATACGAAGCTGGATTCACTGCCGGTGAACCTGTGTAAACCAAAAGTAAAAGTAATAGCTGTTGGTGAACATAGCTTTGCGCTGGAGCAAGATACTTTGCTAGAAAATCTTTATTCTGCTAACCCTAGCAAGTTTAGTGGACTTAAGTCAACACTTGTTAGAGGAAGATTTTGTATCTCCTCACCTACGGGTGAGCTTAATTAAATTATCAGTTGAGTAGTGAGGTTTTATGCGAGGTTCGTTGAAGTATTAAGCTGTCCTCTTAACGGAAGTTGTATTTTATAGTGGTTTCAGTTGGATGAGGTACAGCTCAGGTAACCTAGAGAGAGCAAGGAAAACAAAAAAGCTGATAGCTAACAGCTTTCTGCTATGTAGGTTAGCTACTTGCGATCGCACTCATCTATGACTGCTTCCCTTGAGTTATCTGCTGGTAAGCCGTTTCAAGATTACCCTTGTACAAAGCTTGAAACTTATAGCTTTTGTAGGGAGCAGGAACCGCAAAACGTTCGAGAACTTGTTCTTGAGTCAGTGATTGCTCCTTCCACGTTAAAGCTAACTGTTCCAAATCATCAAAGTAGCTCTTTAACGTTTCTAGCCCCCTCCGGTCGGTAACTGAGCCATGTCCAGGCAGCAAACGAGCATTGGGATAGGTAGCTATGAGTTGAGATAGACTATCCTGCCACTTTTGAATATTGCCATCGCTGATGAAGGGAATACGCTGATGGAACAAGATATCACCTGTGAACAAGACATCAGCATCGGGAACATAAGCAACCAGGTCAGTTCCCCCAGAGTGGCCTTCAACCTCCGCCAATTGCACCTGACGTTCACCTAACCAAATTGCACTTTCATTATTAATAACCAGACTAGGTGGGGTGGGGTTGGGGTCTTGTTCTTTGTTGCGGTTGACCATATATTCCCGAATTGGTCCCCGCCCAACAATCGATACACCTCTGGCTTCTGCGGCAGGATTTCCTCCGGTGTGGTCAAAGTGATAGTGGGTGTTTAGTACATACCGGATAGGCTTATCGGTTAAGCCTTCGACTGTCGAAAATAGTAGATTTGCCAGCGCCGCATTCTGAAAAGGATCGATTACTAGAACGCCATCAGTGCCAATGACAACCCCTGCATTACAAATTGCCATATTGGGGTTTTGGGGTGGGAAGTCCGTGCTTGCAATTAGTCCATAGATTCCAGAACCTAGCTCTTGCAGCGTCAACCCAGCCGTTTCTAGAGTGAGGTTAGAGGTTGCTGGGGATTGGGCTTGGGAGTGAGAATGCCATCCAATCACGCCTATACAAGTGACTAAAGTTGCTAATAACAAGACTATCCAGCGCCGCAATCTGTTCATTATCATCGCTCCTCACGCTTGATCGCTGTTCTTCATTTCAGCTTCGTGGTATTTAAGCAAATTACGCTCTTGTGAATGATTTGTCTAGCCGTTCTACTCATTCAAAAATCGTGGTTTTGCTTTTCGATTAATCGATTATGAAGAATTCACCACTCCCGAAAGAAAATCTCTTCCTCGCCTCTTTTCTGAGGAGGCGATCGCTTCCTAACACCTAACAACCGACACTAGTGCAGCACGGCGCAAATAACTATCCAGTTAAAAAAGGTTAAAAAGCTTACTGTGCAAGCTTTCTTTCATAACAGCCCTCTGCCTCCTATCTTCTGCCTTCTTGCACTAGCTACCAGGGATTACCAATCAGTGTAAATGCACTCCAGTAGTAGGGATGAGTCAGTTCCCTATCTCCCTGCTGAACTAGTACTTCGGGTAGGGGGACACGGCGATTAGCCGTTATTAGTTGACCGTCTTGCAATCGTACTTGTCCTTTGAGCATGGCTAATTGAGCTTGCCGTAGCGCCTCTGCTTTGATGGGAGCTTGTTTTAATTGCTCGTAGAATCCGACCATTAGCCCTAATGTTCCTTCATCATTAACAGACCACAAACTCCCTAAAGCGGACTTGACCCCAGATTGCACTGCCAACCCGGCAAATCCTAACTCTGCCTCCTCATCACCAAGTACCGTCCGACAAGCACTCAACACTAACAGTTCTACTGGCGGCTTATTCAACTTTAGCTGTGGCAGTTGGGTAAGCCGTAGTTTACTCTCCCATAACTGGAGGAAGGAGTTACTGGCATCACCCGGTTTAAATTCTGCATGGGTGGCTAAGTGGATAATCCCGAATGGTTGTGAAGCGCGAGCTTGTTCAAGATTTTTCAGGGTAAAAGCATTGTTTAGGAAGGATTTCCCTGACCATAACTGATTAGTAATGACAGACAATTCAACGGATACAGCGGGTAAAGGCTCATTGTCAGTGAATTGGTCAGCGCCCATCGCTAATACAGATGTGTTCCTCACATCCCTGTAGTAGGGGTCAGTAAGAGATAAGCTAGGCATCAAACTTACACTGTATTCTTCTAGAAGAAATTTTTGTCCATCATGCAAGGCGGCAATTGGCACTGAGCGTAAACCCGTGTCCATTAGGAATACTAAACTATTGATCTGTTGAGCTTCTAGTTCCGATTTTACGGATGCAACAAACCACTGATAAAGCTGTTGAGAAGACGTTAAGTAACTATCGCGTTTGATGCGATTTGTGACATTACTACGAAACTCCGTAGCTAAATTAAGGACTTGCTCTCGTGTGGCTTCTGGGATGATTCGTCGAATTGGTTTTCCGTGTGCTGTTACCAGGATTACTTCTAAATGGTCAGTTGCTGCTGTGTTGTTTTGGGTGCCGCTTGGGTCTTGGCTGGGCGTTAATCCTTGAGAATCAATCTGCTGAGGCGTTGAGGGTACGAAGACGACATAGATGAGGGCAGATTTAAGACCCGTAATTGTTTCACTCTGGCGCAGTCTGTCTTGAGCTTTTTCTAGTGAAAAAATCGAGGTGTTGCTGATACCGAGATACTTCTCAAATTCTTTTGTGAAGTCTTCCTCTAGTGCCGCTACAGCGGTGTCAAATTCTAGAGGAGCAATCGCCTCAGATTCTTCAGGGAGAGAGACTGCTTCAAACGGTTCAATGAGATCAATGGGATTGATCTCAATGGGGGAAGTATTAGGCGTATCTATGTCAGGAATGTCCGGTTCAACGCTAACAATCTGTATTTTGCCTGTAGTTTGGGTATAAAGAAAAGACTGTGGCGGAGTGAGCGTGAAATCACCATCAGTAATTGCGCCTGCTGTACCGTTAAAGCTGTCATCTCCAACAACGAAGGGGATTAAGCCATTCCCTCCATGTCGGATCGTAATGTCGCCTCCGCCGTTACCGCCAGCAGTAGAGATGCTAGAAATGATGCTATTACGATCAATAAACGTGTCTGTGGCTTGAAAAAATTGCCCAGTTGTGATGGCAACGCTGCCACCATTGGTAAGAGTTCCACCTTGAGCGTTGATGGTACTCACCTGAAGGTTATCAACAGAATCTAGAGTAACATCGCCACCGTTGCCAAGCGTTCCACTGGAATCGATCGCATTAGTTGTAATTGCACGTCCTGCAATCAAAGAAATTAATCCGCCACTATCGCCAGAACTATTCAGGTTACCTGTGAAGATTTCCCCGCCACGGCTAACAAGAGTGATTGCCCCTCCATTAGTTGCACCAGAGGAGTTGAGATCAGCCGTTTGAATATCACCAGTAGCCGAAAGTGCGATCGCTCCCCCATTATCTGTTAGCGAACTAGTATTGAGTGTCCCTGCTGTGGTATCAATTCCGCCACCGCTTGGCCCATTATTTTCAACCGTAATACTGCCAGCAATGATGTCACTCAGGGTAATATCGCCACTGGTACTATTGGTCAATCCCTCTCCTGTATCAAGGATGATCGTTGTATCGCCAGTTCCAGAATTGAGTGTTACTCCAGGCGCAACGGTAATCACAGCCGCTCCAGGATCGCGATAAATATCGATGACACTATTAGCTACTGTTTGGTTGGCAAGTAGCGTTAAATCGCCATTATCCGTCGTGATGTCGGTATTGATTAAAAGGCTGCGCCCTGCCTGTAGCGTTAATCTCCCGCCATTTCCGGCTAGGTTGTTGGTGGTAATTGCCTGATCAACCGTGATATCGTTATTTGCCTGGAGTACAACATTGGTTCCCGTATTCGTGATGTTGGTAATAATATCGGCATTAATCCCAACCGACTGGTCGGGATTATCGTTAAAACTAAAGCCTGTCAGACTCGCATCAAACGAATAAGCAACACCAGAATCCACTCCAGCCGTGTCATCCAGACGCGCTCCCACAAGCAGATTCGTCCCCAATACAGCGATCGCATCGCCAAATTGAGCATTTACAGCTGGTTCAGGGTTAGTAAATGTTTGCAGTAATCCTCCTGTCGTGCCATCAAACAAATAAACAGCACCAGAATCGATTGCACCTGCATCATCACGATTGGCTCCAATCAAGATATTTGTCCCTACCCCTGCCACTGTTGTCCCAAAGCGATCGCCACCTGCGGGATTGGGGTTGTTAAACGTTTGCAACAACGTGCCTGTACCGCCATCAAATAAATACGCAGCACCCGGATCGGTTGCCCCTGGCTCATTCGGCGCACCAATGATGACATTCGCTCCCACTCCCGCTACGGAATTACCAAAGCGATCGTTCTCTACAGGCTCAGGATTAGTAAAGGTAAAGAGGTTTAATCCTGTATTGCTATCAAAAAGATAAGCCGCACCCGCATCAATTACTCCCGTATCAGAATCAGTAAATGGTGCGCCAATAATGATATTTGTCCCTACCGCATCTAATGAAAAGCCAAACTGATCTCCATCAGCAGGATTAGGGTTATTGATCGTCAAGCGCGGGTTTTCAGGATCGCCGACATCAAACACATAGACAGAACCTGCATCAATTGCCCCCGCATCGTCAAGACGTGCCCCAATCACTACAGTGTCGGTTCCTATAGCAGCTATGGAATCACCAAACCTATCCTCCGGTGCTGGCTCAGGGTTATCAAAGATTTGCAATAGCTCTGCTGTCACACCATCAAAGAGATAAACAGAACCAGCCCCCGGTTGTTCCGCAACAGTATTGCGACCAGCCCCAATCAACACGTTGTCACCTATTCCAGCGACGGCAAAGCCAAATTCGCCACCTGCTGTAGGGTTAGGGTTATCAAACGTTAGTAAGTAGTTTCCTGCGGCATCAAAGAGATAAGCAGAGCCAGCATTGTCTATTCCTTGTGGATCATCATGAAACGCTCCAATAACAACGTTTTCCCCAACTCCAGCAATGGAAAAGGCGAATAGATCATTTGGGGCATCACCATCAGGATTGAGGAAGGTTGCCAAAGGAGCGTTGACATCTGTGATTGTGATATTTTTTGGGTCTAGCAGCAAAGTGCCGGATTCACCCATTGCCGCCCCTGCATCCACCAATCCGGTAAAAATCACTAATTCCTTCCCGGAAACCTCAACCGTTCCGCCATTACCCGAAGCTGCACCACCCCGCGCACTAATGTTGCCGTAGAAGCGTGTGAAATCATCTGCCCAGACAACAACTTGACCTCCGTCACCGTGTCTGAGAGCATCTGCTGTAATCACTGAGTCATCACTAACAAGGGTTTGAGTCGCTTTTGGGACAGTCCCTTGCCCTTGATAATCACCACCAATGAGGACAGTCCCACCACCCCTTGCACCTGAAGCATTAACATCGGCACTAAATAATCCCACCTTGTCACCCAAAATCTTGATGGTGCCGCCTGTTTGCCCTGCGGCAGTATTAGAAACGTCAAGGGTGCCAGAAACAATGGTTGTTCCCGCTTGGGTGGGAATTAAAGTGCCATTGGCTGTTTGTACAGTATTATCAGGTGCGACAGTTAAGCCTGTATCAAGATTGCTGCCTGTGAGTAATTCCGGTAAAGCAAGCGGCGTAATCGGTAGTAGATTTCCTTGGCTATCGGTGGGGGGTTCAACCTCTAAACTTAAAATTTGTCCCGCTTGGCTAAACTTTACCAGACTGCTTCCTGGCACCGCACTTACCGTAACACTGCCTCCAGAAGCTTCGAGAGTGCCTGTATTCACTACAGTTCCCGCAACTAAAGATAGACTCTGCCCTGGTTCTACTGCCAAGTTGCCAGCATTAACAATCGCTCCTACTTGCGTTGCCTCGAAGTGAAAGGCATTGGGGCTACCAGCTAGAGTGCTATAGTCATTTGGCGCAAAGGCATTAAACCAACCCTCATCAAAGCCAATCCCTGTAGCGGTAGTAGCTGTAAATGCAGCGGGAACATTTAGACGGGCATTGGTGCCAAAGACAATCCCGGCAGGATTCATCAAAAATAAGTTAGAACTGCCCCCAGTTACTTGAATTAACCCGTTGATGAACGAGGGTTCACCCCCAACTACTCGCCCCAAGATGTTTTGAATCTCTGGATTAGAGAGAAAGTTGGCAATTTGTCCTGTCTCTAGCCCAAATTGTTGGAAGCTGTGGAAGAGATTTGTCCCATCTTGAGAAAGGGAGCCACCTTGGATATCGAGGTGAGCGCCATTTGGTGTCACAATCGTACCTGTATCATTAGCCGCTGGTGTAATCGGTTGTGAGAGGGCAGCGAGTTCTAAGTAAGGATAAACCCCAAACTGCAAACTTCCAATCCCCAATCCCGTAAGGATTGCAAGCAGTAGGCTGGCTTTTTTCATAAAACCTCACAGTACACCTAGGCAGGGCAGATGGCTAACCGTTGATAGCTGATCACTACTTGGTTGATCAACGGTTTAGTCCCTCAGTTTACGCCTATGGGTACTGGATGCAATGCGACGTTGGTAGAGAGAAGGAGAAAAAACGAATGGATGAAAATCCTTATTCCTTCTGCCCTCTGCCCTGGAGCCTTCTGCCTTATTTTCAGATTAGGTCTACTGAACTACCCCACGCATATAACTACTCCACAATTGAGCGGCTACTGCACTACTCCCGCTCGTTGGAGTGTTCTTATCATTACCGAGCCAAATGCCTGTAGCTAACTGACGGCTGGGAACGTAGCCGATAAACCAAAGGTCAACATTTCGGTCTGTGGTGCCAGTTTTACCTGCTTCTCCAAAGCCTATAGAAGCTGAACCACCTGTACCACCTTGGACGACGCCACGCAGTAGGGTATTCATTGTATCAGCCACGCCTGGTGAAACGGCTTGTATTCCCTTTTCTCCATTCTCGTCGAAGGAATAAATTACACGGCAGGTTTGGGGGTTGTTGTTGTCGGTGCAATCACTACTATCGAGAATCCGTCTGATTGCATGGGGACGGTTCCAGACACCATTATTTGCGATCGCAGCATAGGAACCTGTAATTTCCAGCACGTTGACTTCGCTTTGACCAATCGCTAAACGCGGTACCGGATCGAGTTTTGAGCGGACACCTAGGCGACGGGCTATCTGCACAACGTTATCCATCCCCGCAGCTTGCGCCACCCGCACAGCAACCACGTTTTCAGACTGTGCGAAGGCGGTGTACATATTAATGTTGCCGCCAGAACGTTCGCAACCTCGTAAGCCGTAAGCTGGAGCGCAGGAGAAGGTTTGGCTTGCTGGAATACCTTGTTCTAGGGCAGCCGCGTAGTCAAAGAGTTTAAATGTAGAACCGGGCTGTCGTTGGGCTTGAGTCGCCCGATTAAACTGACTTTGTGCATAATCTACACCACCTGTCAAGGCACGAATTTCACCGTTACGGGTGTCGAGGGTAACGATTGCCCCTTGGTCGAATCCTAAACGCGCCCCATCCGTGGCAACCTTGCTTTGTAAGGCTGTTTGTGCCTTTGCTTGAGTTTGGAGATTTAAGCCTGTTTCAACGATAAAGTTCCCTTCTTGAGCCAAATCTTCTCCGAGTAAGTCGCGCAGTTCATCAAAGACATAGCTGTAGAAGTAAGGCGCTTTTGTACTAGTAAGGAATTCACGGGCTTTCGGGCTAACGTCAATTCGCGATCGCCTTGCCCGTTGGGCTTCTTCATCGTTAATCATTCCTAGCGATCGCATCCGCGTAATCACTCGATTCCGCAGTTTCAACGCTGTATCGTAATCCTGCACTGGGTTGTATCTATTCGGCGCAGGTAACATTGCCACCAAGGTTGCAGCTTCTGAAAGGGTCAAATCCTTGGCAGATTTCTCAAAATAAAACTGGGCACCATCTTCAAACCCAAAGGTCTCGCCCAAGTAGATACGGTTTAAATATGTCTTTAAAATCTGGTCTTTGCTGTAAAACGTCTCCAGCTTCAGGGCAACAGCCGCCTCCCGAAGTTTGCGCCCAGCCGTATTATCCCGCCCTACATATTCAGGAAACAGACTTCTTGCTACCTGTTGCGTGAGGGTACTTGCGCCTTGACGAATCTCTCCCCCTTGCAAGTTAATCACCAGTGCCCGCAGGATACCAATTGGATCAACCCCAAAGTGCCAGTAATAGCGGCTGTCTTCCGAAGCAATCAAGGCTTTGGGTAGGTAGGGTGAAAACTCTGATAACCGCCCCAGTTCCCGGTGAACAGTTGTCCGAGGTTGTCGCAGAGGTGTTTGATCAGCAGACTGGACAATTACTGGCCCCTGGACACCTACTGGTAAGGGGATGACTGGAACTTTAATCCACTCAATGCCAATGATTAAGGCAATTAAGGCCGTTAATCCACCAATTCCATAAAGAACGTAACGAATCGCCAGGATATACCAAGGCGGTGGATCGACATATTGAAGCCGTACCGCTGCGGCTAGTTCTGGTGGGCCCAGCGTTAGAACATCACCATGGCGCAGCACTAAGGAAGGTAGTCGGCGTTTTCCTCGGTAAATTCCGTTCGTGGAGTTTTCGTCCTTGATGAGAAAGCTTCTTCGGCGCCGTCCGTAGCGTTCTAAGGATAGATGAATCTGGCTAATTACTGGGTTGCGTACAACAATGTCACAGGATTTGGAACTGCGTCCCAAGAAGTAGCGATCGCCGATGAGAGGATAGACTTCTGCTTTATCCGCACCAGCGTCTTGCACCCAAAGTTCTGGCACTCTAGCATTGGGTTTGAGTGTTAGGGCACTAAAGTTAACCTTCGCGTGAATTGTCTGGACTGCCTGAGTTAGCTGACCAAGCAGCGTTTTCGGCGGTTGGGGAGGTTGGGGTGAACTCATTTTTAAGCGATGAGCCAACGGCTGTAAAGCTCTTAAATTATTCTACTCGCAACCTCTAATAAGGCGTTGTTGGTTG
Organism: Symplocastrum torsivum; assembly: GCF_059505465.1. NCBI lineage: Bacteria > Bacillati > Cyanobacteriota > Cyanophyceae > Oscillatoriales > Microcoleaceae > Symplocastrum > Symplocastrum torsivum. The sequence goes on along the minus strand of NZ_JCACKQ010000060.1, from coordinate 4,395 downwards.
CAATTTCTGATATGTGGCAGATCAGGCTCCCTTTATCTTGGGTGATCGCTTAAATGGCTCAATTTATAGTTGTGGCTAATTTAGGCGATCGCACATCCTGAGATATATAACATCTATTTGCCACTTACAGCAACCGCTCTATCGAGATAATATCTTTGTTAGTGAGAGTGCTACGGCGATTAAGTTGAACGCTGAATATGAACAAAAAAGTCGTCGTTCTTCGGGAAAACCACCTTGGATGAAGCTCCAAAACCCCTTTAATGAATAGGTTTCTAAAATAAATACTCTCGATAGTGGGGCGATGGGGTGATGAGGGAAGGGGGTAATCATTGAAAACCTCAGAGTTTTTCTGGATTAACCTCCTATTCCCCAACCCCCAACCCCTATCTCACCATCTCTCTACCTAACAAGATGAATGAAATAATGTACATTGGCTTTTCTTTCCAAGAATCTATTTTCTAGTCAAAAGCACCTTTGATGTTATCAATAGCGCTTTGAACAGCGTTCTTTGTGTTGTCTACGGCTTTCTCAGTCCGAGCTGCATCTTCCTCTGCTCTTTTCTCAATTGTATCCCGATCACTCTTGGCTTTGCGCTCAACAAAACTGCCCTCGTCATCTGCTTGATCAACTCGACTAGCATTTTTATTGGCAGCTTCCTTCACCTTATCTTTCGTATCTTCGATGAAATTCTTAGCTCGTCCAGCATCTGTACTGACTTTCCCTTGCACCTTATCTCCCACGCCTGCATCTGCGATCAAGGTTGCAGTTGGAGCAGCCATTGCTACGGGGTTTGAGAAAAACGCCCCTTGCCAAACAAAAGCGATCGCTGACACACAAAACAGAGTTGTGACTATCCAGCGTCCCACAATCGAAAGCGGTTTTATAAAATAATTCAGTTTCACAGAATACAATCTCCACGAGATTTAGCATTCTATTTCTACTTCATCTAGCTCATTGGCTAAACCGCTCCCTAGACAGAGCTTTTACTGTGATAAGTTGTTAAACGAATTCAGCCTTTCGATAGATTGAATAAACAAACATTGTGCGGTCTGCTAAAAACTCGTCTGAAGCTGACTTTCACCCCGTCGATAAATCTCACGAGCATAATCAGTCCAAACTCCTTGTCCCCAGTAACGAAAACAGCTTGTCTGAAGTAAAAGATTATTCATCAATGCTTCACGGTAACGAGTTTGTTGAGTAAACGTTTCTTCTTGGAGAAATGGCTCAATTTTTTCGTGAAACAAAGCACTGAGTTGATTCATCGGAGTCAAGACATTTTCGTATCCATTCACCCAACTTAGATGATTAGTCCAAGAAGCTCCATCCATGTGAAAGTTTGGCTGAGTTTGCTTTAATTCATCAATAGTTTGAGCGATGACTTCCGGGGTACAACTATTGGGTGAAACTCGCTGCCATACAAGATGTTGCCCAATCGCTTGACAAGTTGGGTAATCTTCAGGTGTACAACCCGCCGCTTCAAGCAGTTCTAGATACTCAGTTCCGTTGATTCCCACAACCCCAGATTTTCCGCCTCCATGATGTGCCATGTTTTCCCAAGCCTGTTTAAATGCACTGGGAAATTCATTCATCATCACGCCGCCATTTTCCCCATCTCCAATTTGACTAACAATTGGTGGGACTAAAACATTACCTAATTGCTGTTGAGACAATGTTTTTGCCTCGTAGTAAGGCTGCATTTGTGCTACTAATTTTGTATCTGAACCTTGGGTTTTGATTAGTGCAGTAATGCTCAGCGTTTCGCCCCTAGAATTACGGGCGACAAGACGGTGAGGTAAATGTTTATAGGGTAGGGGTTGACCTGTTAGCGTTTCAACAGAATGCTCTTGAACTAGAAGCCAGCGGTACCCGCATTCTTTGAGGGCTTTAATAAATTCAAAGAGAGTATCGGGGTGATTGGGGAGATGCATTTCAGGGGGAGAAAATCCCTTAACACGCGCCAAGGCACTCCAACCAAACAAGGCAGCAAAATGATGTTGCCATGCTTGAATATGTAACTTTAGATCGGGAATGGGTGTGGAAGGGGCAACAGTATGGCTCCACATTGTACCGAGCCATTCTACATAACGCTGGTAAGTCGGGTCGATTGTAATGCGTTTAAGATTGTCCAAGACATCTCCCCGTCCCATTTGGCGCAGTCCCCAGAGGAGATTGCCAGAGTAATCCAACATGACGCGAGGATTTTTTCCCTGAGCTACCAATTCAGGAATAAAATCTCCCATGCGGCTGTAGCAATAGGCAAATGGCCCAGCGTTATGGTTGTCACCTTCGCCTTGATGCTCAAACATATATTGCAAATTGCTGATGAATTCGCCGTTTGAGCCAGCAGGAACAGTAGGCTGGTGCATGTGGAGCGCGATCGCAAAAGTTGCTGTAATATCCTCTAAGCGAATATTCGTAGTTGGTAAAAATACAGGCTCATTGTGGTTGACTACCTCAAGGACTTCTTTTTCCCAACCGGAAATATTAGGCAAGCCATCAATCAGTTCATCAAGTTGGGGTAGCGTTGTTTGAGGAGAGGCAGAAATCATTTTAGGTGGCTCTGTTAAGTTGTGTACACTCTCGCGTTCAGACTCCACAGGACTTACGCATCGCCTGATTTTTATGGAGAGTAGTGAAAAAGTCGCTCAGATTCCCGAAATTCTCGAAGTGGAACATCAGTTCTACTTCACTGTTGCACAGGTTACTCAATTTTTGAGCGCTTCAGCTAATGATTGTTCTGGAAATCCCGGCAACTTTGAACAGTGAACGGTTAACTCTACCTCTAAAGTGAATTGTTTCTCCAAATCAGGCAGTGCTTTTTGGCAGTATTGAAAAAGGCGTCTCCACTGGAAGAAAGCATGGCACTACCAAGGTTAAAATCAACTGTTCATACTCAACTGCCTGAACGCCGTCACGCTGACCCACCAGGATTGTGGTCTAGTGTGATTATTGGTTCTATTGTTATCCATATACTTCTTTTTGGAATACTGCGTTTGTTATTGATGGGGCGACTCCAAGGCTTTCTGTCTGAGGCAATTCTTATTCCTGTCGATGTCATTACTCTTGCTCCAGGATCGACATCACCTGTCTCTGGAAACCAGTTTCCGATAAATCGTCCTGCTAGAGAACCTTCTACCCAGCCTGTTAATCGTCAACCTTCCTCTGCTGCTGTTCCGCCTCAAAGCCGCACGAACTCACAGGAGATACTGACTCAGAATTCTCAAGACAATCGATTCCCTGTTGCATCATCATCACCAAATATTGCTCAAAATCGACCCTCGAATCGGCCGACAGCGCCAACTTCACCGAACATTCCTCAAAATCAGCCCTCGAATCGACCGACTACAGAGCCAAGTTCACCTAATCCCGCCCCGAATCCCTCATCCAGCCCACCCACAGAACCGGGTTCGCCTAACCCCTCCCCAAATCCCTCGCCAATACCTACAGAACCCGGTTCGCCCAACCCTCAGCAAGGAAGTGGCTTTCTTGCCACTCCCGGTCAATTTAATTTGACTAGCAATGAGAGTGATGTTATCAATCCCAGCAGGGAGGGTGACGCATTCGCTACCTTGGCTTCAGGTAACAGACAATCATTTTCTGGAGAAGAGTTGCGATCGCTAGGTATTAATCTTGACCAAGTTCAGGTTTTACAGGTGCGGGTATGGATTGAAAGCACAGGGCAAGCAACTGTTAGCTCTACTCAAGTCCAACAAGGAAGTCTCAGTTCAAATGTGGCGCAGCAACTGGCAAAGTTAATTGTTGAGCAGTGGCAGTTTAACCCGACAAGGATGGCAGGTAGCCCAGTTCCACGGGAGTACTATCTCTCTCTTACAATTTCTCCCACTCAAAATTAGGGTTCTTGGCTTAAATACGATAAAAGTGTGTTAGCCTAGTCAAGGCTGGGAAAAAAGTCCAAAACTGCGGGCGTAGTTTAGTGGTAAAACCTTAGCCTTCCAAGCTAATGATGCGAGTTCGATTCTCGCCGCCCGCTTTGTTGTTTGTACAGTGACTAATTATTTGTCGTTGGTGACACATTGTTGTCGCTAAGACGAAGTATGCGTCGTCGTGACAAATAAATGTCGTTCTTTACAGCAGTATGTGGGTAACTTGAGTTAGTCTAGTTGCCCACAAGTAAGGCGACCGCATAGGCAGCAATTCCCTCTTCTCGTCCCACTGGACCTAACTTTTCATTCGTGGTTGCCTTGATGCCGATTTGGTCAGGTTTTAATTCAAGCGTTGTGCTGAGGCGATCGCGCATTGCTTTAATATGAGGCTTAAGCTTAGGACGCTCTGCCACAATAACAGAGTCAATATTACCAATTGCAAAACCGTGCGCTCGCACTAGTAGACTTCGGCGGAAGTCTACCTGCCATTATGCCGCCAAAGCCTTACCCT
>NZ_JCACKQ010000059.1:16946-41162 GCF_059505465.1 Symplocastrum torsivum | reverse complement strand
CGGCTACCCAGAGTCCGCTTGAACTGGTGGGTTATTTCTGCCGCGCTGCACTAGGTTGACCAGAGTGCTGAGGTTCAACAAGTAGAGAAAGGGCTTTTTAAGGGTTAGCGTCTTTCATTGTGAGTATCTCTAGCACTTCAGAGGTCAGGCTCTCTATCTCTGCAATGGCTGCCTGGGCTTTGCTACCAAAATTATGGACGCTCTGACCGAATACGGCGAACTGCCGGTAAATCTGCCGATGCTGTATTTGCGTCCTAGCAAGCAGAATGCCAAACTCTGGCAAGATTTCCAAGCTTTCCTGTGTCAAAGTTGTTTTTGGGGCTGTTTAGAGGGCATGGGATTTAGGGTGCAAATAACTGGGGGTATATCCTCGATTTTGCACCCTAAAACGGAGGAAGCGTGGGAGGAAAAAGAACTGGTGGATATTCAACTGGCAATCGGATTAAAGCACTGACGGCAGCCAGGGGCGAAAGCACCTCACCCCACCCAACAAAAATACTCCATGTTTAACCGTGTTAAACCCAGCGACAGCAGTAGTCTGTAGCTTCCCGGACAGTGCTTTCGCCTCACTCTATCTTCCCCACATACACGGATTTCCGCTTCCCAGAGAGCCAGAACCGCAGATACCGATAGGGACCACAGCCGTTAATCATCTTGTCCTCGAAGTAGCGACCGCCTCGCGTACCACGGGACTGACTGTTATAGGCTGGCACTGCCTTAGTTTGTGGCTCTGGCTGGGACGCTTCCAGTAAGGCATCGATCATCGCCCTCATCTCTTCGAGTTCAGCACGATTCCATTGGTAGGCATGAGGCGCTACATCCTTAGGGCTGAGGCGGTTTGGCTGTTTGCGGGGCATGGGTTTTAGGGTGCAAATAATGGGGGATATATCCTCCATTTTGCACCCTAAACCGGGTGAAGCATGGGAGGAGATAAGCGATCGCATCTTAAAAAGTGGGTCAGTTTGTAATTCTTGTGTTTACGTGTCAAACAATTGGACACGGGAGCATTGTCTTGGTGGAGCAATCTCCGCAACGCGATCGCTTTTAGTAAAGCGTTTGCGCCAACTGCTATTAATGCAAACTCTATAAACCAAGAACCCCTAGCTGTTTGCTAAGGGTCTTTTTTCATTCAATCAGTTTTCCTAGCGAGTAGGAAAGAAAGTTGCGGCACAATACGACAACATTGAACCTATGTTTCCATTCAATTAGTTTCCCTAGCGAGTGGGAAAGCAAATCGCATTCCTCCCCGTCGAAAGTTTGGAGTTTCCATTCAATTAGTTCTCCCAGCGAGTGGGAAAGTTGGATGTCTGCTCTCAGTGCGTGAGTGGATTAAAAAGTTTCCATTCAATTAGTTTCCCTAGCGAGTAGGAAAGGAAAAGTACAAGGCTGGAAAGCTTACGCTGACTCAGTGTTTCCATTCAATTAGTTTCCCTGCGAGTAGGAAAGTCTCAACAGAAGATAAGCCAGAAGCGGCGGTTGAGCCGTTTCCATTCAATTAGTTTCCCTAGCGAGTAGGAAAGAAGCTTGTTAACCGAGCTTGGAATAATGAGCGCATTGTATAGTTTCCATTCAATTAGTTTCCCTGGCGAGTAGGAAAGGAAGATCAAGCAGAATACCGAAAACTGCTCAAAGAAGTTTCCATTCAATTAGTTCTCCCAGCGAGTGGGAAAGAGAAGACATTAATAATCTTGATTTAGAAGTTAATCAAAAACTGTTTCCATTCAATTAGTTCTCCCAGCGAGTGGGAAAGCTTCATTTGAGAGCAGGAAGCAATAAAATTTACGATATGTTTCCATTCAATTAGTTCTCCCAGCGAGTGGGAAAGCCGACATGGGCAACGAGTGACACGATATAAACATAATGTTTCCATTCAATTAGTTCTCCCAGCGAGTGGGAAAGCCATCTCGCTCCAGGAGCGACCGCATTTGATGGTACTGTTTCCATTCAATTAGTTCTCCCAGCGAGTGGGAAAGCTCAATTATTGACAAGAGGAAGCACCATCTGTTTTTGTTTCCATTCAATTAGTTCTCCCAGCGAGTGGGAAAGAACCGTAAACGAGTAGCACCCGCGATAGCGTTCTCATGAGTTTCCATTCAATTAGTTCTCCCAGCGAGTGGGAAAGCTCGGAGTAAGCACACAGTATAAGGAGAGAAAATGTACGTTTCCATTCAATTAGTTCTCCCAGCGAGTGGGAAAGTAGCCGTGGAACTATTCTGTGCAACTGCCGAGGGTTTAACGTTTCCATTCAATTAGTTCTCCCAGCGAGTGGGAAAGCAGAGCGATTCGGTATTGCAGTTGATATCCCTGAGAAGCGTTTCCATTCAATTAGTTCTCCCAGCGAGTGGGAAAGTTGGTGCAACAGGTGGCTATGCCCAGACAGCGAGAAAAGTTTCCATTCAATTAGTTCTCCCAGCGAGTGGGAAAGACCCATTGCGATCGGACTTCTTACGGCACATACCATGTTTCCATTCAATTAGTTCTCCCAGCGAGTGGGAAAGTCAAGCCCGGTCACAGTGGTTGTATAGCCTGGATCGTTTCCATTCAATTAGTTCTCCCAGCGAGTGGGAAAGAGAGCGAGGTCTGAAATACCCTCTAGCAAAGAATTTTAGCAGGGATTTTCGTAAGTCTCTTTTTTACCCTCATTTCAGCCCCCGTTATTGCAAGTTCCTAGCATTTATCGAGCAACTGTAAAGGATTAATCGCTTTACCTGTAAGGGTTCTAGCCTTTTTCGTGGGACTCCCCGTAATTTTGCCCCCGCTTCGACTCACGAAAATTACTGCACTACTTACCTATCAGATAGGTAACTTAACTTACAGCAATCTAGTGTAATAAAGGCATACTTCCGAATCGGTGGAAAGACAACTTTCCAAAAATCCTGTGTCTAACGGTTAGACATAGGATTGTGCTTTCCTGAGGTACGATTTGCACTTCGCTTTACTCGCAACGCGATCGCAATTTTAAAGCGTTTGCTCTAAGTGCTATTTTCGTTAACTCCTCATAAAAAACCCTTAGCCATTGCTAAGGGTTCTCTTTCCATTCAATTAGTTTACCCAGCGAGTGGGGATCGAGATTGTTGGTAACGAAGATGTCGGACAAATCAAGTTTCCATTCAATTAGTTTCCCTAGCGAGTAGGAAAGTAGCGGGTTTTGTTTTAGCTGAAGAAAGAGAATGGGTGTTTCCATTCAATTAGTTTTCCCAGCGAGTGGGAAAGTTGAGATATCCAGCCTTGGAATCTTCTGGAAATTCAAAGGTTTCCATTCAATTAGTTTTCCCAGCGAGTGGGAAAGCCTTGGATTTTGAACTAATTCAAGGTGAGGACAGGATGGTTTCCATTCAATTAGTTTTCCCAGCGAGTGGGAAGGATACGTCTACTGACCCTCGCCTCCCAATCGACCAACCGTTTCCATTCAATTAGTTTTCCCAGCGAGTGGGAAGCGGATTCGCTTTTCTATATGGTGCTGACGGAAAGTTTCCATTCAATTAGTTTTCCCAGCGAGTGGGAAGAGTTCGTCTAGCAGCCTTTACCCAGTAAAGGTTTCAGCCGCCCAATCGACACCACTCCTGAAATCATACTGTATCCTTGCCAAAACTAAGCGAAACACATCCCTCAAACCCTTACCCTGTAAAGAATCGACACCACTCAACGAAAATATAGGGTTTGGGCGATTTGGTGAGTGGTGTCGATTCACCACCTAAAACACCTTCATGATTTCCCAAAACCTATACATAACAAACTTCAAGAATTTTACTGCAACTCTATCGCCTCGCTTCTCTACCTCATCGCCGTAAAGTATCAGCTACATAAGCTGAATTGATAACTGTCCCTATTAGTTTAATTTGGGTGTTAGCAGTAGCGCTGTAGATTTTCTTATTTTTGAACAGTTCATTAATTGCATTAGATTACCCACTCTGATGAGAGCGGAAATGGTTTTTCCTTAAACTAACCAGTTCAGCCAAACTTATCAATCACTTATCCGTTTAGGATATCTAATACCGATAATCCGCAGTCGCGGAAGTAGGAAATAGCCTGTAATGACCATATACCGTTGATTGAGCTAATCCCTAAAACTTACAGCACACAGAAGATAAAAAATCGGCTCTTATTGAGAACGACCCCCTAGTTACTGAGAATAATTGATAAGCATGTGCTAACTTTCCAGCGCGGTTTGAAAGACTAAAACACCTCACCTTAAAACAAGATGAGGTGCAATTGAAAAATGCGATCGCATTTCAAACCAACTAAAATCTGTTGACAATGATATTAGAGTGGAAGCATCTCTACCAAGCGCTGCCTTTGTGTTGAAGTCAATTTCTGTAACCGACGAGCGAGTTCGACTGAGTCAGCAGTCAAATTAGATTGGAGGGTCTCAAACAACAGTTCATCGATGGCTTCCTCAATGGGTCGTCGTTTCTCATTGGGTGTACATCGCTCATACATTTTCTTGAGGGTTCTGAGCGTATGACCCATCGCATAAGCCAGTGATTCTTTCTGTTGATCGCTCAAGCCCACCTGGAAAGCCCAAGTTGCCCAGATGCTACGCATTGTGTGAGGTGAGATATACTTGCCACTTAATCGATGAGCCGGAACTTCAACTAATGCGCCAAATTTTGAGCCATTCAACGGCAACCCAACCTTTGGCTGTACAAACAGATATCCCCACGACCAAAAATCCGACTCGGTTTTGTCTTGAAGACAGCAGACATCTCTTGGATTGAACTCAGCACGACCTAGAGTTATCCAGCGTCCGCGACACCCTAAGAGTTCAGGCTGCCACCAGTCATAGAAAAACTGATTTTTCCGACCTCCTGGTGTCCACCAACCATACAAATAGCGTTCAATGTAGTCGTAAAGACAAGTGCCATCGGCAAATTGACGGTTAGGAACTACAATCGACTGAGGGCTATGTATTTCCAGCGTTTTGTAATCTTGGATATCTAAAATCCAAACTCCATTTTTGTAGGATTTGCCCTTGTGAACGTAGGTTTTATAGAGATAGTTGTCGTCAAGAGTGCCGTCATAGAGCCGTTCACGTTTTCGCTCTGGAGGTAAGGGGTGATATAACCCATTGAGTGGAACCTCTTTGGGTCGCTCGATTGGACAGGACAGAGAAATTTTTAAGCTTCTGTATTCTTCCTGTCGCCTAGCCGGCATGTCGGCAAGCAAGCTCCAAGCTAGATATCGCTGAAAAGAAGTAGCGAGTGCGCTGTCACCACGCGGTTTACCATTTCCATATCTGCATCTACATTCTTGGCGTAACGGCTCCAAAATTTGTTCGCGTACCGTAGTCAGTACAGTTTTTCCCTCAACGGCATCGGGCCATTTCTCAGTCTGGTTAGCCACATACCGTTTTTGACGCTGCCACGACGCGACCTCTTCTCTAGCTTTATATGTGTATTTGCCAATCTCTTTGAGAACAGGAATATCGGCATAGTCACTAACCTCTTCAACTTCTGTGTGGTAAACAAATTTTCCTAATGCTGAGAGGGCAGTCAATCGAGAAAGCTTCGTTCTAGGGCTTTGAGAACCCCTAACTTCTCTGAGGAACTTTAGATGCTTACACAACCAGGTTTCAAGCTTGAGCTGATGCGGCTTCCAAAGCCCTTTCTTTTCTTTATCGCTACGATTCGCCAACTCTTTATTGGTAAGTTTTGGAATCAGTAGACCTAAGCTTAATTGCTCTTGTGGAACCGGCTGGTATCGGTAGAACCAGCCGAGTATCAGGCGGATTTCACTTAAGTAACCATCAGCACATGAGTGAGATATTTTTTCAGTGACCCGACCGGGCCACTCTGGCTCAGTGAGAAACTGATAGAACTGTTTCAATTCGGCTTCTAAATTAGAATTCGTTTCTTGCGGTTGTAGTGTGTAGGAAGAGTATCTACCTCGGCGATTGGTAAGCGAGCGCTTTTCAAAGGCTTTTGTTTTGCCAAGTGTTGGGCAACATTGGTCTGGCGTGATGACGGCAGGGTGCAGTCGTTTGAAAGTCCACCAAGCCTGTTGTTCGCACCAAATCAACAGTTGGTTAAGCCGCGCTCCATAAACTCCCTGGCTTTTTTGTGACCGTTTGAGAAGCTCAAACCCCCGCTGCTGAGCCTTACGGGCATCTAGGAGCTTTTCCAGTTTTTGAGTTTTCATAAACTCTTTGGCAGCCTGAACTTCCGCAGGCATTATTTTGCTCCCACCAATCTTTCCTTGATAGCCCCAGCCTAAAAGCAGAGGTCGCATGATTGCACAGCGGGTTTCACTGAGAATATTTTTGGCTCTTTTGCTGTCGTGTGTTGCTTCAATGTGTTTCTCATAGAGACAATACACATCGAAAAAGTGTTTTGGCTGATCCATAACAGTGTGTAAGTTGATTAGGATTCGGTAGTAGAGGGGTTAGCAGAAAGTAGCTGCTTCATCTGCTGTAACTCGGCTGGCGACAATTTCTGTAGCTCTAAGACCAACTGCTCAAGTTCATCCGTTGAATCCGCAACCTGACTCAAAGGCTGAGGTGTGCTGAATAACAAGGCATCGATCGCTTCCTCAATGGGTCGCCGTTTTTCATCGGGCGTACATTGCTCGTACAATTCCCTCATGGTTTTGACATCATGACCCATTGCATAGGCTAGGGATTCTTTTTGATGGTCACTCAGACCCACCTGATAAGCCCAGGTCGCCCAGACACAACGGAGTACGTGTGGTGTAAGCCGCTTGCCAGTTAAGTGGTGAGCTCCAGTTACCACCAATTCTTTAAAAGTGGATGAATTGTAAGGCAGCCCGACTTGTGGCTTAACAAAGAAATATCCCCATGACCACAATCCGAGTTGTTTTTGATTACCAATGCAGCAAGCATCACCAGGGCTGAACTCAGCACGACCGGCCGTGAACCACTGCCCTAGTTGACCATGTAGCTGTTGATGCCACCAGTCATAGACAAACGGATTTCCGCTAACTCCTGGCATCCACCAACCGTATAAATAGCGTTCGATGTGATCGTAAAGACAGGTGCCATCACTAAAGCGACGGTTGGGAATTACAATCGACTGCGGTCCATAGGTCTTCAACGTTTTGTAATGTTGAATATCTAGAACCCAAACTCCATCAGGATAGTTGGAATTTTTATAGGCATACGTCTTGTGGAGATAGTTGTCGGCAGGGCTACCGTCATGATGCCTTAGGCGCACCTCTTCCGGGGGTAAGGGATGATATACACCGTTAGCTGGCACGTCAGTTGGGCGTTCGAGTGGACAACACAGAGAGATTTTTAAGCTCCTGTACTCCTCTTGTCGTCTGGCCGGCATATCGGCAAGAAAGCTCCAAACCAAATAGCGCTGGAGACTCAAAGCGATCGCACTCCCCTCACGCACATGCCAGTTGTCGTATTTGAACCGACATTCTAGGCGTAGGGGTTCCAAAATCTGAAGCCGCACGGCAGCCAAGGCGGTTTTCCCCTCAATAACATCAGGCCATTTTTTGTCGGGACTGACTACATACCGCTTGTGACGCTTCCACTCTTTGATTTCCTTACAGACAAGGCGACTATGCTTATTGACAGCTTTGATCACAGGAATATTGGCATAGTCACTGACTTGCACAACTTCCTCGTTATACATGAACTTCGCCAAAGCGGAGAGCGCATTCATTTTAAATTTTTTGGTTCTTGGGCTACAAGAGTTCATGCTTTCTCTCAAGAACTGAAAATACTTGCCAATCCAGGTATCAACAGCGAGCTTCTTTTCTGACCAGAGTTCCTGCTTTTGTGCCTCACTCAGGTCTTCTAGTTCTTTATCCGTAATCTTGGGGATGAGCAGATAAACGCTCATTAGCTTAAGAGGAATGTTTTCGTAGCGATGAAACCACCCAAGCATCAAGCGTATGTGCTTTAAATAAGTTTCGGCAGATGACACACTAATCGGCTTACTCAAGCGACTTGGCCATTCGGGTTCTGTGAGAAACTCGTAAAACTCTTTGAGTTGTGCCTCCAGAGTTGAGGAAATTTCTTGCGGCTTCAACTGGTATGCAGGATGCTTTGAGCGGCGCTCAGTTAGCGGATTAGTCTTAGTTGAGCCGTTTCCTTTTCGCATCGTTGGACAATATTCTTGCCTTTTGGAACCCGAATACTGTTGTTGGGGCCACCAAAACTGTTGTTCACCCCAAGCCAGTAGTTGCTCCAGCCTGCCCCTGTAAGTGTTTTGAGAAGTTTTTGAGGCTCCTAATTTCTCAAACCCTTCCTGTATCGCCTCACGGGCCTTTAGAAGCTGACTCACCAATTGAGTCTTCATAAACTCCCTGGCTGCCTGCACTTCTAAACTCGTCATCTTTCTGCCATTGGGCTTTTGTTGATAGCCCAAGCCGACAAGCAGAAAGCGCATGAGCGCTGACTGAGTTTCATTAAGAATATTTTTAGCTTTCTGGCTAGCGTGTGTTGCCTTGACATCTACTGCATACAGGTCATACACATCTAGTAAATCTTTTGGCTCATTCATAATAAATTTTCTCGACTCCTCGATCTGGAAGAAGCCTCTTGGGCTTCAATCTTGAAGGAACTCCCTCAAAGGGTTAGGAGAAGATAATACATCAGTACTAATTATTATGCAAGAAATAATTCAGCTTAATTACAGAGGGATATCACGGCTTAAATATTAAAAATAAGTATGAGCATAACCAAAGCTCCATAAAGCTTTCAGCTATTATTTTGAGTTTTTGTTAATAAATAACTGGAGGAGGCTTAATAAATATCAGTGACGGTTGAGTTTGGAGTTTAGGCTAAATTGAAAACTACACTATATATAGCGTTTTATCCGAGGAAGTTTAGTAATACAGCGCTACGTGTGCATTAGTCTAGTTTCCGGTGCAAAACTCAAGTCATAAACTGAGCAAAAGCGCTGTTAATAAAGCTATTTTTAGGATGCAATTATTGGTAATCTAAAGCTAAAAAAATCAACGGTTGCGAACCCAATAAGGATTATCAGTAGGCGAGCTAAATCGAAGATTTATCCTTGAGGTAAAACTCAGGGTAAGCTCATCGCAATAGAAGCTAGATTGAAAAGTCCTTGAAAGCTTAATTTGGTTTGAATCTAGATTGATTTCTCTGTACTAAAGTTCGACTAATAATAGTCAAATTGTGTGCAATTACTCCCCAACCAACCCAATGTTCAAAGCCTAATTTCCCTCGACACAAACAGCGCTGGAAATCAAAGGTTCTTTAGGACAATGCTTTCGTTAACGGTTTTAATCGTCTTAGAGTAGCTGATTGAGCGTAAGTGTTTGAGTACCAACATCCGTACAATGACCTCGAAAAAGTGGTGATATTTCTTTAGCAAGTTCCAGACCAATGCACCTTATTGATGTAGTAAGCTTTGAAGTTGCGGTAGGAAGATTGATGAAAGCCAATCAGAATTGTCATTATGCAAGCTGAGGCACAAGCTGCGGGGTCGATTGCGCTGAGCCAGTCCATTGCCCAGCAGTTGGTTGTGCCACTTCGGTTCAAATTGTTGGCAGAAATCATCGACCGAGCAGAACAGGTCTTCTAGACTAAACAGGGGGTAAGCAGATAGATGAAAATTCAGCACTTTCAGCCTATATGTTTTGCCCCTCTCTTATCCCGAACTCACGTTATTTGACGTGTCTAACGGTTAGGTCTTCAACGGCTAGCTTGAGGACGGTATGAGGCAAAAGTTTCAATGGCGGCTTCTTTTGCCTTGTCATCGAATCCTTGGGTTAGGGGTAAGTATTGTGGGGCGGTTTGGGTCATCAGGGTGGCGAACAGGCGTTCGAGGACTTCCACATTTTTGATGACGGCGTTGACTTCATCAGAGTCGAAGGCGAGGGCTTTTTCCAGTTGTTCAAAGAAAGATGCCGACGAAATCCAGCACGAAGCCATAGGGTTTGTTGAGTTCGTCCTCATCCTCATAGGGGCGGTTGACACGGGCGATTGCCTGCAACAGTACGTGGTCTCGCATCGGTTTGTCGAGATACATACAATAAAGGATGAAGGCATCAAACCCTGTCAGCAGCTTCTCGGTGACGATGAGAATCTTGGGCAAACGCTTGGTATAGTCTTCGTATAAGTCCCGAATGGCGGCGGCTGATTTGGGTTCGGGGCAGATGCGTTCTAGGGTTTGGCGGTCACTTTCGGAAAAGTAGCCCCTGATGGTGAAGGTGCAGATACTCGGAAAACAGCAGAGTGACTTGGATGACAGGTATGACAAAGACAATGTCAGCATACGTCGCTTTCCAAGGGGGCGGCGCACTTGGAATGGCTCATCTTGGCGCGTGGCAAGAGGTGTCACAAAAATTTCATATTATTGGCACCGCAGGAACATCCGCAGGTTCAATTGTGGCTGCCTTCTGTGCGGCTGAATACACTCCCGGTCATGCCATTGATACCTTTAGTCAGCTCAATTGGTCTAAGTACGTGAATCGCCAGAGATTCTGGAAGTTGGTTTTAAAGCGGGACGCCTACAGTGATGGAAAGCGTTTCCATCAATGGCTGCGAGGTAAACTGGGAGCAAATGTTGGACAACCGCAGGATATTACCTTTGCCGAGCTGTATAAGTCTAAGAATATCTACCTGGCAATCGTCGCCTGTGACCTGAACAGTAAAAGCGGAGACCCTGTAGTCTTTGATAAAGATAAAGAGCCACACACAACAGTCTCATTTGCGGTACGTGCTTCGATTTCAATTCCTGGTTTTTTCAAACCAATGTCACGTCGCGACCGAACGCAGGAACTTGTAGATGGTGGAGTGCTACTCAATTTTCCGGTGGAACTTTTGCATTCACAATCTCAAGAGGCTAATTGTGCATTGGTTGGTGTTCGATTCAAGCAATCGCTAGAGTACCTGGAGTCACCGAAAGCGTTAGAGGCATTAAAGGGAACCATTGATCTTATGACGAGACGGGGGGGTCTACCTCCTGACAATATTGCTCAAGACCCCAACTATATAAATATTGAGATTGATGTATCAGGTTTCAACTTCTTAAAATTCGACCTAGCCAACGATCAAAAAGCAGAATTAGTACGACGTGGAGCAGAGGCTGCAAAACTTGCGCTAGCCAAATACGAAGCCCGAATCGGACAGCAAGTTTCTGCACCGCAGCCTATTATTATACCTGATAACCCTCGTTTTAATGAGCTGGAGCGTCCAATTCATGGGGACTCGGCTGTTTATGTGAAGCGAGAGCCAGACGAATCTCGCTGTTACCAGGAGATTTTACAGCCCGGTGCGCTGCTCCGAATTAAAGCTCCTTCGCAGATGGGCAAAACGTTGCTAATGTCCAGGATTCTGGAACACGCAGCTAAGCAGGACTATCGAACAGTAGCTTTGAACCTGCGGGACGCGATGCCAGAAGATTTTACTAACCTGGCTCAATTCTTGAAGTGGTTTTGTACTAGCGTCGCTGTGATGCTGGGGTTGGCTCATCCAGTGGATGAACACTGGAGTAGGAGTCTTGGTAATAGCAAGATTAAGTGTAGAACCTACTTTGAAAAGTATCTGTTGACCGAAAACAGAGTCCTAGTTCTAGCTTTAGATGAAGTAGATCGGCTTTTCCGTAACGAGAAAATTGCCGGAGAGTTTTTGGGTATGCTGAGAACCTGGCATGAAGACTCTAAAACTCGTCAGCTTTGGACACAACTCCGCCTAATCGTATTGCATACCGAAGTCTACACTGAACTTGATATAAATCAGTCACCGTTTAATGCAGGGACAGAGATAAAATTAACAGACTTAAGCCAGAAACAAGTGCAGAATTTGGCACAACAGTATCGACTGGATTGGGACAATGACAAAGTTAAGCAGCTAATGAATATGGTAGGAGGGCATCCCTATCTGGTCAACAAAGCCCTCGAACAGGTGGCGCAGCGGGATATGACACTTGAACAACTTTTGGAAACAGCTTCCAATGACGCTGGAATTTACCGCGACTACTTGAGACGACACTTGAAGAAGTTACAACAGCATCCAAAGCTAGTTCGAGTTCTCAAAGAGGTAGTTAAAGCAGAAGCCCCAGTAGAATTTAACTCGGAATTGAATCCTGATATAGCGGTGAAGTTAGATGACTTGGGACTGGTGAAGCTGCAAAGCAATACAGCGATGCCTCGATATGAGTTGTATCGTCACTATTTTCGCACTCGCTTGTAAGTATTTCTGTAATCACTAAGGGAATGATACCTAATGAGTGATGCGCCCAACTCAGGCAACCAATATCAAGTTGGAGGAAGTCTACCTGAGTCCGCTACCACCTATGTAAAGCGGCAGGCAGACAAGGACTTCTATGAAGGGTTAAGAGCGGGGGAGTTTTGTTATGTGTTGAACTCCCGGCAGATGGGAAAGTCTAGCTTGCGCGTACAAACAATGAAAAGCCTGAAAGAGGAAGGGGTTGCCTGTGCCGCAATCGAAATGAGGGAGCTTTGTAGCTATCAAGTGACAAAAGATGAATTTTATGGGGGCTTTATCAGTCGTCTGGTGAGCGAATTCAATTTAAAAATCGACCTTAGTGACTGGTGGAACAAGCAGGGTCTTATTTCTTCTGCCGAACGGTTAAGTAAGTTTATGTCAGAGGAATTACTGGATAATGTAATTCAAAAAATTGTTATATTTGTTGATGAAATTGATAGTATTTTGAATTTAGAATTTAAAGATGATTTTTTTGCATTTCTACGTTCTTGCTTTGAAAACCGTGCGAAAAATACAAACTATAACCGCCTCACCTTTGCGCTGCTGGGAGTAGCTGCACCTGCTGATTTAATTACAGATAGAATCAACTTAACTTTTAATATTGCAAGTCGATTCATTGAGCTGACTGGTTTTGAACTCGAACAAACTGAGCCTTTACAGAAAGGATTGCAAGGAAAAGTCAGCAATCCTAAAGCAGTAATGGAACAGGTATTGAGATGGACAGGTGGGCAACCATTTCTGACTCAAAGGGTATGCCAACTGGTTTCCTCGCATAAATTGATTCATGATTGGAAGGAAGCCAAGTATGTTGAGAAAATTGTGCATGAGCAGATAGTTGAAAATTGGCAAGCAAAGGACGAGCAACAGCATCTGACAACGATAAGTGAGCGCATTCTTAGACGAGAAGACAAAACCTTGCGTTTGCTGAAACTCTATCAACGAATTTTGCAGCAGCGTGAAATTATAGCTGATGACAGTTCTGAACAGCTAGAATTGCGGCTATCAGGTTTAGTGGTTAAGCAGAAAGGAAAGTTAAAAGCTTATAACAGGTTGTATCAGTTAGTTTTTAATCGGGATTGGGTTAATAGGGCGCTAAAGGATCAGGAAATCAATAGGGCATCTGATGGGCGCTTATCCCAGGTGCGAGAAGTTGTAGAAATACTAGCCAGTAAGCTATTTAGCTTTAGGTTAACAAGTAGGTTTAATTATATTAAATTGTTATTTATTATAGTAACCCCTGTTGGTATCACTACAATAGCAGGCTTGGTATTGAGTGAAGATTTTAGATGTACTGTAGGTTTTCGCTCCGACTCTTGCCTACAAGAACCCAACTACACGAGAAAAACTGGTGATACTCCAGCAATCCAGCCCTCTACTCCAGCAATCCAGCCACCTACTCGAACAATCCAGCCCTCTACTCCAGCAATCCAGCCACCTACTCGAACAATCCAGCCACCTACTCGAACAATCCAGCCACCTACTCGAACAATCCAGCCCTCTACTCCAGCAATCCAGCCACCTACTCGAACAATCCAGCCCTCTACTCCAGCAATCCAGCCCTCTACTCCAGCAATCCAGCCCTCTACTCCAGCAATCCAGCCACCTACTCCAGCAATCCAGCCACCTACTCCAGCAATCCAGCCACCTACTCGAATAATCCAGCCACCTACTCGAATAATCCAGCCACCTAAAGTTCCCGACTACCCATTGAACTCTGGTGATTTCGGTCAAAGAGTCCTCGATCTCATTAACATAGAGCGCAAAAAGAATGATTTGCCTCCACTGAGCTTAAATCCCCAATTGACTGCTGCTGCACAAGGACATAGCCAAGACATGGCATTGCAAGACTATTTCAGTCACATCAAACCCAATGGTAGTACGGCGTGGTATCGTATTAACGCGACAGGCTATCAATCCTCAAAGGTGGCGGCAAACATTGCTGTGGGTATGTCTACGCCAGAAGCATTAGTAACAGAATGGATGAACAGCCCAGGGCAGCGTGCCAATATCCTTAATCCCGAACTCAAAGAGATTGGTATTGGTTATTACTTCCTCGCCGACGATACAGGCAAAGTTAACTACCACCACTACTGGACACAAGTTTTTGGCTACTCCTGAGTATTCCCCTAACCAAGATACAACTAACAATCAGTGCTTTTAACTTTATCTTGACTTTTGGCAAGAAATGTGGTGTCAAGTTTCAATCAAACTGTACTAGGAAAGAGCGATCGCGTCTGCTTCATGTCTCCGACTTTGCGGGGTAACACGTAATCTTACCTGTCTAACGGTTAGACACCTAGCAGAATTTTCGACTCACCAAATCAACTCTCAGCCTAGACTTGCACCTTATCCATACCCAGGAATCAAGATGAGTTATTCACTGGTATTAAACTCGACTTCTTGACTACTGAGTGTTAAGCCTTCCCAACTTCTCCAGTAGCGTTTCCCATGCCGTTATCTGCTGCTGTAATTGCTGACGGCTCTCGTTTTTTATCTCTTGATTAAGTAACTTAACGTGAGTTCGGGATAAGAGAGTATCTCGACTGAGGCTAAAATCCCCACAGCTCTCTGAATTCATCAAAGTAAAATCCCCATTGCGGATTTCCCTCAATTAGTCGCTGGATTTTTTTGGCGGTCACGGGACGAGTTTCGGCATTACTTAAAAGCGATCGCAAATGTTCCAAAGAGGGAATCTCTTCCCCCGCATTGAGAACCAGACCTTCCTCAATGCGATACCCCAATTCTTGTGCCATAGTCCGGGCAAGGGATTTAAAAAGAGCGAGTGGCGAATTCAGTTTTTCTTGGAGTTCAATGGCACTGACCCGCTCAGGCTCACTGGGTAATTCCTTGGCTGGCTCTAGGTCAGTGGCATCGGCATCGGCAACTGGCTCAGGTTCGGCAACCGCAGATTCACTCGGTAATTCCTTCACTGGTTCCAGGTCATCGACAGCAGCAACTGGCTCAGGTTCAGTAATCGCAGGCTCACTAGGTAATTCCTTGGCTGGCTCTAGGTCAGTGGCAGCGACAGCAGCAACAGGCTCAGGTTCAGTAATCGCAGGCTCACTCGCCAGTTCCTTCACTGGCTCCAGCTCGGCTGTGGCAGAGTTCAGCTTGGCGGATTCCACCAACCCTTGCAACTGAACACAGCCAGCTTGCAAAGATGCCATTGCACTTGCCGCTTCCTCAAGACTTACCTGACGGTGAGCCAGCAGCTCTGGCGGCAAATAGGCGTTGGAGACACCCCGCTGCTTTTGCTTTTCCCACTCTTCGCTATATCGGACGATGGAGCGCTTGCAGGATTCCCACTGCGCTCGCGCCAAGTTAACATCTTTGAGCTGTTGGTACGCTGTCGCGATCGCTTCCTCATCACTCATCCCTGTCCTTTTGTTCCTGGTCTTTAGGTAGCTCACAAACTGCTCCAAGGGTTGTCCTGGTGCAACCTCCCACTCCTGTTGTTCGCAACCTCCCACCAGTAAACCGTCACGATACTCATTCAAGTACTGGCACGGCTCCCCGGCATTGATGGCTTTGACGATCACACTAGCCCAACCTACTGGTGACCGTACCCCCTTCCCTTTGGCTAATACCAAAAGTGCTTGGTAAAAGCCTTCACGTTCCTCCTGCGAACAAAAGCCGGAAGTGCAATCGGCGCGGCTGTGCAGCGCAACGCTCTCGCTTTTCAGCTTAGGTAGTGGCTTTACATCAGTTTGCACCACTTCAACGCACATTGCTGTATCTACATCAGTTTGTGATACTTCGTCACATTTCAACACAGGCACAGCGGAAAATTGTTCTTCACTTTTAACTTCTTGTTCTTGCGATATCTCTGGTCTGACATCAAACGAAGTGGTTAAATCCTGTTCTACTTCTTCTTCAGTTTCCCAAGGGTCCTCCAGCTCTGGCACAAAGTTCATTTCTTCTCGCTCTTTTTTGAGAGAGCAGGAATCTGTGCAGGAATCAGTGGAAGGAATCTGTGTATGTGTTTCAACAGTGAAACGTGACGTTTTAAGATTGATGCCCGGTGTCTTAGTATTAATACCCGACGTTTCAGCCTTATCAACTGGGGAGTTTTTGCGGGTTTTAGCCTTTTTGGGGGAATAGAGTTTCTCCAGTGCCTCTTCAACGCGATCAACATGGAGCAGATATTGATGAGTTTTGTCCTGCCCATTGCGTCGGTTCTCCTGGCGAGCGTTTTTCCGAATAGAGAGGAAGCCCAGCTTCTCCAACAAGTCAAGTGCAGCTCTTATGACATGGAGTGTGTAAGCTCCCATCAAGTCTTCCCGGATATCTCTGAGCGGCTGGTAAACCCAGAGGGTCGGGTACCTTAATTCTTTCCACTCGTGCCAGTGCTTGAGATAGCTCATCATTGCCACGGCACAGCACCTAACTTGTGTGCGTGAATTTGATGCCAGTCTATCTAGTAAATCTTTATGTTCCCTTCTTAGTAAGGAAATTGGGCTACGTGGTTTTTCGGCTAGAGATGCTGTCATGACTTCCTCATTGGTGATCCAGAGGAAGAGTGATAGACTTGAAGCAACAGTACTTCTGTCTGTGACTCCCCTCTGGGGTGGTTATGTAGCCAGCGCTCAGCACTCCGCTTAAAAGTTCAGAGCGTTGGCTAAAAGTTTATTCTGAAGCATGTCTAACGTTTAGACACCTTCTTCTTCATCAAGGGCGATCGTCCAATCAACCATTGTTCGCAAACGAACTGGTCCGTAACTTTGGTAGTTACGAGGCGCTGAAGCCTTTTGGGATGCCCAAATTTCATTACTTCAAAAGTACCGGAAAATTGCGTTCGTGTATAGGGCAACCTCGCCTCATAGTCATGTCTCACTTCCATGTTCCCCTCTGCCGTTGGGTCGCGTCGTCATCAAATACTCCCAGATTCGTTGAATTTCCGTCTGAAAGGACTGGCGATCAGCTATAGCTTGCTCCACAAATGAAGTTTGAGTTTGACGCAGTATGCTGATCGACTCAAGTACCTGGGTAACTGTGAATGTCAATAGCTGCTGGTTTTGCCTTAGCTCACTGACCGATAGAGCTAGCTCTCCCATTCGGCTAGCTAATTGGTCAATGTCTCTTCGGCTTTCTGAGATGGCTTTGGCATTTTCTCCAATCTGATCGCGAGTAAGCATTATTTCATCTAAGAGGAGGTTGGCTCTCCGGGCAAAGATTTCATCACTCTGCTCAAGCTCAATAATGCGCGATCGCAGTTCAGCAATTTCTTGCTCACTCATGCTTCACCTCCCTTCTTTCCCCCGCCTTTGCTAGCACTGGTGCCAGAGGCAGGGGATTTGTCTTGCTGCTCCCACTCCATAACCCAGTCCTCAATAAGTTCTCTAGCCTTCTCGCTCATAGCTGCTCCAGATTGAGCGCAAGCAACCTTAAATCGAGTTCTTACATCGGAACTCAGAAAAACTCGGATGAACACATCGTTAGCTTTATCAGGGGCTTTGTCGGGCATTTTAAAAGCATCGTTTACCCCATGATTGTGTCATGTGAACTACCTAGCTTTAAAGGACTACTTGCTTAACATGCACCATGTGTACTATGCTACCAGCAGAGACGCAAAAAGAACAGAGGTAAGCGCAAAACGCAATCAAGCGGATA
The DNA here is from genome assembly GCF_059505465.1 of Symplocastrum torsivum. Taxonomy (NCBI): domain Bacteria; kingdom Bacillati; phylum Cyanobacteriota; class Cyanophyceae; order Oscillatoriales; family Microcoleaceae; genus Symplocastrum; species Symplocastrum torsivum. Next base: position 23,386 of record NZ_JCACKQ010000059.1, on the reverse strand, counting down.
CCAGTATTAAAGGGTTGCAAGCCCTGCCTAAAGCGCCTTCAATGCCAGCAAACACAAGGCATCTAGCCATTTTGAACCATGAAAACTGAAGAACACTTGGAGACGCTTAACGGATACATCTATCCATCTCCCAACGTACAGAGCTATCCGCAGATGTCCCAGTTACGTCCATGTGTAGCCTTTGATGGTGGGAATCGTTTCATCAAGTGGGTTGACCCTGAGAATGAAGTCCGAATGATTCCTAGCTGCATCAAGGAAGTCACTGAAACGCAGTGGAGGCGCATCAAGCCAGACCCTCAAACAGTTCTGATTGAGGTTGATGACAAGCGTTACCTCATTGGGCGACAGGCACAGGAACTTGACGGGGAACCCGTCTTTCAGCACAACAAGTGCGAGTTAGCTGAAATTATTGCCTTAGTCGGTATTGAGCCTAATCCAGGATTTGATTACGTGCATATCGCCAAGTTTGCGATCGCACTTCCTAGCGACACAAACGATTCTGATGTCGAGGCACTTCGGAAGTTGGAAAACTACCCGAATGTGCGGGAATTCAAGCGTAATGGGAAGCCTATCTGCTACACGATTGCTATTGTTGACCCGCTCAATGAGACTGAACCAGCATTTCTTTATGCCCAACAGCAAGGAATGTTTGCATTTCCTGACAATCCCAATGCCGTTTGGGATATTGGCGGGGGAACTTCAATTGCCAGAATCTATCTCCCATCAGGAACGATGGTTCAGGATGCAGAAATTATCCTGCCGGGAACTAAGGAACTAGCACAGCAGGTGGCGACCGAAGTGCAAGCGACATTGGGACTGAACTATTCACCAGCGCTGGCAGACATTATGGATGCGATCGCTCGTGGTGATTGTCTGTATGGCACAGCCAAACTCGATTTTTCTGCCATCTACCAAGACGTGTGTGAGAAGTGGGTTGAATCCGCCCGTGCCGAAATCCGCTCGAAGTGGGCTAAGTATTTACCCAACTTGGGTGAAGTTCTGATTGTTGGTGGTTCTGCAAATTTAGCAGCACCTATGTGTGAAGCCTCTGGTGATTGTTTCTGGATTGCACCGGAGCCTCAACTTTTCAACATCATTGCAATGGCTCACATATCAGGAGGATTCAATGGCTAATCAAACTCGAATTGTGTTGGATGCTGACGACAGACCCAAGGCAGAACAAATCCTTGAGGCAACAGGAATCAAGACATTCAGCCAATTATTTTCTCTCTTCCTCATCAACTATGGCGACCACTTGGTTAGCGCTCTAAAGGCAACCCCAATTGCTCCACCACCACCAGTAGCGATGCCTGCGTCAGTGCAAACCAAACAGATTCATTCTCTTGAAGCACCTCGCAGAGCTGTACAGCGGCAACCAGGTATTAGCAGTTTCTAAAGGAGACTTAACCATGCTCAACTTCTTGAGAAAGCTCAAAGAACGATGGTCGGTCGAACAAGCCTGCCGCCAAACCCTTGAGATTTACAAGACCGGGACTGCCGAAGAACGCCAGCAGATTGAGGATTTACTCTGGGAAGTTGGCAGACAAAAGAATGACATGGCCCAGGCAGAGGCAGTGGTTAAATCGCTCAGACAAATACTTTAAGTAGTTCAAATCAAAGGAAGCACAAGTGACACCAGAAACATCATTAACCTTGCAAATCCTGCTGGATATTGACGAACCCACAATCAATGAGTGGTTTGAGATTGTCAAGAAGGCTTATCCCCAAATGGAAGGGGAATTCTACCCTCGATTTCTTGGTATTGCGATGGGGGCAATAAAAAGTGCTTTAGAAGCTGGCTACCCAATTGAGAAGTGGATTGCTGATACCCGCAAAAATAATGGAGTGGAATGAACCAAAAACTGATGGAACTAGAACGCGCACTATCACACATTCGCCTCAGTCTTGATGAAAGGGCAGAGGAGATGAAGCAAGAGTACGAAAGTACTTTGACTTTACTAGAAGCCGAATTCCTGAGTGCATTAATGAGTGACGATTGGAGCGAATTTGACCGATTTGTAAACGAGTTCAGAAATTCAGTTCAATTAGGAGCCAGCGGTGATGAATTGACCACTCCCACTGCTGGCTCATCCAAAACGACCAACAAAACGATCATCAAGGATTAATTAATCATGACTCAACCCGTTGGATATTACACAGGATACGATCCTGAAGCGAAATCTCCTGAAGCTCTCCACCAAATTCAAGAACGGTTTGGCGCTCGCTTACAAAAGATGACTTATGAACAGAAGATCGTTTTTCGGGCAGCTTTAACAGGATTTATCGCACAAAAACCAGTTTGGAATGAGGCAGCCAACAGTATCACTCTTATTGATTGCTGTATCGAGTCTGCTGGTGTGGACTGGAACATCTGGTATGAAGATGAGGAATTGTGTGAATACATTCAGGCTTGCAGCCAACTTTCTGAAGGAAATATTGAGGGATTGATTCAAGCTCTTTGTGAGCAAATTCAAGGAAAAGTTTACGCCTCAAGAACCCACACAACCCATTGGGAAGTTAGTCTCTAACCGAATGAGGAGTAATGCCTCTAGTTATGGCTGGAGGCATAGAAAACTATGCAAACCAACACGTTTCGACTCGTAACCACTGGCAGCATTATCGGCTTAATCGGCACAGCTTTAATCACCACTTCCAAGGCGACATCTGACCACGTTAGTTGGTGGAACACAGAACAGGAAAAGACTCAGGCTGAGAATGCAAAGGCGATCGCTGATGCGTACCAAAAAAACCAGATTGCCCACTTTAACCAGTTAATCGTCTCCAACTACACCCTAAATAACACTCCACCTCAGCTCGATTGGCAACATACCGTCAACAAGAGTGAAAAGACGATTATTTACGACCGATTCAGGAAGTGTATCGGGTATGCCTACCAAGGGAAATTCTACTTCACGCTTTACTACACGGGAGTTTGCGACTAATGGCACTTGGATCTAAAGCTTCAACAAACGGACATCGCAGCACTACTCAATCACCTGGAAGTGATGCGGCATCAGGTATTGGTCGGGTGATAGTGCTGATTTTAACCACTCCAGCACGTCTCATCAACTGGTTAACAACTCCACCAGGAAACGCCATCATGATTGGTTTAGGAGTTCTCTATTTTGGTGCTGTATCTGCTGAGGGATATTGGCAGGCAATGAACGCCAATAACCCCGCATTTGTCCCTAAACCTTTTGTGAGTGACGCAGCGGATTTAAAGTTCTTTTTTACGGCTGTGATTGCTCCCTCGTTCTGGATGGCTACGGTAGTGAGTCTGATTGTGCAGGGTATCCAAGCCTTCGTACTGCGTGAAATCGACATTGCAAAAGCGAAAGCTGAGTATGAGGCGATTAAGGATTACCGAGTGCCTGACCCGGAAGAGGGGCAGCTTGACTTGGCAGAGTATCGCAGGAAGCGGCTCAAGACTGTGGGGATGCGTACTGTCAGAACACGAGGGGCATTAATCGCTCTAACTTATGCAATTGATGCTGGAATTGCCCTCTGGAACTATCCAGTAATGGGTCAGAGTACAGGTGAGCTGGTGATTAATCTGGTGTGGATTCTCGCTTCAATCTTTGGAACGGAAGCAATGATTAACTTATTCTGGAATGCGATCGCACCCATCAAGCCACAAGTCGAAGTCTTACCCAACTAATTGGCACTGCTCACAAGAATTAACCCCTAAGCACTCACTTGGGGGTTTTCTTATAAGGAGTTTATCTCTCATGCACAGTATTAACTCATTCTCTGACCTATTAACGCAAGGGCAAATCACCGAAGCCTTGCAACTGCGACTAGAGGTGATTGAGGCATCGGCACGTCACTATAGACAAGATTTAGAAGCCGCTAAGGTGTCATCGGCAGCGCTAGGAGTCGTCGGGCTTCTGCTGTCAGCTAATCCCCTGGTAGCTGTTATCGCTGGCTGTGGTCTAGCTGGGTACGGGTGGACGGTCTTAAGGGATTATCAAAATACTAAACGGCTGTGTTTACTGCCACTGGTGAGGAAAGGGACAGGAGAACTGCTCACTGGTATCGGGCTGGCAGCAACCAATGACCAAGGCGAAGCCGATGACCCATTACTTGGAGTTATCGGCTATGTCGAGCCGGAACTCGCACACGAGTATGAGCTTGTGATGGTAGCCGAAGCCCAGTTGACAGGCTACTTAGCGCAGTTACCAGGGGAGTCAAGGCTAAATGCTTTCAGGCACATTCTCAGGCACACGCGACTAAGAAATAGCCTCAAGCTGCCACCCTTGCAAGATGTAGCGTTAGCGATCGCGTCGGGTACTGTTCCCAGTTCCTCTCAATCGCTGCCACCACAGACGGAACCCGTACCGGAGGAAGTGCCAGCGATTGACGTTGCGGCCATGCCAGTGGATGAAAAGCTGAGCGCACCTCAACCTGTTGAAGCACCAGCCGTGGTAGTGGAGCCGCCACTGCCGATTAAGAAGGAGCCTATTACCGTTGTCTTGTTTGATTTCTCTCGCCTTCGTACTGAACCTGATCAATTCGCTCATCTGCGGGTCATCGGTGGTACAGGCATTGGGAAAACTACCTTTGTTGATTGGCTGTTGGATATTTTAGGAGGTTCCCGCTTCGTCATCACACCTAAGAAAAAGTCTTGGAACTGGGTCGGACTAGAAGTTTACGGATTGTGGTTTGACTACGAAACTATTCGAGCCAAGTTGCAATGGATTCATGCAGAGATGTATCGTCGTTACCCTTTGATGGAACAGGGAGAAACGTTTGAAATCACCAATTTTGTAGTAGATGAATGGCGGCTCATCAATACCAACGTCAAAACAATCAAAGAACGTGACCCGGAAACAAAACAGAATATCGAAGTTGCTCCTTCCGCTAAAGCAATGATGAAAGATATTATCACCGTTGCTCGTGAATCTATGTTACGTCTAATTGCCTTAGCACAAGGAGAAAATGTTGCTTCCTGGGGGTTTGAAGGCGAATCAGATTTAGAAGAATGTTTTACTGATATTCGCTTAGGAGAATTCGCCATTGACTACGCTAAATCTCTTCGCAATCAGTGCCGAAAAGATGGTGAAGATTACGAGTACTGGACAACCGTTTTGACAGAACTAGAGTGGCAACAGTCACGCCGTACATCTGAAGGTAAATCAATTCCGTGCTGCATGGTAGGAAAGTATCCAGCACGAATTCCAGACTTAACGGATTGGAAGCGTAATGTAGTAGATATTAATTCAGAGGAAATCGAGCCAACCAATCTATCAACAACTGACCCTTCCACTAACCCTTCCCAAAAAGACACCCTGAGTGAGCGGAAGCTTCCGTTTGAAAAAGTGGAAGCTAGCCGGAAGCCTGATGGAATCTCGCTGGAAGCCCTCTCTACTCGTTTAGTGGAAGCCCTAGAGTCAGCTTCCGGCGAGGCTTCCATACCCCTGTTTGAGGGTTTAGAGCGAGACGGGAAGCTGATAATGCTGCGGCTGTTGCTCACAAAAAGATTGGGGAGAGAAAAGATGATTTTACTCGGATGGGGAGTCAGGTCTGGAGGCAGAAGCCACGACAAGTACAAGCTGGCTTCTGAATTGTTAGATGCCATGCTCGGAGAGTTATCAGAGTTAGGTTTCAACGAAGGAAACAATTGGAGAGTGGATGAATGAAATACAGGAGACAATTGGCGGTTGATGATGGAATCGCAAAAGAAATAATTATGGATGAGGTGATACTAGCCGGACTTCACCCTCAAGAGCTGGCTCTGATGAAAAAACATAACCTCATCTACTGCACAAAAGATTAAAGTAATCAAAGACTATCTGAAAATGTAAGACAAAATATTCAGCGGATTGAATGGTTTATGAAACCATTAAAAATAGGAGTCAAACCAACTCGCTACTTCCAAAACTTGCATAATCCATCTGATGTTATGGCTAGCACCTTACTAACAAACATTCTTGTAGTGTATATTCCGTACACTACAGGTTTAGCAAGCAAAGCCGAAGATGTCTTAAAAATAGTTTTTAACAACTACACGTTGGATGCGATCGCATTCTCAACAAACTCCACCTGCCGTGCGTGACTACTACAAATGAAAGCCCTGGTTCAAAATCAAGTTGAGGGCAAAACGGTAGTAATTACCGATTTGCGCCTTGCGCTCCCAGCGAGTGGGGACCCTATAGACGGTGTGTACCACGCCGCTGTGGTAGCCACTGTGTTTCCATTCAATTAGTTTCCCCAGCGAGTGGGGAGTTTCTACAAACAATTCTTTCTTCACCACAGCTGGTGTTTCCATTCAATTAGTTTCCCCAGCGAGTGGGGAGACGAAATGGAAGAGCTTAGCTACGATTACAGAGAGGTTTCCATTCAATTAGTTTCCCCAGCGAGTGGGGACTTACTACGCGATTAGTCTTGTTGAAAACAGAGCAGTACTTGTTTCCATTCAATTAGTTTCCCCAGCGAGTGGG